>CANOID010000042.1 GCA_947565985.1 uncultured Lachnoclostridium sp.
TGGTCTATTTTTACTTCTCCTGCTTCGCTTACAGTTTTTGTATTCTCAGGAAGATGTGGAAAAGCAACTGTTGATTCTAAACTGCTTAAATCAATAGTATATTCTTCATCATATACAGCATCTTCATCTGCTTCATACACAGTATATGTTTTTTGTGAATGTTCTTTCATATATGCAATGGTCAATTCATCTACAGGGAAAATTCCATTTTTGGCACCTGCTTCGATAGCCATATTTGCAATTGAAAAGCGGTCATCCATTGATAAGTTTGCAATACCATCACCTGTAAACTCAAGTGATTTATACAATGCACCATCTACACCAATCATTCCAATAAGGTGCAGTATAACATCCTTGCCGCTTACCCATTTAGAAGGCTTTCCTGTAAGTACAACTTTAATCGCAGATGGAACTTTAAACCAAGCTTTTCCTGTTATCATACCACATCCCATATCAGTGCTTCCTACACCTGTAGAAAATGCTCCAAGAGCACCATATGTACAAGTATGCGAATCAGCACCTATACACGTTTCACCTGCAACTATAAGTCCTTTTTCAGGAAGAAGTGCGTGTTCAATACCCATTTGCCCTACTTCAAAATAATTTGTTATATCATGTGCCTTTGCATATTCACGCACACATTTGCAGTGTTCTGCTGATTTAATATCTTTGTTTGGTGCAAAATGGTCAGGAACAAGAACCACCTTATCTTTATCAAAAACTGTCTTTTTATTAAGTTTTTCTACTTCGTGGATAGCCACTGGCCCTGTAATATCATTGGCAAGCACTAAATCTAAGTCTGCCTCAATAAGCTGCCCAGCCTCGACAGACGGCAGACCTGCATGTGCTGCCAAGATTTTTTGTGTCATAGTCATTCCCATTTTAAATATCCTCGATTCTATAAAATTTTTTCAACTGCATTTTTAAGAACACCTAAATATTCTTTATCACGTCTTCTTGAATGAAGTGCAAGGTCAAGCATTTCGTCATATCCAACAAGCTTTACCTCATCCACTTCTTCTTTTTGTAACATACAATCACTTATATCAAAATTCTTTTTTACAAAATATATATCTACAAAATTTTTCTTTCTTTTTAAACGTCCTACAAGCATGAGTTCTGATTTATTAAGTTTAATGCCTACCTCTTCCTCTGTCTCTCTTATAGCACCATCAATACTGTCTTCACCAGAGAGTACAGCTCCACCAGTGACATCCCACTCGCCGGGATGTGTTTCCTTGTTCATGGCACGCTTCTGTACAAGAAACTTTCCATCTGGTGTATAAAGGTATATATGGACACATAGCATATAATCACCAGCTTTTGGTTCGCCACGCTCCATAGTGCGACCTGTAAGGTTAGCATTTTCATCATAAATATCCCAAATTTCAGCCATCAATCATAATCTCCATTTCTTTTAAGGACAAATACTTGGTTCGTTCCTTTTACTGAATATGCATCCACAGTAATTTTGACGGTAAAGACAATAATCTTTAGAATACTGTATTGATTTCTGGTAGCCTCCCCTTTTTTTAAAATCGGATACCAAATACTTAACGCCATACTCTTTCTCAAGCCTTAAGCCTATATTGTTAAGCACTTCTGCATTTTTATGCGGACTTATAGAAAGTGTGGTTGTAAAATAATCAAAGCCATGTAAAGCTGCATATTCTGCCGCTTTACGCTGTCTTATCTCATAACATTTAAAACACCTTTCACCACCTTCTGGCATATTTTCAAGCCCCTTAGCCATTTCAAAGAATTTTAAAGGTTCATACTGTCCCTCTATAAAATTTACTTTATTTTTTACTGGAAGTTCTTTTATAAGTCGCTGCTGCTCATTTACACGTTTATAATACTCCTGTTCTGGCGAAATATTAGGATTATAGTATAAAACTGTAATAGAAAAATATTCTGCCAGATAACTTAAACAATAACTGCTACATGGTGCACAACAGCTATGCATTAAAAGGCTTGGACAGAGGTTGTTTTTTACAATGTTATCTATTATACCATCAAGTACAAGCTGGTAGTTTATCTTATTCACAAAACCCTCCATATGCAAAAGATTATATATTAATAAAACGCTTGCAGCAGCAATGAGCCTTCTATTGCATCTTTTGTAAGCCCTATGCTGTCAAGAAACTCTTGTGGCACTATGCCAAAAAATATGCTGCATACTATATATATTATTATAAAATTAACTAAAAAACCAGCTACGGCTCCGCCAATATGATTAATAGGTCCAATCACTGGTATATGGTCAACTATTTTTAAAAGTTTAACAATTTGGCGAAGCACTACAGACACAACAAAAAATACAACTGGAAAAACCACCAGATTGGCAGCCTGCAACGGAAATAGTTTTACTGCTGCTGCGGCTGCTATATACGCTGCTGCTATAGAAAGAAGGTGTGCAATTTCCATTACAAGACCAGTCATATATCCAAAAAGCACAGCACCTATAAGTATTACAGCTATTGCAATATCTATACCTGTGATTAGACTCATTACATCAGCACATCGGCCATATCATAATAGCCAGCACCCTTTCCTTCCATAAATTTTGCAGCGACCACAGAGCCTTTTGCAAATACAGCCCTTGAATATGCTGTATGTGAAAGAGTAATAACTTCATCTGTTCCTGCAAATATTACATCATGTACGCCAACTATTGTACCGCCACGTACTGCAGATATTCCCAGCTCGTCCTTTTCACGTTTTTTACGTTCGCGTGAACGGTCATAGACATATTCGTATCTGTCACCAAGTTCTTCATTAATTGAATCTGCAAGTGCAAGAGCTGTGCCAGAAGGTGCATCAAGTTTTTGGTTGTGATGTTTTTCAACAATTTCAATATCAAAGCCATTATCTGCCAGTTTTAAAGCAGCTTCTTTGACAAGTTTCATAAGAAGGTTTATACCTAGTGACATATTGGCTGACCTTAGTACAGCAACTTTTTGGCTTGTCTTAGTAACATATTTTTGCTGTTCATCAGATAGACCTGTTGAGCATATAATAATTGGTATCTGCTTGTCCACTGCGTAATCCATCCTTTCTTCAATGCCATTTGAAGAAGAAACATCAATAATTACATCTGCCTGTACATCACAGTCATATATATCAGTAAATACAGGATAGTCATTGTCTCTGTTGCTAATAATATCAACACCAGCAACAACAGCAGCTTCATTGTCCTGTGCTGCAATATCTGTAATCATCTGCCCCATACGTCCATTACATCCAATAATAATAATTTTTGTCATTTATAAACCAGCCTTTCTTCCTAGTATGTATTCCTAAAAAGGGCAAAACCAACGTTTCACCCTTATAAGTCGTAATTTATGCTACAACTTTTATACCAGCTTTTATCATTTCCTGTCTTAAAACTTCCTGATGGGCATTCTCCATCTCTGTAAGAGGCATACGCAGTGTGCCAGCATTAAAGCCCATCATATTCATCGCCGCTTTTACTGGTATAGGGTTTACTTCGGAAAACAATGCTTTTATAAGAGAGAAATACTTAATCTGAAGTTCTGCTCCTGCTTGTATATCTCCTAACATTGTCTTTTCAACCATATCATGTGTCTCCTGTGGCAGTATATGTGATAATACAGAAATAACACCTTTGCCTCCAAGTGCAGTTATAGGAACTATCTGGTCATCATTGCCTGAATACACATCAATACAGCCTTCTGAGCGTGCAAATATCTCTGCAACTTGTGAAATGTCTCCAGATGCTTCTTTTACTGCCACAATGGTGTCAACTTCTTTGGAAAGCTCTGCCATAGTCTGTGGTGTTATATTGACTCCTGTGCGTCCCTGTATATTGTAAAGAATCATTGGAAGGTCTGTGCTTTTTGCAATTTCTGTAAAATGTTTTTTTAACCCATTTTGTGTAGCTTTATTATAATAAGGAGATACTACCAAAAGACCATCTGCTCCTGCCTTAGCAGCCTCTTTGGACAGATAAACTGCTGTCTGGGTACAATTTGAACCTGTACCTGCTATTACAGGCACACGTTTCCTTACCATATCTACACAAGCCTTAATTGTTTCAATATGTTCTTCATGTGTCATAGTCGATGCTTCACCTGTTGTACCACAAACAATTATTGCATCTGTACTATTGTCAATCTGGTAATCTATAATACGCTCCATCTCATCATAATTAACAGAGCCATCTTCACGCATAGGCGTAATTAATGCAACTCCTGCACCTGTAAATATAGCCATCGTTCTCTCCTCCTGATTCTGATATGTATATTATCTATGTTAGATGTATTATTATATGTGCTATGTTATAAAACGTGTATATTACAACATCATAGCATCAGCTATCCACGTTTCCAATATCCTTTTCTAAATCGATGTTTGTAACTATATCGGCATAGGGCAAAAGCTCTTCTGGCAATTTTCTCCCTGTAAGCACCAACCGACATCCGCCTTCTTTCATTTCAATAAGGTGTATTATATCTTCTGTAGTAATTATGCCTAAGTCTAAAAGTCCAAGCACTTCATCCAGCACAAGTATATCACACTCTCCTGTATCTATAACTTTTCTGGCAAAATTAAAACCATTTAGGATATTTCTTCTCTCTTCTTTCTGCTGTGATACAGACAGTAAATCGTATGATTGGTCGGTTTTTTCAAACCTAAATACCTTTATTTCAGGCTCAAGTTTTTCTAAAAAACCAGACTCAAGTGGTTCTCTACCTTTAAGAAACTGTATAATAATTACAGAAAGCCCATGACTTGCTGCACGTATGCACTGCCCTACGGCAGCAGATGTCTTGCCTTTTCCAGTTCCATAAAAAATCTGGACAGTTTTATTACCCATTTTACTCCTCCATACTGCAACCGCATAATGCGAATACTTTTTCTTACAACAGGAAAATGGCCAGATAGCGTTATAATACCGCTAACTCTAGCCATTCTATCACATCCATTTATAAAAAGCTATACTTTTTTCTAAAGATATTATAAACTGTTACTATCCATAATCCAGTAAAAGAACATAAAATGCTCTGTTCTGCTCTATATTTCTGCATTGTGGATAATAACATACTTACACCCCTTCCTCTTCAGCAATATATTCCAGCTTACTTACTGATACTTCATAAGCAACACGCTTTTCATACATATCCTCAGATATTTTTTTCTGGTATTCCCTGCTCTGTATCCTTCCCCAGAGCTGAATATGTGAGCCAACTTCAAATTGGTCTGCAAATCTTGCATTTCTTCCCCAGCATATGCATGGAATGTAATCAGATTTGCCATATGGTCTGTTTACTGCAAGAAGGACATCTGCAATTTCCCTTCCCAAAGGTGTCTTCCGGTATACCGGTCTCTTACAAACATATCCATCAAGGAAAATATGGTTCGGGTTCTGCTCTGCTTCATCCGCATCTACTAGTTCAACTTCTCTGGCAAATACGGATAAAACCAGTCTATTTTTGGTTTCTTCATGTCTGTTATAAGAACGGAACTGTCCAGTTGCTTGCAGTACGCATCCCTTATAATCTGCCTTTACATCCATAAGTCTCTCTGAGACCATGACAGGTATGACATCATACGAATTGCTTAACCGACATACAGCGATATTGACTATATAGAAATTTTCACCATATACCTCATGACTGAATGTAAATTCGCTTACTACCTCACCTGCGATTGTTACTTGGTTGTTTGTAAATACTTTATCCAACATATTTCTTATCCTCCATTTTTCTTAGGGCAAAAACCCTATTAGTAATTTGTTTTTAATAATTTATACGTTCCAAAAATGGAATTTAGAACTAGTATTACCATTCTTTCCATACTTATGTACGACAAATTCCGACTGTTATACAAAAGTGTAAACGTATTTTAAATTATTTTTGTGACTTTTTCTTACTTGTATAATGTCCCTATAATTAGTATACTTATATTTTGTGAATTTGTAATCATATATTTCCATTTTTTTTATTAAATTTTTATTACATTATGTTAAAATATGTTAAAATCCAATATTATATGATGTAATAAATATTAAATCTTATAGAAAGGAACATTATTATATGAAAACCAAACGTGAAAATGTCAGAAATATTGCTATTATAGCCCATGTAGACCACGGCAAGACTACATTGGTTGATGAACTTTTAAAACAGAGTGGTGTTTTTCGCTCCAACCAAGAAGTTGCAGAAAGAATTATGGACTCAGGCGATATTGAAAGAGAACGTGGCATTACAATTCTTTCTAAAAATACTGCAATCACCTATAAAAATATTAAAATAAATATTATAGATACCCCAGGTCATGCTGATTTTGGAGGTGAAGTTGAGCGTGTCCTTAAAATGGTAAATGGCGTAATACTTGTAGTTGATGCCTTTGAAGGACCTATGCCACAGACTAAATTCGTATTAAAAAAAGCTCTTGAACTTGAACTTCCTGTTATTGCCTGTATTAATAAGACCGACCGTCCAGAAGCACGTCCTGATGCTGTAGTAGATGAGGTATTAGAACTATTCATTGACCTTGATGCAAGTGATGAACAGCTTGACTGTCCGTTTATATTTGCATCTGCTAAAGAAGGGACAGCTTCATACACTGCAGACAAACAAGGCACAGATATGGTACCACTATTTGACACTATACTAGACTATATACCAGCTCCTGAAGGTGACCCTGATGCAGGTACACAGGTACTAATAAGTACAATTGACTACAATGACTATGTAGGTCGTATAGGCATAGGCAAGGTTGATAATGGCACACTTAAGGCTGGACAGGACGTAGTAATTGCCAATCACCACGACCCTTCAAAACTGGTAAAGGTAAAAGTCAGCAAGCTTTACGAATTTGAAGGATTAGGCAGAGTTGAAACAAAACAGGCAGATATTGGTTCAATAGTTGCTATATCAGGTATTACAGATATCCATATTGGTGATACACTCTGTTCTCCTGAAAATCCTATACCAATCCCATTTCAGAAGATTTCTGAACCAACTATAGCCATGCACTTTTTAGTAAATGACAGTCCACTTGCTGGACAAGAAGGCAAGTATGTGACATCACGCCATCTGCGTGACAGGCTGTTTTCAGAGCTAAATTCAGATGTCAGTCTGCGTGTTGAAGAAACAGAAAATACAGATTCTTTCAAGGTATCAGGACGTGGAGAACTACACCTTTCTGTACTTATCGAAAATATGCGTCGTGAAGGCTATGAATTTGCAGTAAGTAAAGCAGAAGTGCTTTATAAGACAGATGAACGTGGCAGAAAGCTTGAACCTATGGAGCGTGCATATGTAGATGTTCCTGACGACTTTGCTGGAAGTGTTATACAAAAGTTAAGCAGTCGCAAGGGTGAACTTATGGGTATGTCATCTATAGGAGGAGGTTTTACAAGGCTTGAATTCCTTATACCATCACGTGGTCTTATAGGGTATCGTGGCGAGTTTATGACTGATACAAAGGGCAACGGTATTATAAATACTATATTTGAAGAATATGGTCCTTATAAGGGGGATATCACATACCGCAAACAGGGTTCTTTGATTGCATTTGAATCTGGAGAAACTGTGGCATATGGTCTTTTTAATGCACAGGACAGAGGAACACTTTTTATAGGACCTGGCGAAAAGGTATATGCGGGCATGGTTGTCGGACAGAGCGGTAAAACTGAAGATATTGAACTTAATGTGTGTAAAACTAAGCATCTTACAAACACTCGTTCTTCTTCTGCTGATGAGGCACTTAAGCTTACACCACCAAAGAAATTAAGTCTTGAAGAAGCACTTGAATTTATAGAAACTGATGAACTGCTGGAAATAACACCAGAAAGTTTGCGTATACGTAAGAAAATACTTGATTCAACACAGCGTTTCCGTGCGTCTAAGAAAAAATAAGCACAATTGCATAAATATAATGTTATTAGCTCTGGCAATTTCAAAATTTTATCACCGACAGCACGCTTGCGCTTGGAGGAATCCGCAGTGGTGCATAAAATCTGTAAAGACCAGATTTAAGCGCCAGCGGCTTCCAAACAGCTATCCTTTGATAAAATATTTGAAATTTGCCAGATAATTTAATCTTTGAACAACTATTAATTATCATTTTCTGTGTCCTGTTCGTCACTATCTTCTGTATCGTCTTCATTATTATCGTCCTCACCTTCATCTGGTGATTGTGAAGGAGTAGGGGAAGGGGAAGGTGGCTGTGTATTATCAGTATCAGGTATGGTTTCTACAATAGGTGCTTCTGTAGTGCTTTCTGGCGGCTCTGTGTTCTGTTGCTGGTTTATATCATAAATACGTACTCTGAGTTTGTCTGCTTCGAGTATTTTACATGAGTTATCCAGATTTTTTATATCCACTGGTAGCGTATATACGCCTTCGTCAAGACCACTGCAGTTAATAACTACATTTGCATTTTCATTTGTTATACTATTTAAAACAGAAATTCTTCCTGATATCACAATATTTACTTTATCTGTATTGTCTGTTATCTCTGCCCTCAGACCGTTTCTCAGTGAAGAAAAGCCTATTGTATCTGTGTCTGCTTCAATATTTTTCTTGATAACCTGTTCAAGTGTGATTCTTATTGACACAGTTTCTGATTCTTCAACAGGTGTTATTCCTTCTGGCAAATAATCAGATATATAAATATCCTGCTCAAGATTTTGTGAAGATGTAGTCATCCCTGATATATCTACTGGTATTGTGATACTTGAGATATTAGAAAGTCTGCTTGATGAGCCAGCTACTCTGACTTGTTCTGGAAGACAGTCTGTGGTCGTATAGACATAACCATCTGCTGGCTTTCCCTTAATTTTCACTTTTACAGGAATAGTTTTTTCTTCAAGTATATGTGCATATACACGTATAAAGTCATTGCTAAAGGATAGTGTACTAGATTCCACTCTGTTATCATCTTCATCATATGCGACAGGCACAAGCCTTTTAAAGAAATCTTCCGTGGCACCATTTACGTTTAAAAGTACTTTTACAGATGCAATTTGACCAACCGCAGATTCACCACCTGATACTTCTATCATATTTGGTTTGGCATTGCATTCTCCAAGAGTATAACCCTCTCCTGGTGCACCACTTGCAATAACGTTTATTTTAACTTGTTTGCTTTCCCTGTTTTCAAGCGATACTTTAAGAACTTGATTACACTCCATAATTACTTCTGAAGAGACAGTTTTACGCAGAGAAGGCTGTATTGGTACAGCATTTACAGCAGACAAGTTTGATAAATCGGCAACTGCTCTTATATCTGAAGAACTTAACTTATCAACAATGCTTTTTTTGCCTTTGACTTTTACAAGGGCGTTGTTGCCTTCAATTATTTCATATACTTTATTAACTGAGTTTAATGCACTTTCATTAATTGTTTCAACTTCAACATTAAAAGACCTTGTTTTATAAGGGTCATCTATATTTATAATAATTGCCCACACAATTACTGCAATTACCATCGAACATATTTTTATACCAGTATTATTGAAGAAAAACCTGTGAATCCTGCCATTACTCTGGTTTTTTATATTCTTAGCAGGAGTGTTGTTATTATTTTTTTTCAACTGAACCCCTCGCTTTCAAACTAAAGTTAAAACGCTTCTTTTTATCGTCCACAGGATTGCCCTGTATTTCTTTTATCTTCTTTCTTAGAAGCTCATCATCAATATTTCTTAAAAGTTTGCCGCCAGTTGCAACGGATATTTTTCCAGTTTCTTCAGAAGCTATTATTGTAAGACTGTCACTTACTTCACTTATACCTACACCAGCTCTGTGCCTTGTGCCAAGTTCCTTAGATAACCCAAGATTGTCTGAAAGTGGCAAATAACACGTTGCAGCAACTATTCTGTTGCCTCTTATAATTACTGCCCCATCATGCAAAGGTGTATTATGTTCAAAGATATTAATAAGAAGCTGACTGCTTATAGCTGAATCCATATTTATTCCAGTCCGCTCATATTCAGAAAGCACTATATCTTTTTCAATAATAATAAGTGCACCAGTTTTTGCTTTTGCAAGTTCTACAGTTGCTTTAACTATTTCATTAATAGTTCTATCAGAAAAACGCTTGTTTTTGTCTTTCTGTTCATCAAATGGTATAATGGATTTTACAATATTTTTTCTTCCAAGTTCTTCGAGTGCTTTTCTTAATTCTGGCTGGAACACAATCATTACAGCCGTAATACCTATTGATATCGTTTTATTAAAAATCCAGAGGATAACACTCATATCAAGTACATATGCAAAAAGGTAACACAAAAACAATACAAGTATTCCCTTAACAAGACTCCATGCCCTTGTATTTTGTACCCAGAGAATAACACTGTAAATAACAAATGCAAGTATAAGTATTTCTAGCAAATCAACAATATTCATCTTTGGTAAAGACAAAAAATAGATATATTCTTTTAGATTATCAAAAACTGTGTCCATTGTTCCTCCTGATGGGCTAATTCTTTTTTTCTATTTCTTCTAGGTCTTCCTTGTCAAGCGAAACTGTAAAGTCAAAGTCATGCTCTGACATGATTCCTTTATTCTCCTTTACGTCTTCCTCTTGCTGCACCAAAGTAGTGTCCAAGTTTTCCTCTTCTTCTACATTGTGATGAGTATTAAAGCGTTTCACTTTCTTTCTGGCAGCACTTATACTCATCTTCGGCACTGCCTTTACATAATAATAGTATTCGTCATCTTCAAATTGCAGATTTTCTGCTCCTGTATAGTTAAGTGGCAGTCTAAAAAATTGTATAAACCATATAAGAATACATGATATGGTAATACCAGTAAGAAGATGCAATATATTTATATTAATATCCATAAGGTAATTTACTACTAAGAAAAGTATCAGGTTTAAAAAAGAACCTGTCACAACTGCTATTTCAAATGCATAGTCTGCTTTGCGTTCCCTTATAAAATATACAATAAATGTTACAACAGTAAATATAATGATTGATACATACATCTGTGTATCAGAAGCAAGCTGCTGCATAAGAAGTTTGTAAAGATTTATATTGTTTTCTGTAGAAGTGCCTATTACATAAACGGTATCTAATAAAAGATAGTACACTACTACACCCATTCCTATAGGTACAACGGCAGCAGGTGTTGCAACAAGCCCCATAAGTACAGGCATTGCATATGGTATATTTAGGGCATATAACACAGGCATTGCAAGAATTACAAAGCCATGTTTTGGTACAAACCTTATATAAATAAAATACAATACTGCAAACATCATTGCTGTTGTAATTGCAAGATAGTATGAAACATATGCAATTTGCAATACGATAAACACTGATACGAAAAATAAAAGTACCTGTGCTGGAAACAGCATGGAAATAATGCCAGAAATAACTTCTGACAATGTTTGGTTTAATATTGGGTTGTACCCTACAACTCTATTAGCTGCATAAAAAGTAATAAATCCAATAAAAAATCGGAATAGTGGAGATAAAATCAGAGTATATCGCTGGTAAAACTTCTGCAACTGCTCTCTAAGCACCAGTAACTGTGTCATCTGCTGTCTCCTTTCCGCTTACTGAGTAATATTTTTCCAGACGTTTTAATTCCAAATAATATTTTTTTATCTCTTCTCGGTCTTTTTTATACTTGCCGTTAAAATATATACTGGAAATTATTGCACAGAATATTGTAATTAAAATATATGGCACAAAAATTTCAAAACACAGCTTTACATAATTAATTGTAATAAAATTTACAAATATATAATCAATGTTATATAGTAAAATCAGAGCCAAAATCAGAGCATATGCAGCGGAAAAGCTAAGTATAGCAGACAGTGTATGTGAACGCACATAATCTGTCTTGTAATAGCTGCCTTCATTTATAACTTTTTCGCCTAAGTCTGCCTCATACTGTGCTATTTTAATCATAATACGTGTCTTTTCTTCATTAACCACAATTAAAATAACTGCCTTTCTTTGTATTTGTTACTATTTAAATAATGGTGTGGAAAAATATCTCTCTGCGGTGTCTGGAAGTACTGTTATTACAGTTTTTCCACTGCCAAGTTTTACAGCAAGTCTAATAGCTGCTGCTACATTGGTGCCGCTTGAAATTCCGCACATTATACCTTCTTTAGAAGCAAGGTCTTTAGCTGTCTGTATTGCCTCATCATCTGTAATTATACAGATATCACTATAAATCTCTTGGTTTAATATACCCGGTATAACACCATCGCCAATTCCCATCTGTAGATGAGTTCCAATAGACCCTCCTGATAAAATAGCAGCGTGTTCAGGTTCTGCCGCCCATATTACTATATCAGGATTAGCCTCTTTAAGCACTTCTCCTATGCCTGTAATTGTACCTCCTGTGCCGATTCCTGAACAAAAGCCATCTATAGGTTTATTTACTTGGCTAATAATTTCAAGCCCCGTCTGGTTTCGGTGTATCTGTGGGTTTGCAGGATTTTCAAACTGCTGTGGTACAAATACCGCAGGGTTTTCTTTGGCCATATTAAGAGCAGTTTCAAGACACTGTTCTATACATTTTCCAATATTGCCATCATCGTGTATTAATATAACCTCTGCTCCATAGTGTGATATAAGTTTTCGTCTTTCTTCGCTTACAGAATCGGGCATTATAATTCGAACCTTATAACCTTTTACAGCACCTGTAAGTGCAAGTCCTATGCCCTGATTACCACTTGTAGGCTCTACAATAATTGTATCTTTATTATTAATAATACCCTTTTTTTCTGCATCACATATCATATTATAAGCAGTTCTTGTCTTAATTGAACCTCCAACATTTAACCCTTCAAATTTAACTAGGATTTCTGCGGACCCCTTTGGTACAATTCTATTAAGTTTGATTAGTGGGGTATTTCCCATAGCATCCAGAATATTGTCAAAAACCATCTTTTCCTCCATCTACTAATCTGATTCTTCTTTACAAGGTCTCCATGCTGAGCCAAAGTTTATATCTTTAAAAAGTGTCGCAAGCCCTGTTATCTGCTTAAGTCTCAGTATTTCATCCTTTTCCATACCAAGATGCTTTGAAATCCACGCATCTGACCGTCCAAGCTCACACAACTCTTTTATAATATTGCTCATAAGGTTTACATTGTGGGAACCGCGTGCCCTGTTGTGTCTGATAGTGCTTGCCATACGGTAATCAATAGGTTTATCTATCACTGAAACTGGGAGAAGTCCATTTTCTCGTGTGTAAATATCAGGATAATCAAGCATTATCCGATATCTGTGGAAACCATCCACAATTATGTATAAGTCATCTTCCTGCTCGTAATAACACACAACAGGCATGGTATAACCATCCTCTTTAATACTGTCATATAACAGTTGTAGCTCAGGCGGAGCTACAGAGTTAGGGTTATATGTATTAGGTACAATCTTTTTAATAGGTACAGCAATTACATTATAAACTGGACTTTGAAATGCCATTTTTTTCACCTACCTTAACATATTTTTGCTTGAGTACATCTACTTTTCTTTGTTGTTCTCTTGAAAGACCAAAACCCATAGAGCGACAAATATGGTCGTTTTTAAGGATACAATAACACATCCTTTTCCAACTTGGCAAATCTTTTGATGACTTTATATCATCTGTGTGGTCTGGTATTTTATCAAGAAATATAATACGCGGATTTTTCATAATAGTATAATTTGAAACCCCATTCTGTTTTATCTTATATCCATGTTCCATAAGTTCACATATAGTTTTTTCTTCCAATCCTCCACCTGTCTTGTGCCAGAATTCAATTGAGGTCTTAAACTTTTTAATATAATTTTTACGAAGACGGACAGGAAGGGTATCTAATAAAAATTTAGTGTATGATTCCCATGTATGCCCTTCTGGCAAAGAAAGGTTTCTATAACCAAGTGCCTTGGTCTTTCCGTATATAGCACCAAAATTAGCACCTACAACACGACCTGCCAGTTTAGCCCATATTTCAGGGTCAATAACTCTATATAAATTAAGGCTGTCTTTCGCATAGTCATTAAATGGTGAAGCCACCCGCATCTGGTCAGGTTTAAGACCTGCCATAAAATACATATCATAAAGACGATTATAATCATAACCAAACAAATAATTAGCGTGCCAGACATCACTAAGCTCCCAGTCATATATAGGAGACGCTGTCCATACATCCTTAAATTGCTTACTTATCCAACATTCACCCTTATATCCATATTTTTTATTTAGTATTCCACTATAACGCTGAGCTGACTCTTCTGCTCTTATTCCAAGCAAACATACAGTTTTCGCATTATCATGTACAATGCGATACCACCGCCCAAACTGTTTGGCAAGATCTTCTTGGTACATCTTGTAATGGTAAGTTGAAATTGGGTTGTTGTCAAGGTTAATAACATATGGATATTGTGGCATAGGACGTACCCATGCTTCTTTTTTAGTATCATCCCATGGGTACCAAAACATCTCATAACTGCTGAGTGCTGTTCTCGCTGCCATAGGAAGACACACCCAATAAAGCTCTGTTTGTTTCTCAATTTTTTTAAATGTTCGCTCTACATATTCTGTAGTAACTGTGTACTGTGCTTCAAAATCTTGGTGAAATACACCAATTTTTTTATCTGGATAATATCTTTCCTGAAAATCTAAAACCATATTTAAAAGGACACCACTGTCCTTTCCGCCAGAAAAAGAAACAAAAATATTATCAAATTCTTGAAAAGTAAAATGTAATCGATCTTGAAGTGCATCATAAACATTTTGTCTTATATATTTTTTCTTCATAAAAGTTTCCTTTGTGTTATTAGTCTTATTTTAATGCCAATATTATCCATTGTACGTCTATTTGAAAACAAAGTCAATCTTTTGACAAATAAAAACCCCGGTTAAAACCGGGGGATGGATTATCTTATTGTATGACCAATTCTCTGTCTCCTATATGTTCTGAAAGCAAACTTTTAATTATAACTTCTGTTTGTCTATTAGCTTTTTTCACAAGTCCTTCTGTACTAGCGTGAGCTGTTGCATCCTCTCTTGCAAGTGTAATTGCATCAACAACATCTTCTTTTTGTGTCCAGTTAAACAGTGCATATCTTTCATCATAAAATGTAATACTGTCAGAATCAACATCTATGGACTGAACTTCCACACTAGGTACATCAATAATTACTTTATTTTCTGTTATATGAATCTTTATCTTTGAAACGTCTATACCTGCACGTATATCTGCAGTATATCTCATAGAAAAACCTTTCTTTGTAATTAAAGGGATATCACCTTCCGAGTAAATAATTAAACCATTGTAAGACAGTTCAGCAGTAGTCAGTTCACTTACACCTTTAATCTGTTCACTAATATATGCTGCGGTAATTTCAGGCTGCTTATTTTTATAAAACACTTCGCCTAGTTTAAATCCTGCAAATGCAACTACTATAACTAAAAAAATTATAGCTGCCATACCAATTTTAAAACTAAAACTCAGATTAACCTTTTCATCTTTTGCCATAAATTATAATCTCCTAATATTTTTACTCTACTGTAACTGATTTTGCAAGGTTTCTTGGTTGGTCTACGTTAAGCCCTCTGGCAACAGCGGTATAATAAGCTATATATTGTAAAACAACTGCCGCTCCAAATGGAGCAAATATATCATTTATAGGTGGAAGTGTTATAAGATGGTCACAAAGTGCTGCATCGACTTGTGCATCAGCTCCAGCAACCATTATAACCCTAGCACCACGTGAACGGACTTCACGTATATTTGAAATCATCTTAGCAAATACATCTTCCTGCGTTGCCAGTGCTATTACTGGCACATTATCCGTAATAAGTGAAATCGTGCCATGTTTAAGCTCTCCAGCAGCATAAGCCTCAGAGTGTATATAACTTACTTCTTTTAATTTAATTGAACCTTCACATGAAAGTGCATAGTCAAGTCCACGACCAATAAAGAAAAGGCTCTGTGTTTTTAAAAGTTTATTGCTTATAGGTTCTATTGCCTTGTCACATGAAAGCATTTTTTGCACAAAACGTGGCATTTTTTCAAGTTCTTCTATAAAGTCCTTAGCTTGGTTTTCTGTTATCTTCCCCTTTACATATGCAAGTCTAAATGAGAGTAGATACATTGCTGCAAGCTGTACAGTATAAGCCTTTGTACTAGCTACAGCTATTTCAGGACCAGCATGTGTATAAAGTACGTAGTCACTTTCGCGTGCAATAGATGACCCTTTTACATTTACTATAGATAGAGTCTTAGCACCTCTCTCTTTGGCAAGCCTTAATGCAGCTAGTGTATCGGCTGTCTCACCAGACTGTGATATGGTAATAACAAGAGTGTTATCAGTGATGATTGGGTCTTGATAACGAAATTCTGATGCAATATCAACCGAAACTGGTACTCTTGAAAGTTTTTCTATCATATTTTTACCAATAAGCCCTGCATGCATTGCAGTACCACAGGCAGCAATAATTATTTTACTTGTATCTTTAAATAAATTGTCATCTATGCCATCTGTTGAAAAGTCAGGCAAACTATCTTTAATTCTTGGTGCAATGGTATTTCGCAGTGCTTCAGGCTGTTCATGTATTTCCTTAAGCATAAAATATTCATAACCACCTTTTTTCGCAGCCGCCATATCCCAGTTTACATGTAACATATCTGGTTCAATTTCATTGTGGTCAAGGTCTGTAATATTTATGCTTCCTGATGTAAGATGGGCTATATGATGCTCAGGTAGTACAAAGTAATTTTTTGAATACTTTATAAGTGCAACCATATCAGAAGCAATTATGGAGCCTATCCCTGTAGTGGTTGCAACAAGTGGACTGCCATTTCTTATAGCATAAATGCTGCCCGGATGGTCTGCAAACATTATGCAAAAAGCATATGCACCACGTAGTTTCTTTACAGCTTTTTTTATTGCACTAACGGGGTCTGTTTTATAACAGGAATCAATTACCATAGCCGCAATTTCAGAATCAGTTTGTGATACAGGCTCTTTGCCTTCTAAAGCCAGTTCTTCCTGAAGTTCTTTATAATTTTCGATAATGCCATTGTGTATAAGCGTTATCCTGCCAAAACTGTGCGGATGGCAGTTGGTTTCAGAAACACCGCCATGTGTAGCCCAACGTGTATGACCTATACCACATTTTGTACTATCTTCAGACATGGTCACCTTTTCAGAAAGACCTGCAACCTTTCCAACTGCTTTAATAGTCTTAATACCAGTCTTTGTAAAAAACGAAATTCCTGCACTGTCGTACCCACGATATTCAAGTGCTGTAAGTCCCTGCAAAAGAACCTCTTTTGCATTAATATTGCCTGTAAATCCAATAATTCCACACATAATTCCCTCCACAGTAATATAAATCACTACCTTTAGGCTATGGGAGAAATTGCATTATATGGCAATAATTCCTATTTCCTGTAATGATTTGAAATGATTTAGAATGATTTAAAAAGCCCGTAAATATAATATTTACGGGCTTTTTAGAAATGGAGCTGAGGGGAATCGAACCCCTGTCCGAATCCAAATCCAATGTACTTCTACTGTCATAGCAGATGTTTTAACATTCCCTCTAGGCAACGCCCACCAGCAGGCTTTACCCTTTAGTAGCTTAATAAGTTTTCTGCTGTCTCAAAGCTTTGACAACAGAGTGTTCCGCTGGGTGACACCGGCTACCCTTGCCACGGAAAACAAGGACCGATGAGCTGCGATTAGGCAGCTAATGCTAAATTATCTTCAGCGTTTATATTTATTTTGGACTTTTAACGTGGTGCCCGCCACGGACAGCTTCTCCATATTCAGTGGACCCGTCGAAACCAGTACAACCCCTGGTTATATATTATAAGTATATGCAGATAAACTGCTTATATACTATAACACACATCAGAAATTTTGTCAAAACGTTTCAGCTCTTTTTAATAAAGATTTTGGACTTTAAACTTCCTCTCAGCTTCTCTTCGTTGGTCTTTTTTAGCAATATCCTGTCTTTTATCATATAATTTCTTACCTTTGGCAAGACCAACTTCAATCTTTACAAGACTCCCCTTAAAATAAACATTTAAAGGAACCATTGTGTAGCCTTTTTGTGCAATCTGACCCTCAATCCTTCGTATCTCATGACGGTGCAACAAAAGCTTTCTCACCCTTATAGGGTCTTTATTAAAGATATTACCTTTTTCATATGGGCTTATATGCATATTGTATATATATACTTCTCCTTTTTCAATACGTATAAAAGCTTCTTTAACACTGCACTTGCCCATACGCAGTGATTTTACCTCAGTGCCAGCAAGTGAAATACCTGCCTCATATTTATCCTCAATAAAATATTCATGAAAAGCTTTTTTATTGCCCGCTATTAATTTCCTTGCTTCCTTCGCCATATCTTTCTAATTCCTTTACGCTTTCTGTTTGATACTGGAACTTTCCTGTATGCCGTTTTAATTTCCTTATGTTGCGACATTCTAGATACTGGTTTACGTTTATTCTTTGATTTTGATACAAGTATAACTTTTCCAGTAAATTTAGGGATTCTCTTTATATTAGTTTTGCCTGCTAATTCTGCCAGACTTCCTATGCTTAATTTAACTGCTGGTTTTTTTCTTATTTTCCTAATATTTATATTTATTACAGGCTGCTTCCGACCATGTTTCTTATGCCTCTTTTTGGCTAACTTTCTTGCCTTTACAATATTTTTTGCTACTACTTTTTTCTTCTGTATATCTGTGTTTGCATCTATTGTTTTAGTTTTGCTAACACTGGCAGAAGCTTTCTTTTCTTCAGATACATTGTCTGTATTAGCAGAAATTTCATTTCTGTCTTCTTTTTCTTGCAGTTTAGCTTTTCTGGCTCTCTCCTCTTTTCGTCTTTCACGCTTCTTTTGTCGTTTTAAAGCTTTTGCACTAAGACTAGTATTATCTGTACTAATTTTAGTTTCTTCTTGTGCAATAACAAAATCAATAGTCTTTAAAAGTCTATCCACAGCAGCAACAGTTATCCTTATTTGGCTACCAAGCTTATATGTCTTTCCAGTGTGTTCTCCAACCATGCTGTAATGTTCTTCATCAAAATAGTAATAGTCACCCGGAATATCTGCGACCTTTACCATTCCTTCTACAGTATTAGGCAATTCAACATACATTCCCCATGTTGTAACACCAGAAATTACGCCATCAAAACTTTCGCCAATAAACTGCTCCATATATTCAGCTTTTTTAAGTTTTTCAACTTCACGCTCCGAATCGTCAGCACGCCTTTCAAGCTTGCTTGTGGCATCAGCAACTTCTGGCAATATTTTATTATAATGGTTTATCCTGTTATCTACAAGTTTACCATGAAGATTTTCTTTAATAATACGATGTATTTGTAAATCAGGATAGCGCCTTATTGGTGAAGTAAAATGACAGTAATATTTCATTGCCAGTCCAAAATGCCCATCACAGCTTATAGAATACCTTGCTTGCTTCATAGAGCGGAGTGCAAGCCTGCTTATAAGTGCTTCCTCTGGCTTTCCTTTGACATTATTAACAAGCTTCTGTATTTCTTTAGGATGCACTTCATCATTGGCACCTGTTTTTAACGTATATCCAAAATTATTTACAAAAATACCAAGCTGCAATACTTTTTCATTGTCAGGCTCTTCATGTACACGGAATACAAACGGAAGTTCCTGCCAAAAATATTCTTCTGCCACAGTCTGGTTAGCAGCAAGCATAAATTCTTCTATAATCCTGTGTGCATTATTTCTTTCATACTCTTTTATCTCAAGAGGTTTGCCCTTTTTATCAAGAATAATCTTGCTTTCAGGAAAGTCAAAATCTATTGAACCTCTTTTAAAACGCCTTGTTCTTAAAAGATCTGCAAGCTCATACATAAGCTCAAACATTGGTATAAATTCTTTATATTTTTCTCGTTCGTCTACATCGTTCAGCTCAACAATTTTATTGACACTAGTATAAGACATTCTTCTGTCTACATTTATCACTGTCTCTTCGATTTTATGGCTTATAACCTCACCAGACTTGTTTATTTCCATAATGCATGAAAGTGCAAGCCTGTCTGTACCCTCATTTAATGAACATATGCCATTAGACAGCTTATGTGGAAGCATAGGAATAACCCTGTCTACAAGATATACACTTGTGCCACGTTTTAAAGCTTCTTTATCTAAAGGTGAGTTTTCTGTCACATAATAACTGACATCCGCAATATGCACACCTAACTTATAAATATCTCCTTCTTTTACTAGAGTGATGGCATCGTCAAGGTCTTTTGCATCTTCACCATCTATTGTAACTGTTTGAAGGTTTCTATAATCGGTTCTGCCTTGTTTTTCTTCCTCAGATACACTATCACTAATGCTCTCTACCTGTTGCATTACAGCTTCTGGGTATTCCTCTGGCAGTCCATAAGCTTTAACAATAGATAAAATATCCACGCCGGGGTCATTAATGTGTCCTATAATCTCGGTAATGCGCCCTTCTGGGTTTCTATCCTCACTGCCATAATCTGTAATCTCGACAACTACCTTATGACCAGTAACTGCCCCTTTGCTGTCAGCCTTTGCAATATAGATATCCCTGCCAAATTTATGGTTATCAGCAATTACAAATCCAAAGCTCTTGCTCTTAGAATACGTTCCAACTACTAAACTGCTGCCTCTCTCAATAATTGCGGTAACAGAACCTTCTTTGTTTTTGCCATGCCTTGTATTTTCAATGGCAATTCGCACTGTATCACCATCAATAGCACCTTTTGATTTGTACTCAGGTATATAAATATCATTCTCTTCACCTTCAATACGAACAAAACCAAATCCCCTTTGTGTTCCCATATATTTTCCTGTTTTAATGTTATCAGGCATAAGCATGGCTTTTCCCTTAGAATTAATCTGTACTTTCCCTTCTTCAGACAATTCCTCCATTACAATACGCAAGTCTTTTTTCTGCTTAGCTGGCACCATAAGCACAACTGCCATTTCCTTCAACGACATAGGTTTGTACGTCTTCGATGCCATAAACTCCATAATAAGTTGCTTTTTACTATCTAATTCTTCTCTCGTCACTTTAAACACCCCCATTTACAATGAAAAAAGTGCAACGCAATACACACACGCTGCACCATAAACCTGTTAATCCTCTATGAAAAGATGCTAAGATTTAACAATAGTGAAAGCACTATAAACACTGTTGCAAGAACTCTTGTTGCCAGTATAAGGCCACCCTCCATTGAACGTCCCTTATTCTTACCCCAGTATGTGTCCGCAGCACCACTAATTGCACCTGTAAGCCCTGACTGTTTTCCTTCCTGCATAAGTACAACAATAGCTAGTGCCACAGATACAATAATGTATACAATTAATAAAATACCATGAATTATATTAATCATAAAAAATATCCTCCATTTGTTAATACTCAAATATTACCAGTATATCTTATAAATATCTACATACCAGCCACAAAATAACGTACTTATATAGTATATCATAACAATTTGACTGTTTCAAGTATTTTTTCTAAAATTTTCTATTAAAAAAGTTTTAAGAAATTCCACAAAAACCCATAAAATATGTTATACTAAATAAAAAGGGAGAAAAAGTGGAAAGGAAAGGATGATTATGAAAAAATCTACTATTGTGAAAAGGATTTTAATAGGAATTATTGTGGTGACTATTATAGCTGTGGTATCTTATGTTTTTATAACTAGAAGCCATATCAAATTTTACGATGACGAAAGCATCACTGGAAACACAAGCGGAAACTTATTAAATGGTGGACTTTTTTGTGAAAATGAAGGTATGATATACTTTGCTAACCCTTATGATAATAATAAGCTTTATTCTATGAGCAATGATTTATTAAATCCTAAAAAATTATCAGATGACAGAGTAAGTTATATCAATTCTGCTGGTAAGTACATTTTTTATACAAGGCGTAATGACCAGTTAGAGAACGATATTGATGCAGTATTGTCATTAAGTACAACTGGGCTTTTTATGGTTGACACATCAGGACGCAATGTTGGTCAGTTATATGACGACCCTACTCAAGTTGTGTGTCTATATGGCAATAACGTCTATTATCAGCACTATGACCAAAAAAAGGGTCTTGAGCTTTATTCTGTAAAA
>CANOID010000043.1 GCA_947565985.1 uncultured Lachnoclostridium sp.
CCACTATTTCAAGTCTGGAAGACAAAAAGTTTTACTGACAATGATATTATGCTGCACTTTCTTATACTGGATTTACTTCAAGATGGAAGACAGATGGCAGCAGAAGAAATAACAGACAGCCTGCTTATAAAGTATGGTGTTCTTTTTGATACACAGACAGTACGACGCAAGTGTAATGTTTATGAAACAGAAGGACTGTTAAATAAGAAAAAAACTGGAAAAAAAATATTTTTCTTTATTGATAGCACCATTACTGACTGGATAAAATCTAACAATGCAATTTTTGACGCACTGGCATTTTACCAGATGACTGGCAATTTTGGTATAATTGGTAATCAACTTTTAGAACAGTTTGACCTTAAAAACCAATCTTTTCGTGTAAAACACAGTTTCTTTGTACATACGCTAGAAGATGAAATACTCCTCAAAATTTTAAATATTATGAATAAAAAAACAGTGGCAAGACTTGAAATAAAAGGCTCTAAGACAAATAGAATCAGTACCATAACCTGTGTACCGCTGCAAATCTTTACAAGCACTAGAAGCGGCAGACGCTTTCTGTGTGTATATGTAAATAAAGCCAGACGTTTTACGTGTTTTCGGCTGGATTCAATAAAAAAGGCTATCCCTATAGAAAAACCAGACTATGACAGTATTTATTATGATGAACTGCGAAAAAAACTTGACAGAAACCGCAAACAAGTGTGGGGTGTGTCATTCCAAGGAAATGAAAACCACCATACAGACAAACTGACAATGACTATACATATTATAGAACCTAATGAAAATTATATAATTGAACGTTTAAAATGCGAAGGCAGAGGTGGCACAGTCACAAAAAAAGAACAAAACGTATATCAATATGAAACAGAGGTATTCGATTGCAATGAAATGTTGCCATGGATACGCACATTTACAGGCAGAATTATTTCGCTAGAGTGTACTGCTAAATCAGTGGAACAGCGTTTTTACCAAGATTTGCAGATTATGTACAAAATATATCAGATATAAATGGAGGCGTTTATGGAAATATTTTCGGAAATATACAACTGTTACTACCAAGTATTAAAACATCTTTTATGTAGACAAGATGCTCTTACAATACAAAATATTCACAAACAGGTCTGCAATGAAGGATTTGAAGAAAGTATGCTTTCAATTATACCTAAGCTAGAAAGTGGCACTTGGAATTTATTTGAAAGAAATGGTAATTTATACCGTTCTAAAATTTCGTCCTCTTTTACTACACCACTTTCAGACCTTGAAAAATCATATCTCAAGGCACTGCTGTCTGACCCACGCATAGAATTATTTTTAAATAAAAAACAGTTAGCAGAACTTAGTTCTATGCTTTCCTCTGTAAATCCTCTCTGGACGAAAGAGCAGTTTTACTACTATGACTGCTTTTCTGATGGTGACCCATATACTGATGAAAAGTATCGTTCTAACTTTCGCACACTGCTTTATGCACAAAAAAAATGCCAATATACAGATATTGACTACACCTCTCCAAAAGGAACTAGGCTTCATCACCATTATCTCCCTGCCCGTTTAGAGTACTCTGTTAAAAATGACAAATTCCGCCTACTTGCTTTAAAACATACCAAATATAACAAAACAAAATTAGAAATTTTAAATGTTGCTCGCATACAAAATGTACAGCTTATAGAAAAAACTTTTTCTTCAGATTACGACTTAAATTCACTTATTAGAAATAGTTACTATCGAGAACCCCTTAAATTGCATATAAAAAATCAACGCAATGCTCTTGAACGAGCGATGCTACACTTTGCTAACTATGAAAAAAATACTACTAAAATAGATGAGGATACATATGAATGTCTTATATATTATAACAAAAGTATGGAAACTGAGCTATTAATCGAAGTTTTGTCATTTGGTCCTATGCTTATAGTTAAAGGTAATGAATGGTTTCTAAAAAAACTTAAAGAAAGACTTACAAGGCAACTGGCCCTGAGTTAAACTCAGAGCCAGTATTAATAACAACTGCCAGTTTAATCTGGTGTTGGTTAAATTAGACAACTTGCTTCTTTGCTATAAATACAGGGAATGTACTTGTACCTTTTAATTCCTTACCCTTTGTAATTTTAACTTTTTTATCTGTAATGACGTAGTCAACATTAGCACCCTCTTCAACGATTGTATCCTGCATAAGAATAGAATTTTTAACCTTAGCACCCTTGCCAACTTTAACACCTCTGAAAAGAATGCTGTTTTCTATCTCTCCTTCGATTACACAACCATCAGCTACCATTACATTCTTAGCACAAGCTCCTGTAATATAACGTGTAGGATTATCGTCACGAACCTTTGTATAAATTGGATTTCCTCCAAACAATGCATCCAAATTTTCATTATCCAAAAGTTTCATGCTTTCATCAAAGTAGCTCTTAAGGCTGTCAATACGTGCGGCATATTGTTTATACTCATATCCATGTACATTTAATGTATCAAGCTGTGGCACTAATACATCTCTTTCCAAATAAATGCCCCCACCAATAAGTGCCTCATTAATCAATTTTATAAGCTTCTCACGTTCAAATACATAGAGGTTCATTGAGAAGTTCTGTATACCTTTTTCTTGAGAATTGATATTGATTTTCTTAATACGGGTACCTTCCATGTCAAGAGTGTAATACATACATTTTGTAATTTCTTCTGTTTCCATAATACTTTTAGGAAGCTCTTCTTTTATATATGCCACTGTAACATCAGCTTCGCTGTCAATATGTGCATTCAAAAGTGCATTGAAATCAAAGTTGGACGCTATATTTGCATCTGAGAGAATTACGTATTTTTCTTTCTGTGATTTTAAGAAACCAGAGAGATTTGCAATCATACTTACCTTGCCAGAAGAAACGTCCATGTTTTTCTCAGCGAAAGGCGGGAATATAGTAAGCCCACCATTTTTACGCGTTAAATCCCACTCACGACCAGAACCTAGATGGTCAAGCAATGAAAAATAATTCTTGCGTACTAATACTGCAATATTATCAATACCACAGTTTACCATACTAGAAAGCACAAAGTCGATTATGCGATAACGGCTTGCAAAAGGAATAGAAGCCATCAGCCTTTCACCAGTCAATTCAGGCACAAGCTCGTCATAAATATTTGGGAAAATAATGCCTAGTGCATTTGTGTTCTCGGTATTCATCATTGTTTATCACCATCCTTTACATTATCACTGACCATTGCATTTGGTCCAACTATGGCGTTATCGCCGACATAAACACATGCACCGACTGTTGCCACTCCTGCTTCATCACCTTCTGGCATCTGACCTATAGTAGCATTTTGTCCGATAATTACATTCTCTGCCACTATGCAGTGTTTTACTTTTGCACCAGCTTTAATCATCGTGTTACCCATGATAACCGCATCTTCTACCTCAGCACCTTCTTCTACTTTAACTCCTGAGAACAGTATGGAATGTTTAACACTTCCAGATATATTACATCCATCTGTAATCATAGAATTTTCTACGCAAGCACCTGCATTAATTTTATGTCCGGTCATACCACTGTTACGGCTGTAAATCTTCCAGTCTTCGTCGAATAAGTTAATACCACTGTGTTCTGGGTCAAGCACTTCCATGTTAGCTTCCCACAGTGAAGGAATAGTTCCTACATCTTTCCAATAACCACTAAAACGATATGCATACATTTTTCTTTCATCTCTTAATAGATTTGGAATAATATTGTTACCAAAATCGTTTTCAGATTGTGGGTCTTGCTCGTCTTCAACCAGATATTTTCTAAGAATATCCCAATTAAAGATATAAATACCCATAGATGCCAAGTTAGACTTTGGCTCCTTTGGTTTCTCTTGGAACTCTGTAATCTTATCGTTTTCATCAGCAACCATAAGTCCGAACCTTGAAGCCTCATCCCATGGCACTTCCATAACAGCTACAGAAAACTCTGCCTCTTTTTCCTTGTGGAAACGAAGAAAATCTCTGTAATCCTGCTTACAAATTTGGTCACCAGAAAGAATTATTACATACTCTGGGTCGTAGCGGTCTATAAATGAAATATTTTGATATATTGCATTAGCTGTACCCTTATACCAGTCAGAGCCAGAAGCCTGCTGATAAGGAGGCAATACATGTACACCACCATATAAACGGTCAAGGTCCCATGGTTGTCCATTCCCTATATATTCATTTAATACCAGTGGCTGGTATTGTGTTAAAATACCTACCGTATCAATTCCTGAGTTTACACAGTTTGACAGCGGAAAGTCAATAATACGATATTTACCGCCAAATGGAACTGCAGGTTTTGCCAGCTTCTCGGTCAACGCGTAAAGGCGTGAACCCTGTCCACCAGCAAGAAGCATAGCTATCATCTCTTTGCCCATTTTTTTTCTCCTTTTCTTTTTAAAATTTATACTGCTATTACTATTGTACATGATTATGGCTAATTTGCAAACAAAATTTGTGATTTTTTTCTAATTTTTTTATAAACACCGAATATTTTTTTGTGCAAAAGGCTTATATAAATATATATAAAACATTTTCTGTCTTATTTTAACAAAAAATGGATAAAACATCTATCTTTATTTTTAAATTCTGTTATAATAAAAAAAATATATTTTGTTGCACTAGATACAAAAAAGGAGTGTATAATGATTAATGAAATACAAGATGAAAGATACCATGTAGCTGATGAAGCCATTTATGATGCATTTTTTTTGGTTCTTAAAGAAAAAGATTTAGATAAAATAACGGTATCTGATATAATAAAGAAAGCTGGAATTGTCCGCAGTACGTTCTACAACCACTACGAAAATGTTCCAGCTCTTGTAATTGCTATTGAAGATAAAACTATAAATGATATATTCTCCATTATGGAGACTTTTCATCCAAAAAGTGACTGGGATATGTGTAAATCATATTTTTTGACCATCTGCGAGTATACTATGACAAACCCATTCTTAGCAAGCCTTCTTAAAAGCCCAAGAGGTGGAACATTTTTTGAAAAAACTTTAACAATGTTCCACAACTACGTAAGAAAGGTTATGCAGAGTACAACCCCCTCTTGTAATAACAAAGATGAGTTTTCATATATGATTGCCTGTACTATTGGAAGTACAATAGGTGTGCTTCATAAATGGGCTAATGAAAATTTTAAAGTGCCAGCAGAAGTCATCGCCGATATATTGACAAAAGCTTTTATATCAGGTATGCTCCCTTTTATGCTGTAGGGAGCACTGCCTCATCAATCAGTGCCTCTTGTCTCTTTATCTTCTTAGTTGAACTTCTGATAAATGGATTCTTTCTTACAACAAGTCCTGTAATCTGACGATAAGTAGGCTGGTTCTTATTGTACTGGTCTAAAAATTCCTGTAAACTCTTGTGGATTATTTCTTCATCAAGTCCTTTAGCTTGTACAACATCTTGGTCTGGATAAATTCTTGCAGTAAGCCCATTATTCTCACCTGTTACAATAACCTCACCTACAAGCGGATTAAGCGCTAATTTATTTTCAATCTCTTCTGGAGAAATGTTTTCTCCATTAGAAAGGATAATCAAGTTCTTTACACGCCCATTTATAAATAGATAGCCATCATCATCAATATATCCCTTATCTCCTGTATGAAGCCAGCCATCTTTAAGTGTTTCTGCAGTTTCTTCTGGCATCTTGTAATACCCCTTCATAACACTGCTGCCTTTTACCAGAATCTCACCATCTTTAAATGCAACTTCAGCATTTGCAAGCGGTCTGCCTATAGACCCTGCCTTGTGGTCTTCTGGTGTATTGTTGCTGATAACTGGTGAACACTCTGACATACCATATCCTTCAAAAACGTCAACTCCATATTCAGCAAACTTGTCAATATAATATGGATCAAGGTGTGCTCCACCAGAGAAGATAATTTTAAGATTTCCACCAAATACGTTATCTGCTAAAACCTTTTTTGGAATAGCAGGGTCTGCACTGGCAAGTCTTTTATATATTGTTTCAATCATCATTGGAACCATAAGCATAACCTGAGGTTTAAATACGCCCATATTTTTTACCATATGCAGAAGTGAATCATTAATACATATAGTTGTGCCTAATGAAAATCCCTTAAGCCAGTCCATAACTAAGCAAAACGCATGATGTATTGGAAGTACACTCAGAAGTACACTTCCTGGTTCTGTTGTATAATTAACATATTCCACATTAGTTGCAATATTGTTCTGTGTTAGCATAACACCTTTGCTTTTTCCTGTTGTTCCAGAAGTATAAATAATAGTTGCTATGTTCTCTGGAGCTGGTCTATCTGAATCAGCACTGTCACTTTTTCCAGCAGCTTTTAGCACTGCAAGACAAGCTACTCTTTCATCGGAAACCTCAACCTCTTCCTCTTGCAAAATCCAGATTTTCTTAAGCTTAGGACATTGTGCTAATATGCCATCTAAAAGAGCTATATTTTTAGGGCTTAAAAATAGTGCTTCTGAGTCTGAACGATTTATAAGGTCTATAAGGTCTTCACATGGAAGCCCTGCATCAAGTGGTACAGCAACAGTATTTCCTGTAATAATGCTAAGATAACTTTCAATCCACTCTACAGAACTTACTCCAATAAGAGCAATATGTTTTCCACTAAAACCCTCTGCAAGCAGTCCCTTTCTTAAAATTACAACATTGTCCATAAGTTCGCTATAGCTTCTCTCAAGGATTTCTTTTTTTTCCAGCCATTTTACAGCCTTAATATCTGCAAATTTCTTTGCACTTTCTTCTAATATATCACGAATCAGCATTCCCATATATTTCATCTCCTATTATAATTTTTCAAGTAAATCAAGAGCTTGTCCAACTGTAAGGACTTTTAGTGCTTCCTGCTCCTCCAGTTCTACATCAAAAGTGTCTTCAAGTTCGCCTAAAAAAGACATAAAGTCAAGTGAACTAAAACCTAAGTCTTCTCTAAATCTCATATCATTGTTCATATCTTCTGGTTTTACCTCACAATACTGTGCTACTATTGTTTTAAACTGCATTTCCTTTGTCATAATTTATCTCCTTTAATTTTACTAATTTAAATTTGTTCCATAATTTCGCCTATAGTCATATCTGGTTCCGCAATGCCTTTAAAGAGGATACGCATCATATAATAGTATAAAAGCTCCATATCATGCTCCGTTAAGTGTGCTGTCTGGTAGTGATATGAAAAATTCATTCCACCATGTTCAGTGTGAGACACTGTTAAATACATCTTCTTAGTAGCAGCACCATTCGCAAACCACTTTGAATGTTGTTTAATATCCACAAGATGTGGATTATCCATCTTAACTGGCATTGGCTGGTATGTGAGATAACAACTTTCATAAGTTGTATTTTCTGGCGTATTATAACGTCTTCTCATTTCTTTCTCAATAAGTTCAGGGTCATAATTACTGTGCATATAAATCCTGTTTTGTACATTTTGTATCTCATATGCAGCGGCTATAAACTCTGTTTCTGGAGCAATTACAGTCCTGCAAGGGAACATAATAGTCCTGCTGCCACCTGATGTCCACTCGTCATGTGTTGAACGCCTTGAGATAAAATTCTCAATTGTAATATCTTCTTGACCATTATTTACTTTAGATAGATAAGTTCTAATTCCCAGTAATAAAAGATTCGTCATAGAGAGCTGATGGTTCATACAAAAATCTATTAAATTCTGTGTTGGTTCATGCTCTAGATAATAGTCTTTTACTTCTACAAATAAATTATTAAGTTCTATATCTGCAGCTCTTAAATTTTTGTTACCATGAAGTTTTCTTGCTTCTTCAAGTACGCTTGGACCTTGTATATCAGAATAAAGTGGTTCTCCTAAAGCGTCAAGCTGGTCATCCCAAAACTTCTTGTCCTTAGCAAAACGCTTCTCATTATTTGCTTTCTTTAAGTCCTTAGCAAGAACTTCCTCAAAATTTGCTAAATTCTCAGGATATGCAGATTTAAACCTGAAATGTGTATAAAGCTGCATTACATCGTTAATCATCACCACAATACCACAGGAGTCGATTAATCTGTGATCCATGTGTATAAAAAATCCATTAAAACCTTCTGGAAGCTTTAACATGGTCACATCGCACAATGGTATATCATCTCCGTCAAATGTTTGATAAGCCCACTGCTGCATAAGACGGTCTGCCTCAGCTAGACTCATACCAGACAAATCCTTAATCGGAATATCCCTGTTATCTTTCTTTACAATATACTGCTGTACTTCACCATTTACATCAGGTTTTGTAAAGCGGATTCTCATACATCCATAACGTTCAAACTCTAATTGTATACATTTTTTTAACAGTCCAAAATCCAGTGGTGACTGTAGTGATGCCACAACACTGACACCTGAAACCTGTTGTGTTTTATATTTTTTAATCCAGTTATGGTGCATTTTCTGTGCTGCTGTTAAAGGATAATATTCCTTCATGTTTAATCTCCTCCTAATTTATTCTTAATGCTTTGTTCATTTTAAAACATCTCCCCGCATTTTTCTACCCCCTGAAAGACTTAATGGACATTTCAACTCAAATTGACCAAGACTTATCAAACATTTTAAAATAAAGTGTCTGATAAATAATATAACATTAGAAGAAAACGCCAGCTTTTTAAGCTGACGGTAACTAATTTTAATCGTATTTGGCAAAAAAATCTAAAAGCTTTTCTCTATAAAGTTCTGGAGCTTCATATGCACTGCAAAGATGCCTTGCATCTGGTACTATTACAAGTTCTTTTGGTGCTTTACATACAGAATAATTATATAACGAATTCCTGTAATCTACATAAGTGTCCTCTTTGCCATGAAAAAATAAAACTGGTCTCTTATTTGTGTTCATAGCCTGTGTTGTATCCGAATCTTTCATACCAAAACCAGCTAAAACTTTACAGAATAAATCCAAACGGAAAAGAATAAGATGAATCCATTTCAGATGAAACCAATTAGCTGCCATATCCTGTATCTGTCCTTTCATGGACCTAAAACCACAGTCTGAAATAATCCCTTTTAATTCATGTGGAAGTTTATGCCCAGATGCCATAAGCACTGATGCCGCTCCCATAGACTCTCCATAAAGATATATAGGAAGTTTTTTCTTATTGCGCCTTGAAATATAGTATGCCCATTTCTGTACATCATACTGTTCCATAGCTCCAAAAGTAATATATTCACCTTTGCTGGTGCCACAACAGCGTTGGTCTATAAAAAGCAGATTGCAGTTATGCTCATGTAAAAATTTAGCAGTATAAGCAAAATCCCCAAAACCACTGCCCTTATATCCATGGCTTAACAGTACAAACCTTTTTGAATCCTTTGATGGCAAATAATATGCATGAAGCATCAGACCATCAATACTTTTTATATAACAGTCTTGCATATTTTGTTTCATACACCATGCTTTGCCCTCCTCATATTCTTTCTCGAACTTATGTCTTGGATGATTAATCTTAATATGGGATAGTTCAAACCATTTCTTTTTAATCTGTTTTTTATGCCTTTTACAGCTCACTGTAATTTCAAAAAATGAAAAACCTGATGCCATAAATATACTGGTTACTCCAATTACAATACCTAATATTTTAATTACTCTGTCTTTCATAATAATATATTTAACCTCTTTTTTCTTTTTTATACACTATACTAATTGCTTGTAAGATAAAACACCCTGTAAGAATACAGGGTGTTTATTATTTGTCCACCTAACATTTAATCTAAGTTTATGTCATTCATTGGCAAACGCATATTGTTAAAGTCTTGGTCAAAACCTTGGTTAAAGTCTTGATTCGCGTCATAAAAATTCATATTGGAAGATTGTGGTACATATTCTGAACGAAGTGTGAATTTTGCAACAAGGTTTTTAAGTATTGCTGCTTGTCCAGAAAGTACCTGACTTGCTGATGCACTTTCCTGTGCAGTAGATGAATTGGTCTGAACTACACTGGAAATCTGGTCAACACCCAAAGTAACTTGTTCAACACTGCTTGCCTGATCTTCTGCTGCATCTGCAATCTTTTCCACTTTATCAGAAGTATGACGAACTACGTCCACAACCTTTACTAGAGAATTTGCCGTTGAATCTGCAATTTGCTTACCACGTGCCACCGCCTGAAGTGAACTCTCAATTAGCTCTGAAGTATTCTTAGATGCCTCTGAACTCTTGCCAGCAAGTTCTCGGACTTCATCTGCAACTACGGCAAATCCCTTGCCAGCAGTGCCAGCACGCGATGCCTCTACAGCCGCATTAAGTGCAAGTATATTTGTCTGGAAAGCAATATCTTCAATTGTTTTAATAATTTTACCAATCTCATCAGATGTATTGGAAATTTCTTCCATAGCAATGACCATCTCTTTCATTTGTGTATTGCATTTTTCAACCTCATTGCCAGCTGTAGTTGACTGATTCTTTGCATCTGATGCATTCTTTGCTGTTTCTCTAACTTGGTTAGAAATATCTGTAATAGTAGCTGCAAGCTCCTGTACAGCAGCCGCCTGTTGTGTAGCACCTTGGGAAAGTGCCTGTGCACCATTAGACACTTGGTCTGAACCTGATGACACTTGGTCAGCACTCTGATTAATCTTACCCAGTGTAAAGCTTAGGTCACGATTAAGTTTACGTATAGACACCAGCAAATTCTGAAACTTTCCAACATATCGGTCTTCTGCCTCGGTACGTACATTAAAATTGCCTTCTGCCATCTCACTCAAGAGTCTTGAGGCATCAGAAATAATATCATTAAGAATCGAAGTCATATTTCTGAATGCATCAGCCAGATTACCCAGTTCATCCTTTGACTTATATGTAATATCAAAATCAAAATTACCAGCTTCAATTTTGCTCGCAGATTCTTTTAATTCGCGAAGCGGACGTGTGATTGCACTTGTAAGATATAATGATAAAATCAATGTGCTTATCAATGCTGCCACAGCTATTCCCATCTGTGCTATAACCATTCTTTGCTGCATAGCAGTTGTGGTTTCATAGTCTATCTTTGCATTTTCCTCTGCTATATTACTAATTTCTATCAGTTTAGCAACAGCTTCAGATACTAAAGGTTGATACTCATCAAGCAATATATTCTGTGCATTTACCTTATTTGTATTGGCTGTACTAATAATTGTCTCCTGTAATTGAAAAACATTCGTCAAGTAGTCAGAAAATGCGTTTAAAGGTGTATTGTCACCTGTAAAGTTTTCGTTCAACCAGTCCCTATTTTCCTCCAGCATTTTAACCTCATCCTGAAGATTTGACAAATAGTCCTCCTTTTTATCAGCTTCACTATCAATTGTAATAAAAGCAAGGTCCTTTACAATCATCTGCAATCCGCGACGCATATTCATAGCCTTATTACTAATCTGATAACCAACTGTATAAAATTCAGAATATTTTTCTGCACTTTGGTTCATTCCTGTAATAGCGTTTAATACAGTTAAACAGAACAGTATTATGATAAGCAGAAATGTCACAAGTAATTTTGTTCTAATTTTTAAGTTCCTCATATTTCATCTGCTACTAAAAACATATACAAAAGTGTATATGCTAGATGATTCGCTACAATCTCACGATTTATAGTTACTGTTTCAATGTGTATGCTTTTGTGGTTACAAGTAACACACTACTCACAGGTTCTTGTACACTCCACAGTCGTAAATTCCCGACCAGCCATCGGTACATACTTACGTTTGCCTGATTATGCAATTTTGTAAGTTTTCATCTAAGTAGTTTTTCCTTTCCTAAATTTTTTATACTTTTTCCCCTTGGTTTTGGGACTTGACCATTGACCAGTTGCACCCACAGATTTCTATATCTTTGTTATACCAGACTATTTCAACTGGTAAGGGTTTCATTTCCGCAACTTAAGCCTGCTATAAAGCCAGCACAAGCTATACCTTGGATTTTAGGTATCTTTGAGCATATATACCCACATTTGAATACTTTTTTAGCTACTTACCATATCCTCCCCATTCTTAAATTATTTTACTTTGTTAAGAGGCTTAGAACGTTTAAGCTACTTCAATATTATAATAGATTGATGTTGATTTGTCTACTCTATTCGCAAATTTTCCAAACACAGGGAATTAGAAAAGATGCATATGAACAATGTAATGTTATATGCATCTTTTACATCTTTACAATAAAACAAATATTACAACATTATCTCAGATAATTATGCTGCCAGATACTTCCCCACCAGTACATTATACTCTTCTTTCCAATCTGTAATCTGTAACTTTAACGTCTGGGATAAATCCAGTGATAGTACTCCCAGAATAGATTTTGCATCAGAAAAATGCCAGTCACAGAAAATAAGTACTTCGCCTTCAACGGTACACATATCATTGACAAATTGTTTTACTTTTTCTATTGAATCCAGAACGATATTAATAGATTTCATAAATATTCCCCCAATACCAATAAAGTAAATTAAATTTCACAACGCTATGCAAAAATAGTTTTCCTTATATTTTTAACAAGTCTGAAAATGTTTGTAACGGATAAGTAGTCTTCTCATATAATGCTGCTTCTCCAATGCCTGCACTGCTAAAACCTCCAGTACTTGCCGCATCAATACCTGCGACAGCATCTTCTGTTACAAGACATTCCTCTGGTTTTAAACCAAGATATTCTGCAGCTTTAAGAAATACTTCTGGATGCGGTTTTGAATGTGTAATATTTGTTCCATCACTTATTGCATCAAAATACCCATCAAGCCCTATCTGTTTTAAAATAAGTTTTGCATTTTTGCTGGAAGAGCCTATCGCCAATTTATGTCCATCTGCTTTAAGAGCATCGAGAGTCTCTTTCACCTCATCAGACAAATCGTTTGGTGTCATTTTAAGCAACAGCTCTTTATATATTTGATTCTTTTTAGATGCAAGAATTTCTTTCTCATCTGCACTGTATTCTTTCTCACTTTTTTCCAAAATAATGTCAAGGCTAGCCATACGACTTACCCCACGCAAACGATTGTTAATCTTTTCGTCAAAATAGACACCTATCTCATCCGCCATCTCTTTCCACGCCATATAGTGGTATTTATCTGTAAAACAGATAACCCCATCCAAGTCAAAAATAATTCCCTTATACTCCATAAAGAATAGAACCCCCTTAATCTAGTTGTATATAGTATAGCCTTATCATAATTCGCATAAACACTATTGTCAACACAATTGCTTGTTAAGTTTTCATAAATTTTATTACAAATTTTGTAATATTATTATCTTTCACAGGAATACGCATTTTAGTATAAACAGTAGTGCAAAAATATACGTAAACGACCTTATTTCCCTGATTTTTCCATCTGAAAGTTTTAATATGACCAAATAAATTCAAAAAAGCTGCCACGTTAAATTTGGCAGCCAATATAACAATATAAATTATTTATTTACTTTTTTTATTTCAATAATTTTTAACAATGCTTTTTGCAATTTTTCAAGTATATTATCTAACTGTTGTTAATCTATTTGTATCTTTGCATATTAAAGAGACAATTTTATTTTTTGTACTTAGTCTAGTGAACTATTCAATCGAAATTTTTTACCTTTAGGTAAGTAGTTCACGGAAGCATATAGCCAGCTGCTAGATAAATTTGATACCATTCATCTCTAGTTAGACGAATTTTTGCTGCATTAATACAGTCTTTTACTCTCTGGATATTCATTGAACCAATGACAGGCTGGACTTTTGCTGGAATACGCATAATCCAAGCAAGAGCTATTGTAGTATCTGATACTTGATATTTTTCTGCAATTTCTATTATTTTTGTATTAAGCTTGGGAAAATTTTTATTTTTCAAAAATACACCTTGTTCAGACTGAAATGGGGACCATGCTTGTATTGTAATATCATTAAGTCTGCAATAATTTAAAACATCTCCATCACGGTCTAGTGCCAATTGTCCTGACATATTGGCATTCATACCGTTAGTAACCATAGAAGCATTCATAATACTTAACTGTAATTGATTGACTTTTAGTGGCTGGCGAACATATTTTTTCAGAAGTTCTATCTGTGAAGGTCTCATATTTGACACACCAAAATTTCTCACTCTGCCCGATGTTTCCAATATATCAAATGCCTCTGCAATCTCCTCTGGCTCCATTAGAGCATCTGGTCTATGCAAGAGAAACATATCAAGATAATCTGTATTAAGTCTCTTTAATGATTCATCCACACACTTTAAAATATAATCTTTAGACAAATCATATTTCTTTCCAATAACAATACCACACTTATCTTGTATAAAAATTTTTTCACGTACAGATGGTGTCATATGTATTGCTTTTGCAAACATCTGTTCACATATGCCTCTACCATATATATCTGCATGGTCAAAATAGTTTGCTCCCATTTCCAATGCCTCTGCTACAAATTGTTCTGCTTGCTTTTCATCAAGCTCTGTCATTCTCATACATCCTATAACAATTATTGGCACATTATTTCCTATATTTCCCAGAGTAATTGTTTTCATTCTCTATTATCGCTCCTTATATGATTTTTTATATTATATGATGCTAGGGTCAAAAGTAGATAGCAGTGCATGTTTACATGCAAATGCTATCTACTAGCTTGACCCGCCAAACACCGACAAGAAGCAGATTTGCTTGCAAATATGCGGGATTGAAGGTGTTGGCAGGATTGTACGAATTGCAGGGCAATGTAGCAATCCGTAGCATCAGTTGGGGCAAAATACCTTTTGACCCCAACATCATTATATTTACTTATATTAACAATGTCAATGTAAACACACAAATACACCTATAGATTGACAAACACTAAAATTCCAATAAACAAAATCATAAAAATTGCTCCAGCCATACAAATTATATTAAGAATCTTATTTGTCTTGTTTTTAAATATTTGTGACAAAAGGAAAAAACAAATTGTACCTATTACTCCTCCTGCTGTATTCATTAAAAGGTCTGTAATATCACTTGCACCAATGGCAAAAATAAACTGGACAGTTTCAAATGCTAGGCTCACAAAAAATGCAGGAAGAACTTTTTTAATAAATGATTTTTCATCTAACAACATTCCAGTGAATATGCCAAATGGAATAAATGCCAATAAATTGTTAATAATTTCACTGATATCAATAGTGTCGTTTGTAATTGCTGAATCTCCAAATGGAATTAGATTAATATTTCTTATATGTGGCAAATTGTCCAAAGAAAGTTGCATTTTAAATATAATAATCCAGCTTAGTGCTAACAAATAAACGGCAAGTAAACACTTAGTAATTTTTTTAGATTCCATAACTTACTCCTTTTCATAAAAAAATAGTGCTTTTATTTTTGCATAAAGTATACCATAAATAAAAACACTAAATTATATTTTTTTATTAAGTTTTGTTTACAAACATCTTAAGTTTCATGAATTGTTACATAAAAAATGCTACAACTCTCGCAAATTCTTTTTTACTAAGAATCATACTGCACTAAACAACTGCTTTTAGTTCACATTAATTTTAGATAAAGCTGCTTTATCAGCTACCAAAATAAAATCTGGATGAATCTGTAGTATTGATGCAGGAACTTCTGGAGTAACAGGTCCGAATAATGCTTTATTTATAATATCTGCTTTACTTTCTCCATTTGCTACCATTAGCACTTTCTTTGCCTGCATAATTGCTTTAATGCCCATAGTATATGCCTGCCGTGGAACTTCTTCGCCATTTTCAAAAAATCTTTTATTTGCTTCTATAGTGCTGTTTGTCAAGTCTGTACAATGTGTATTAGTTTCAAATACTGTTGCAGGTTCATTAAAACCTATATGTCCATCATTACCAATTCCTAATAACTGTAAATCAATGCCTCCAACTGACTGGATGATATTATCATATTCTTTACAGACTTTCTGTGCATCCATATCGAAGCCATCTGGTATATGAATATTACTTTTCTTTATATTTACATGATTGAAAAAATTTATATGCATAAAATACCAGTAACTTTGCTTATGCTCCCTTGGAAGTCCACGATATTCGTCTAAGTTCACAGTAGTAACTTCTGAAAAATCAATGTCTCCTTTTTTATACCATTCTACAAGCTGCTTATATGTTCCAACAGGTGTTCCTCCTGTAGCAAGACCTAAAACAGCATTTGGTTTCATAATCACTTGTGATAAAATAATATTAGCTGCTTTCTTTGACATATCATCATAATTGTCTGTACTTATAATCTTCATAAAAAAACCAGCAAGAAAATCTTATGTTTTCTTGCATCCGTTACTGAAAACTTATAAAAAGTTGTAAATTTTTTATATTTTATTCTTACTTCAATGAATATGATACAGTTCTTTTTCTCTTTTTATAATGTTACTTGTTTTACAGTAACTTACTCCTTTCTTATTATTTTGATATTAGGCATTTGCGAAACTCCTAAACCATTGAAAATATGGACCTCTTTAATTATGATAAATCAGTATCTCCTCAAAAATGTCCGGTTTCTATATACGCCAATGCTTGTGGAAATGTGGATAACTTTCTCTCACCACATAATTTTTAGTAATCATTCTCGTTTTATCTCTTACAAAGCCTATAACTTCGTTAGAAATATTAAAGGTTATCCACATCAACTACATTTTGAGTTTCGCAATTACCTATATTTTGATATCTTTTTAATATGGAACGCTGTAACCTGCGTTTTTCTTTTTACAATTTCTTTACACTTTGTGTTTTGTCAATATTTTTATAAGTGTTTCCATCTAAACATATTGATAAATCTTTAATTCCTAAATCTATTCTGTTATTGAAAACTTATAAACTTTTATATTTCATTCCCACTTCAACCTTGCTTATTTATGGTTTACAACAATATTTTTCTTAACTTTCTTCACCTTCCCGCTATCTAACTTTATTAGAATCCATAAACCTTTATGGTCTGTGGTAACTCACTTTCTTTCAACATTAATCTGCAAATAATGGCGTAGATAAATATCTGTCTCCAGAATCTGGTAATAATACAACAATATTCTTGTCATGGTTTTCTGGTCTGGCAGCAAGAATTGTCGCTGCTTTTAATGCAGCACCAGAAGAAATTCCAACCAAAATGCCCTCTGACAATGCCAATGCTCTCCCTTCTGCAAAAGCATCTTCATTTTCTATTGTAATAATCTCATCATATATATCAGTATCCAACACATCTGGTACAAAACCCGCACCAATCCCCTGAATCTTATGTGGTCCTGCATTTCCCATAGACAGCACCGCACTGGCTGCCGGCTCAACGGCAACAATCTTTATCTCTAGATTTTGTTTTTTCAAATATTGTCCTATTCCTGTAATGGTTCCACCAGTACCCACTCCAGCTACAAAAATATCCACTTTTCCATCTGTTTGTTTCCAGATTTCCGGTCCAGTGGTAGCCCTATGGATAGCTGGATTAGCTGGATTTACAAACTGACCAAGAATAACAGAACCTTCTATTTCATTATTCAGTTCTTTGGCTTTTGAAATCGCTCCCTTCATTCCCTTTGCACCTTCGGTAAGTACAAGTTCTGCTCCATATGCTTTCAGAAGATTTCTTCTCTCCATGCTCATTGTATCTGGCAAAGTAAGAATCGCTTTATATCCTTTAACTGCTGCCACTGCTGCAAGACCAATACCTGTATTCCCACTTGTAGGCTCAATAATAGTTGCCCCCGGCTTAAGCCTACCTGCCTTTTCTGCATCTTCTATCATTGCAAGAGCAATCCTGTCTTTAACGGAACCAGCAGGATTCAAATACTCAAGTTTTGCTAAAATATTAGCTCCTTCCAATCCTACTTTTTGGCTATAACGCGAAAGTTTTAGAATTGGTGTTCCACCAATAAGTTCCAATGCACTTTCCTTAATTTCTGACATGGTTTTACCTCATTTTCTTTTATTTTTGTTATCTGGCTTGCTATATCAGTTTTACACAATAATTACAAGTCTGACTGTTCTGATACATCATATATCTAATATCTATATCTAAGAATTATTATTATAATTGCAAGAATGCCACCTACCGCCATTTGCCATATGCTTTCAACAAGCATAACATGGAATTCATATGACTTGTATAAAACTAATATGCCACAGAAACTGTAGGACATACAAAAAAATAAAACATTAAAACAAGCGTTAAAACTTTTGTTATATGAAGATATTATTAATCAATCTGCTATCATTACGGTCTATAACCGCCATGCTTTACAATTAAGAATATATGTTCGATTACCTGTTTTAAGCAAGGCTTGTTAAAGTACAACAATTTTGGGTTATTCAAGACTCTTTTTTCACACTTCATCTATGGTCTCGTTTTTTGTGTATTAACGTACCATTTAATAGTTTCAGAACTAACGTTACTAGCAGTACTTACAAAATAGTTACGTGTCCAAAGGCTTGGCATAGCTTTGAGTTGAGGAAATTCCTCTCTTAGTTGTAATGACGTAGCTCCTTTAATCTGCTTCATTATGCTTGGAATGCTCATTTCAGGTAGTACATTAACAAGAATGTGGACATGGTCTATTTGACATTCCAAAGCCAAAATTTCAATACCACATTTAGAACATTCAGCAATAGTAAGTTCTTTGAAACGTTGTTCTAAGCCTTGAATATTGAATATTTTTCTTCGATATCTAGGACAGAACACAAAATGGTATTTAATAAATGATACTGTTGTTTTGGTATATTTATATTCGTTCGTCATAAACATATAGTATCATGTGTATAGATATTAGTCAATATATTATCTACAACTTATTTATATATAACATATTTAAATTTGTTTTTTAATATATTTTTTCACTTAATCCTAAGATTCCTCATTTCTTCTAAAAATTGTTCAAGTAAAATTACCATATTGCATATAGGGATTATTCTCGATTTCCTTTGTTGATGCTTTTTATTACTTTACATGGATTCCCGACTGCCACACAATTCTTTGGAATATCTTTTACAACTACACTGCCCGCACCTATTACACTGCCTGAACCTATCGTAACACCCGGAAGAATTATAACACCTCCACCAATCCAACAACCATCTTCTATCGTAACAGGCAGTGCATATACCTGACAAAAATGTTCTCCACTTTCAGGTGTCCAGTTTGGAGTTAAGCGTTGTTCTAATTCTATGGGATGTGTAGCTGTGTAAATTTGTACGTTAGATGCAATCATAACATTATTTCCAATTCTTATGTTATTGCAGTCAATAAACGTACAATTCATATTCACGGATACATTATTACCTATATAAATATTACGCCCATAATCACAAAGAAACGGTGCACCTACTGACACATTATTTCCAATGCCCCCAAACAATTCCTGCAAAATTTCCTGTTTTTCCTTCTTGTGTCCATACGGAAGTCCATTATAATCTGAGATCATTTGTTTTGATTTCTCTTTAAATTGTAGAAAGACTTCATCATGACAATTATAAGGTAGTCTCGCCATACATTTTTCTAATTCTGTCATATATTTTTCTCCATTACCAAAAAATTATAAAAAGTTATAAATTTTCACGTTTTATTTCTACTTTAACGAATACATTTTTGTTATATATCAACTATTCACAAGTTTTTGTACTCTCTATATTCTACTTATAGTGAACTACCCATTGTCTAAAGCCAATGGGCTTCCTGCTTTATTGACCTCATAACCTACTATCTCCACAGGCATTAATTCGGGTTGAACCAGCCCTATGTATTAATCTATTATTATGCGGTCTGCCTTAATCCTTCTGCCAGTATATTTTTTGCTGCATTAATATCTCTATCATGCTCTATCCCACATTCTGGACAAATCCAGTTCCTTACAGATAAATTTTTTACATCTGGATTTTATACCCACAACATGAACATAACTGGCTACTCGCATAAAACCTGCCTATTTTTATATATTGTCTGCCATTTCATTGTGATTTATATGCTAACTGCCTGCATTTTCTTTCCAAAAATGTTTCTTTAAGGAATTTAGATATCTTTTCCATATAAAGATATTTTTTGACACTCCACACAACTAAAATCGTAGGATTCTTGCTTTGACCACTACTGTGTTCCTAACAAGTTACTTTTAATCTGTATCATTATTTTGGGAATGCTTATGGCAAACAGTATACAAATAAAAAATAGTATACAAACAAAAATATGTACATAGTCTATTTTATATTCCAAATCCAAAATTTCAATGCCACATTTAGAACATTTAGCAATAGTAAACTCTTTGAAACATTATTCTAACCATTTTTATTCGATATCAATAGAAAAGCACAAAATGTTAATTAATCAATTATATTATTGTTTTGGTATATTTATATTTGCTCTTTATAATATAGTATCACGTATATAGATATTAGTCAATATATTATCTACAATCCACCAAGACAAACGCATGAATAGTTATTCTCTTTATTATACTCTATTGTCAAGTTTCACAAATGTAGTATCTGTTCCAAACAGTTTCTAGCATTTATGCTAATACAATAACGCTTTTTTCTTAGCGACATCTTCTTTCCTACTTCAAACAATTTTTAATGACTTTCATAATTGAACTATGTAAACTATCCCATACAGTATTAACTAATGCTATGCCATTGTCATCTATTCCATTATCTTTACAGTAAGATACAAAACTTTCTTTATCTAATATATTGGAACTGAAATCAGATAACCACCGTTTCCATCTGACAGAACCTTTTCTGTGAGATTACTAATCCCCAATTCTCTTAATTCCTTGCTTATCACCGCTTCTGAAATTGTCGTATCCGTCAATACCTTTTGATGTGCGATACAATCCCTGATTCCCTCGATATTTTTAATTTCCTGCAAAAGTTCAGGGGTACTGTCAGTTATGTCAATCGTCATATCCCATTTATCACGAAAACGCTCAAAATAAGTAAACTGCGTACTAATGCCGGATATTGCTTCAATATTGAGAAGTCCTGTCAACGCTAAAAATGCAAAAGCAAGCGATAATGTAGATGTCCGCAGTTCTTTTCTTCGTGCATAAATTGACTTTCTTCCTAATTCCCCGTAAATCCCAAATATCTTTGAAAAAATATAAAATCTATGCATTTTAGATATATTTATTTCCATTCCATAGTTTAATGCTGCGAGTGGCGATAACTTACTAATTTTTTTGCAGGTATCCATGCAGAAAAGACAACCGTCAATCCAGCAATTAACAATGATACGATTGCCACCATGACATGAAAGTGAAAAGCCACTTCATAAGTTCTAACCGTATCCGTGAATGATATGATTACCTGTATAAAACCACTGCTTGCCGCCACTCCAGTCACAATACCTAAAACAATCGGCACAAAGCATAAAATCAACATCTCCTGTATCAAAAAACTCCTTGAGCCGACAGTACCAGTGCTGGAGCATTTATAATCGCCCTGCCTATGGATACTCTTTGTTGTTGTCCTCCAGATAACTGTTTCGGCAAATGTTTACGTCTATTGGTAAGCCCTAATGTATCTACCAATTTATCTAAGCGATCCTGATTGATTTTCTGTCCATCCAGTTTTAGCGGCAGGACAATATTTTCTTCTACGTTTAATACGGGAATGAGATTATAGAACTGATAAATAAGACCTACCTGCCTGCGTCTGTAAATCGCTAATTCTTCTTGGTTTTTCTGTAAAACTTCTTTTTGGTCAACATATATTTTTCCGCTTGTCGGTTTATCAACACCACCAACAATATGTAAAAGTGTTGATTTCCCAGATCCAGATTGCCCGACTATAGATACAAATTCCCCTTTTTCAACCGAAAAAGACACATTGTCAAGAGCAGAAACCTTTGTCTCACCTGCTCCATAGATTTTGCATAGATTCTCAACTTTCAATATTTCCATATCCATATCCTTTCTTTTAGGTAACACTTTATAGGCATTTGCGAAACTCCTAAACCATTGAAAATATGGACCTCTTTAATTATG
>CANOID010000044.1 GCA_947565985.1 uncultured Lachnoclostridium sp.
ACACTGCCATTGCCATATAGAGATTGTAACTTTTACAAATGGTGAGACATTTATCAATGCTTTTGAAAGCGAAGATTTTTCTGTAGTCTTTATGGATATTTACATGAATGGCGTAGATGGTATGACCGCTGCTATGAAAATGCGTAAGCAGGATAGTAGATGTATACTTATCTTTTTAACATCCAGTATGGAATTTATGCCAGATGCTTTCTCTTGTCATGCTTTTGAATATATTACCAAACCTTTTTCTGCACAGCGTATTACAGATGTTATGACAGATATATTAAAAGTGCTGCCATCTATGTCAAAATACATAGAGATTTTTAGTGACCGAAAAAACATACAAGTATTTCTTAAAGATATTGTTTCTGTTGTTACAGATGCTCATTACCTCGATATTGAGCTTTCAAGCAAAGTAGTGTTTCGTAGCCGTATGACTATGCAGGAATTTATGACAAAAACTGAAAATGATTCACGTTTTATTCCAGTTAACAAGGGAATTACTGTTAATGCCGAGTATATACTTGATTTTAAGGATAAATGTTGTATACTAAAAAATGGAACACGTTTTCCTGTTCGTGTACGTGACTATCTAAAAATTGAACAGGCTGTACAGGATTACAATTTTAAGAAAATACGAAACCGTCAACGGCATTGAAAGGAATACTAATTATGGATATTGGAAAATGGCTATCTGCATTACCACAATTTCTTATACTTCTGCCTTCTTCAGCATCTTGCTATTTTGCAGTAAAAAATCAGATGAAGTACACACCATTAAAGACTGCTGTTATGTGTATAGCCTTACTGATACCTTATTCACTTGTAACGGCAGGGATTTCTGTGATACTAGATATTGATGTAAATATTATACTTATTCCATCCATATTCCTGTTTTTCTTTCTATATCGTCGTACAGTAACTTGCAATTTGTCAATATGTCTTGCTGTCTATATTGGGGTATGTGCAGTACAGACTTTTCTAGCTCAGTTTGCCTATGTATTTGACGCTTATTTACACCCAATGTCCAGAGCTGCAGACTTTTCTACTGAGGCAGCTCTTTTCCAGCTTGGACTTTCATGTTTGGTTGCAGCTGCTTTTGCTTGGCCTGCTTGTCAACGGTTTTCATGGGCTGTTGACCATTTAGACCCTCCAGATATATGGGCATTAACTATCCCACTGTCATTAATGTTTCTTATCTTTAATATAATAGCTATCCCACAGTCTTACAGTACTATTCACACAGGACGGCTCTACTATCTTTTTCCTTTAATAGAGGGCTGTACATTAGTACTCCTTATATCAGTTTATGTACTCTTTTATAAAGGTGCAAAACTTATTCTAGAACGTGCAGAACTTAAAGAACGCTCCCGACTGCTTGAAATGCAAGCTCATCAGTATCAAATACTTCAGGAATATATGAATCAGACAAGAAGATTACGCCATGATTTTCGCCATTCTGTGTACTTGCTCACGTCTCTTGCAGAGAAAGGTGATATAGATAATATACAAAAATACCTTGCAGAGTATAAGACTGGACTAGATAATACTGTTACTATTAATTACTGCAAAAATGCTGCACTTAACGCTTTATTTTGCTATTATCACGAAATTGCAGTTTCCGCAGGAATTGATCTTGACTGGAATATCGCAGTACCAGAACCACTCAGTATCTCTGAACTTGATATGGCATCTTTATTTGGCAATTTAATAGAAAACGCTATAACAGGTTGCCTTAATGTTCCACAGGAGACACGGTATTTTTGTCTTACTGCAGAAATACGTTATGGAAATAGGTTGTATATAGTTTCCACTAACAGTTTTGATGGACAGATTAGAAAGGTGAAAGACAAATACTATTCCACAAAACACAGTGGGACAGGTATAGGACTTGAATCTATCAGTGCCATTGCTGGAAAGTATGGCGGTTTGGCACGCGTTTCCAACAGTGACAATGATTTTTTTGTAGACATAGTGTTAAAAATATAAAATATATTCTATATTTTTACTTATAAGAGTTTTTTATCCGTCTTTTCTTGAAATTTAACATTTTCTACTAAAAAGCGTTCATGTGTTCCTTTTCCTATAAGACCTTTGCTGTCATAAGCTTCCAGTTTAAATATCAGTTTTCTTCCTTCTATTGCAACTAGCTCACTGTCACATGTTATCTTCATTCCAACTGGTGATGATGCAATATGCTCTATCTCTACTTTAGTCCCTACGCTTCCACAGCCCTCATTCAAATGTGGAAGTACACTTGTAAAAGCTGTTTTTTCCATAAGAGCAAGCATTGCAGGTGTCGCAAATACATCCATAACACCGCTTCCCATATTTTTAGCTGTAAGCTCATTTGTAACAGTAATTTCCTGATGTCCTTTAATTCCGGTTTCTAACATTTTTCTTCTCCTTATTAATTATTTTCTATAAATAATTCCTTAAAATATGGTAATGAACATATCCAGTCACAAAATGTATGCCATTCTTCAAGTTTATGTCCTAACCTAGCCTTGTACATTGAAACTGCATTCTCATATGAAAATGTACATGTACGCATCTGGTTATAACTTTCAGGCAAAAGCTGTATAATGCTGTACCATAAAGCTTTATCATTTGTCTTTATATATTCCTGTCGTATATTTTCAAGCACTGTAATCGTGCTTTCCATGTGTTTAACAGCAACAGGAACCATATGGTCTGTACTGAAGTCTTCAAGACTAAATGACTTACTGTGTATTTTGTGCATTGTGCTTGTAGAATTGGCTACAGTACCTACCTTATATGTATCGTACTCTTTCCACCAGTAAATAGGGGCTGTTATATCAACCGATATAAAAATTTGCCTTATAAATTTACGGTGGTCAGTTCCAGCATGGCAAAGTTTTTTTGCCAGTTTTAAATCATTGTTACCAAAAAGAAAATTCCCCTCGTTATCTATCGTACTGTCATATCTATCCCAACTGTTGAGAGGATTTCTTGCACCACGCATGGCATTTTCAAAGTTCATTACACTTGTTCTTTCAAGTTTAATCATAGTAAATCAATGTTCCTTTCACAGTCACTATTTTAATGTGGAGTATAATAATATCCCATATTACAACATGTACTGCTGCTCATACAGACATTACACATCAAATATGCCATACAGAATCTTGCACACATACTAGTTCCTGAACCCGCTGGCGTTCCATAAGGACTTTGCATACTCTGATACCACATACCTCCTGATTCAAGCTGGTGTACAAGCTGTGCAAACTGTTGATTCTGAGGCTCTAAGACAACAGCTTGTCTTGCATGTTCAAGTGCAAGTATATTATTACCAAGCCCTGTATGGGCTATAGCACTTAGATAATACCACTGTCCGTTGTGTTCCTGCATTTGATTCAGTACATTAAGTGCTTCTTTATAATATCTATTATTTATATAATTAGCAGCCGCTTTAAGGTGCATCATATATTCATCTGTCTGTCCTGTATCATGTCCATATGTTCCTGTATATGAATACTCTGCACCAAAGCCACTGTATCCATCAAAACTGCTGCCGCTATAATATCCACTTTCTTTTTCATCCATTATCTGTTTATATGCTTGCTGGATTTCTTTAAAACGTTCTTCCGCCTGTGCTTTATTAGGATTATTAATATTGGCGTCAGGATGATACTTCCGACTTAAATTTCTGTATGCTTTCTTTATATCATCAGAAGAAGCCGACCTGCTGATTCCAAGCACTTGGTATGGGTCATTCATATTTTCCTCCATCTTTCTGACACTCCAACGGCTAAAGCACGTTGGGTTCTTAATTACATAAATTTTCGAATATACTCGAAAGCATATAAGACTAATTTATTTCATTAAGACTTTTACTGCCAAAGATACCTTTGTACCCATTAACGACAGCATAAGGCTCGTGTCAAAACCTTTTATTTATTCCTTAAATTCCTATACTACTTAAATTTTTATGCCCTGTTAATCTTTGTACTTCTATATCATGTAAAATCGGCACCATACGCCTGAATAAATAATATTTCTTAGAATTTCTATATTCTGGACTATAGGCAGACGTTCAAAGGCTTTTGAAGCCTCTGACATCATCATAAGCAAAATTTGGTATGCTTTTTCTTTTGTAATATTTTCACTGTCCAACGCTAGAAATGGATTATAACACTTATTTTTTCTGTCTTTTTCTATATCTTCATATGCATCAATAAGATAAATGAATTTTCCAATAAAATATCCCATCCTTTTTAAATCATTTGCCCATTCATCGTTATGGTACACAAAAATAACAGAACAGATGTCCCCAAAACATCCTGCCACATAATCAATGTTTTTACAGTTGCCGTTTTCGGCAGCAGAAAGCTTTTTAAGACCTTTTCGTATGCTTTCTGCTTTTCTTGGGTATTTTTTCATTACCTTCTTTCCCTTATTAAAAAGTAATTTGCCATACCCTGCCTTTATAAAATTCTGTTCATCTTTCCAGTCATCCATGCATTTATAATATGTCAGCAGTATATTCATATCTGCTGCATATCTGACATAAATTGACTGTTTTGATATATGATTATGTGTTGGATGTGCTATACATCTGCTGCACTCTTGTGTTATATCAGGCTCATACAATGCAGTAAGAAGCATACCAAGAAATGCTAAGTCGTAATTTAAAGAAATCTGCCCTGTAATTCCGTAACTTTCTTTAAGACATCTACAAAGCCCACAGTAATATGCCTTGTACTCTTTTAATTCACGTACTTTAAGTTCATCCTGCCAAGGCAGTACATAACCAAACAATTGCCTCAGCTCCTTTTTATAAATTCTGTATGGCATTTAGGACAGGTAATTGCAATGCGCCCTTTTCCCTTTGGTACTCTTATGCTCTGCTTACACTGTGGACATTTGTATATATGGTGTGTCTTACGCTGCTGGAAATGGCTTTTTTCACGTGCAATAAAAAATTTAACATTGTTGTGAAACTTCATATATTTTTCATTTTCTGAAAATCTTTTGCTATGATTTCTTGAAAACATACGAAAATAAGCATAAAAAATTGTAGCAACTGACAGTATATTAAACAGAAAGCGTATAACAGGAACTTTTATAAACATTTCTATAACCAATATTATAAGGGCACTAAAAACCAAAAAATTAGTAAACTGGTCAATGCCATATCTCCCCTGCATGAACCTTGCTATTCTTTCTCTCATAAGATACCTCTTTTCTACATACTAAAGCGTAAAAACATCATGAAGTTAATATTTACCTAACATTTTAAAACATTTTACAGAAAATACAATGTTGTAATTTATGAACAATTATAAAATATCTATAAAATTAAATGCTGTTTTTTGTAACATCTGCCACAAATTCATAAGATGAAAGATAATTTATGCCATCTTCCGAAGCTTCATAAACAACTTTTATAGTATCACCTGCAGAAATCTTTATAAGAAGTTCATTTTCGTCAAATTTCTGCTTATAGACATTGTGGCTGTCATCTTTAATATAAACAACAGTTCCATCTTCCGTATTTATAAACTGTATATCTGAAACTGTTATTACCATCTCTTTAGTTTCAGTTTCAATATTTACTGTGCTTCCACCCTTAGTTTTAATAAGTTTTTTATAACTTGAAAACACTTCATTTTGTGTTGTAGCCGTTGCAACAATATTGTATTGTTCTACATTGACCATTGCATACATTTTTACTATTCCGCCATTGTCTTTAAGCACCATTATATAAGTTGGAACACCTCCAACATTTATAAGGCTTGGAAAAGATGCTACATAGCCTTTTTCTTGTACTTCACCCTCGGCAGCCGCCATTGCAGAGTGCTCTTCTGCTCCAGATACTGTATAATACTTTGCTTCTGATGTACGCTGATTCATCATCACAAAACCTATATTGGATTGATCGCCATTTACAGAAGTTACACCTGTATAAATCCACACATCGTCACCAATAATTTTAAAGCCAAAGTCATCTGTTGTCTGTTTACAATCCTTCTGACCAAATATACTATTAATAAAACCACCTGACAGTGTCCCTGACCAGTTGTACTTTGTACATAACAGATGACCATTGTATACATTGTCCACCCATGAAGGAATATCCGGAATTTTATAGTATTGACATACACCATCTACAGGATTGCACATAATAATACCATTTACATCCATAGCCCCAAAAAGCCCTATACGTGCAGTTGCTGTAGGGCAGATATAGTATGGATTGCCCTCATCATCAATTTCAAAATAGTACCCTGTTATAATTTTTGTTGGATATTTAAGCTGTACATGTCGCATAAGATTGTAGTTTAGGTATGCAGAAGGTACATATTTCATGCCCTGCTTAAGCTCAACATATTCTGCATCTGAGTTTACAGGATTTACTTTTACATATCCCGGTATTCCATTTTTACGATTGTTCCACCATTTAAAAAAGCTTGCATATTTAAGTGCTGATACTTTAAAAGGTGACTTTTGTATGCTTATCTGTGTATAACCATTTTCAACCTCGTATTGACTTACTACTTCTGATAATGAGCCAATCTTTCTATTTCCAAAAATTCTGGCACTCTCTGTATCCATAAGTGCTAAATCAGTTATATGCTCTGTTTCTTCAATGTCAGAGGCAAACTCTTTATTTTCTATCTTTAAAAGCGATGCGTATTTCTTTGCTCTAAGCAGTGGTGAGCCAATTATATTGCCTACAAATGCAACAAGGAATAAAATCACTGCAAGTGCTATAAACAGTTTGCTTATAAATGGAAGATAATTAAAATTTTTTATCTTTTGACTTTTGTCAAATTTATATCTGATACTATTAATTGCAAATATAAGTCCAAGTGCCACACATATTACAACTACACCTGTCCAAAAAGAAGTCTGGTGTATATTTATTGACGGATAGTACAGATAGTAATATCCTCCAACAATAATTGCAAATAATAACAACAATACTGCATATATTTTTTTCTTCATATAACAACCCTCCGTCTATTCTCTTACTGATGCAAGTAAGTCACGTTTCATTTCATAATAAGCAGGTGTCATATCAAGATAATGCATATGTGGATTTTCAAAACGCTGTTCCTCAACCCATATTTCATTGTCAAGCTGTTTTTTTACATAATCTGCAATTTCCTGCACACTCTTTTTTTGTCCTATAAATTGTCCGTTGTTAAAGATTTGTTTTTGTAAATTTACAAACCGACAGTTTTCAAAGCTTTTTTTCTTCCATGGTTTGTATGGGTCAATATAAGTTGCTTTGTTTAAACCTTCAAGTTCTTCATTATACTTTGCTATTATATCTGCAATAGCTTTATTATTTTCGTCATATACTCTATAAAGTTTCTTAAGACCCGGATTAGTGATTTTTTCTATATTTTCAGAAATTTTTATCCTTGGCTCAAATGTACCTCCTTTTTCTACTGCTGCTATTTTATAAACTGCACCAAATACAGGTTCTGATTTAGACGTTATTAATCTTTCACCTACTCCAAAACTGTCAATGCATGCCCCTTGTGTTATAAGTGAGCGTATTGTAAATTCATCAAGACTGTTTGACGCAATTATCATACAGTCAGAAAGCCCTGCACTGTCAAGCATTTTTCTTGCCTTTTTTGATAAATACGCAAGATCGCCACTGTCAAGCCTTATTCCTTTAAGTCGCTTTCCCATTGGTTCAAGCACTTCTTTGGCAGTCCTTATTGCATTTGGTATACCGCTTCTTAAAACATCATATGTGTCAACCAGCAACACTGTCATATCAGGATAAATTTGGGCATATTTTTTAAATGCACTAAACTCGTCTTCATAAAACATAATCCAACTGTGTGCCATAGTTCCACTGACTGGCATTTTAAACATTTGTCCTGCAAGTACAGTTGCGGTTGAAGATGCACCTCCTATAAACGCCGCTCTTGCCCCATACACAGCAGCATCCATATTGTGTGCTCTGCGTGCCCCAAAGTCAGACACAAGCCTGTCTTTTGCTGCATAACATATTCTTCTAGTTTTTGTAGCAATAAGCGACTGGTGATTTACTTCAAGAAGCAAAGCCGTTTCAATAATCTGTGCATCAATAAGTGGTGCAATTACAGTTATTATAGGCTCATTTGGATACATAACAGTACCCTCTTCAATTGCATATATATCGCCTTTGAACTTAAAATCTCTGAGATATTCTAAGAATTTTTCATCAAACATACCAAGGCTTCTAAAATATTCTATATCATCATCATTAAAATGAAGGTTTTCTATATATTCAACAATCTGTTCAAGCCCTGCAAATATAGAAAACCCGCCTTTGTCTGGATTATTGCGGTAGAATACGTCAAAGACCACTCTTTTGTTTATGTCATTTCCTACAAAATAACCATTGCTCATGGTCAATTCATATAAATCCATTACCATGCTTAAATTTCTTGCTTCATTTTGTGCAGCCATGTGCTTACTTTCCTCACTCCCTAGTATAATTATTTAACTTTTCGACCACAACATCAATGTCTAGACCATGTACATTACAAGCCTGCTCTAATGTTTCTCTTGCTGATGACGGGCATCTGACACAATCAAGCCCCATTTCACTAAAAGCTTCCACTGTCTCAGGATTGTACTTTAGAATAGCACCAATCAGTGAATACTTTGAAATAACCATTAAACTATCCTTTCTGTCAAACGTTTTTATAGAAATTCTATATAGAAAAACATATACATACTCTTACAAGCAAACTTGACAGATTTGTATATGTTTTCTTTCAGAATTCCAATAGCATTTAATAATAATATTATAGTATATATTGTGCATTTTAGCAAATGTACATTCTCTTTTTTATAATTATTTTATACTCTAGTTACGATTAAATTATACTTTGCATTTTTTTAACACAGTTTCATGCATAAATATTATTAGAAATAACATTATTGTAAGATAAAATGGAAAAAGCAAAACACCTATATGATTTGCTGCCACTCCAAAAAGAGGAGGCATTATACAAGTTCCAGTATAGGCAGCCGCCATTTGTACACCTATCATAGCCTGTGATTTATCTGTTCCAAAATATCTTGGTATTGAATGGATAATACATGGATAAACAGGTGCACAGCCAAAGCCAGTTAAAACAAGACCTATCAATGATGTTATATTACCAAAAGGAATAAATAAAAATAATATTCCTGTAAAGACAATTAACAATCCAAAGCGTACCATTGTTATATCATCAAATTTAATTGTTAAAAAGCCACTAATTGCCCTTCCTACAGTAATACCAACAAAGAAGAGTCCTGCATAAGCGGCAGCAGCTTTTGCTGAAAAGTCTTTTCCTAAAACAAGATAACTTCCTGCCCACAATGTAATTGTCTGCTCTAAAGCACAATAGCAAAAAAATGTAACCATAACTTCTTTTGCCCCTTTTATTTTGACAATTTGACGCAAAGAAAGCGATTTTTTATCTGTCTCTAAACTACTGTTTTTTGTTTTTTTCCAAAGCGGCAGACTTAATATAAGAATAATAGACAGTATTATTTGAAGTATACCTATATATCTATACCCAGTGTTCCAGCCTCGTCCTAAAGCCAGCACATATCCCATAATGTATGGACCAGCAGATGCTCCAATTCCCCACATACAGTAAAGCCAGCTCATATGTCTACTGGCATAATTAAGTACAACATAATTATTTAATGAAGCATCCACACTTCCTGCACCAAGACCATATGGAATTGCCCAGAAACACAAGGCTTTAAATGAATGACTACAAGAAAATCCGATTAATGCTGCTGCTGTAACTGCTACACTAATTACTGTAACTTTGCCTGTGCCAAGCTTCTTCGTAAGTCTTTCACTTTGAAGACTTGAAATAATTGTTCCAACAGCAATTATCATAGACAAAAATCCCGCATATGATATAGGTATTTCAAATCCTTTATACATAACTGGCCATGCAGAGCCAAGCAATGAATCTGGCAGTCCAAGGCTAATAAATGCCAAATAAATAATTACTAAAAGCAGATGTACCATATATTATATTCCTTTCACTTTATAAAACTTTGCCAAATTATATGTTTTAGTTTTATAATATTAAAAATATTTGAATGTGTGTGGAATGACTATGAATAAGAATTATATTAATGATAAAAGATAGAAATAAAAAAACAGATGTTTAAAACATCTGAAATCTAAAAAGATAAAAGCACGAGACGGGATTCGAACCCGCGACCCTCGCCTTGGCAAGGCGATACTCCACCACTGAGCCACTCGTGCAAAATTATAATTACTTAACTATTAAAAATTTTTAAAGATAAAAGCACGAGACGGGATTCGAACCCGCGACCCTCGCCTTGGCAAGGCGATACTCCACCACTGAGCCACTCGTGCAATGCTTATTGCCTGTCTGCATTTGCTTTTCCAAATTTCTCACAAGCACGATACTTATATTACAACATAAATTAGTTTCTGTCAATAACTTTTTGAGATTTTTTTCAAATTGTTGTCAAATACTATTGAGTATCTTAATAAAAGGCTTTAATTTACTATAATATATCTGTGGCGGCTTTTTACCAAATTGTTCGTCAAAATCACTCTTTATATCATTTAAATTTTTATAATTGTGTGATATAATTATTTTGTATGCATCTTCTGCTCTTTTTACATCTAAATTATTTTGATTAAGCACTAATGCTACAATATTTACGCCTCTTAAATACTTATTTTGTATATAATTTTTTGCAAGTTTTTCACGCATCTGTACATCACTTTTAAATTTGTGGTACAAACTTCTTCCTTTTTCCTGACCAAATATAGCAGTGTATATCTGATACCATATCGCTGGGTCAGACACCGGAAAAGACCTTGAAATTTCTTCTGTGCATTTTGCCTCTGATAATTTTTTTTGACATAATCTTTGACTTATAGATGCTATTTCATCAACTATAGCTGTATTATTTGCTATTTCACTACTATTATTTTGTTTTTCTTTCTTTTTCTTCTTCTTAGTTTTTTTATTTTTTATAACTTCAAATTCTTTCTGGCTAACATCTATTCCCCGACTTTTCCAAAAATCTACAGTGTTCTTATAATCCTTATCATTAGAATATATATAAAATGATGATTTTGGATGTTTTGCAACCAGATAAGAAAGTACACCAATTAGCTGGTAGTCCAGTGCATTATTGCCTGTTGCACATTCCAGCCAGAGAATCTTTTGATTATGCACCTGTTTAAATAGGCACTTTTCCATACGCTTTGAATGGTATTCTGTATAAAAAGAAATTACTCTATCTTTTTTACCAAGTTTTTCAATTAATTTATACCACCTATCTCCTACATTTTCAGTATCAATTAAATAATATTTCCGCTTCAAATTTAAAACCCCTTCTATCTATATAATTACTATATTCCATGGTACAAATAATACATTACCATTTTCTCTGTTAATATTAAAAACATTAAGCACTGGCTTGTCAATATTGATTAAAGAAAGAATCATATAATCCATGCCTTTATCATACGCAAGCCTTATATCTTCACTAGAAGGCATAGCTGGTGAATGTGGATGTGAGTGAAAATTTCCGAGTAATAAATAACCATTTGCCCTTATGTCTTTTACTACAGCAAACTGTTCTTCTGGAGCCATTGAAAAATGCTTGCTGTTAAAGTCTATATTAGTCATAAGATAAACTTTTTTAATAAATTTATTACCATTCTTCCTTATTCCGGCAACCAGTCCACAAGCTTCATTTGGGAGACTTTTTTTACAATGTTCTAATATTATATTATAATCTTCTTGTGTTATATATAACATTATAAAGTAATACTTGGAGAATTGCCGCACACTGCACATAAGCTGTCTGCTTTTGAAAGTTTTACTGTGCGAAACTGCATTTTTAATGCGTCAAATGTAAGTATCTTTCCTGTTAGCAAATCTCCTGCACTAGTGAAGTATTTAACCGCCTCCATCGCTTGCAGGCTTCCAATAATGCCTGTGATAACACTGGCAAGGCCAGCCTGTTTACAGTCTAATACTGAACCTTTTGGTGGAGGATTCTTAAATACACACCTGTAACAAGGACCTTTATCTGGCACATAGGTCATAAGCTGACCATTAAAACGCAGTACACCTGCATGGGAAAATGGTTTTTTACTAATTACACACGCATCATTAATTAAGAATTTTGTCGTAAAATTATCAACTGCATCAATAATAAAGTCATAATCTTTTACTAAATCTATTATATTTCTGGCAGTAATTCGTTCATTGTACGTATTTACAGTAACATCTGGATTCATGTAAGTAAGTGTTTCTTTTGCCGACTGAACTTTGGGTTTTCCTATATCTCTTGTTCCATGTATAATTTGTCTTTGCAGATTAGAAAGCTCTACTTTATCTGCATCCGCAATCCCTATTGTACCAATGCCAGATGCTGCCAAATACATAGCGGCTGGTGAACCAAGACCACCAGCACCAATAATTAACACTTTACTATTTAACAGTTTTTCTTGCCCTTTTTGCCCTATTTCTTCTAATGTAATATGCCGTGTATACCTTTCCATCTGCTCATTTGACAGTGCCATTAAATCCCTCTTTCTATTAGCCAATAACAGCCGTCACTATTTTATAGTTAGTGGCGGCTGCCCATATTTAGCTTAAATTTAATTATATTACTACATTATATTATTACATAACTCTTCCAATTTTTAGTGGCTGCCTGTAATATGCACTTGAAATTTTAATTCCATCTCTTGCATTACTTGCATGGATTATCTGTCCTCCACCAATGTAAAGTGCAACATGATTTACTGAACCACTTCCATAGAAAAATAAATCACCAACTTGTACTTCTGAGCTGCTTACACTTCTTGTCGCAGCAGCCTGTGCCCTTGATGTACGTGGAAGATAATATCCAAAATGCTCATATATACGCATTACGAAACCTGAACAATCTGTACCATTAGTAAGGCTTGTGCCACCCCATACATAGCGGTTGCCAAGAAACTGCATCGCATAATTTACGATAGAAGAACCTGTACTATAACTGCTACTAGATGAGCTATCAGATGAACCACTAGAGCTGCCAGATGAACTGCTTTTTCTTGCAGGCGGTTTTATTACAACTGCTCTATTAAGATTATATGTAAAATTTATAAAATCTTTACTTACAAAAGCCTTTTCTTCATCTATTTTAAGCATAACCCAGTTTTTGGCATCTTTATACATTTTGTCCATATCAATGCCACGTAGCTGTTTTTTAGTGCAATATTTTGCTATATACTTTTTAAGCCAAGCTTTTGTTATATTTTTATTGCCTATTGTATATTCCTCATCAGCCGAAATCTGGTCATAAATATTTGAATCAGTGGAAGGCAGTGTACGTACATTCAAAGTTTCTGTAGATACAGTAGCCCTTAATGTCGCAACTTTTTTTGCCCTTGCTTCTGCTTTTTCATCGGTCAGAAGGTATTCTGCTTTAACCCATCCTCTAACTTTACCTGATACAATCTTTGCCCATCCTTTTTTTATCTTATATACATTACAGCCTGAGTTCCTTGTCATCTTTCCAGCAATCTTTGCACTTTTTCCCGGAGTTTTGCGTACATTCAAATAATTATTTACATTAGCAACGCCAAGTCTGTCATAGACAAGGTTTAATTTAAGGTGTTCCTCTTCTTTTTTAGTATTTTCTTTCTTTTCCTGTGTTGGGTTTTCTGGTTTTGTGACAGTCTCACTATCGTCTGTTTTCTCCTCTTCTTCTGCCAATCTCGCTTCTGCCTCTTCTTTTTCAAAGTCTTCAATAACTGTATCACAGTATTTGTCAAGGGAAATAGTTAAACCAGCCAGAGGTTTTTCCTCTACAAGGGTTATAGCTTTTCCAGTTGTTGGCAAAGCTGTAAATGACATGACAGCTATACAGGTTGCCAAAGTCTTAAAAACATACTTTCTCATTTTAACCTCCAATACCTTTGTCACTTTTCAGACTGAACCCACCATACAGCCTGTACAATAATAGGTTTTCTGGATTATTGTTACAAAACTATTACAAACGCGTTTCAATTATATCAACTCCTGCGTTCTTTGTCAATTATTAAATATTTTTGCAAGAAAACTAAGCAATTTATTTTATAAGGGGCAGATAATTATTTTATCTGCCCCCTGTTCTAAATTTAAAATTTGCTATTTTATAATACGTGTTTTTAATACACCATCAATACTGTCTAGACTTGCAGCTAACTGTTCTGTACTTTCTGAATCTATATCAAACATACAATATGAATAATTGCCACGACTCTTATTAGTCATATGAGAAATATTTATACCTTCCTTAGAAAATACATTGGTTAAATTTGTAAGCATTCCTGGCACATTTTTATGTGCTACAGTTATTCTTCCTTTAGAAGTACACTCTCCCGCATCGCAGGCTGGAAAGTTTACTGAGTTAATAATATTACCATTTTCAAGGTAATTACGCAGCTCATCTACAGCCATAACTGCACAGTTGTCTTCTGATTCAGCAGTTGAAGCACCAAGGTGTGGTGTAGCGATTACATTTGGCATTTGCATAACTGCAGGGTTAGGGAAATCTGTAACATATTTTGCTACTTTTCCTGATTCAAGGGCAGCTTTCATATCTTCGTCATTTACAAGTGTATCCCTTGCCATATTAATAATTACTACGCCGTCTTTCATCTTATCAAATGCTTCTTTGTTTAACATTCCTCTTGTTTCATCAAGAAGGGGAACATGAATTGTGATATAATCACATTCTTTGTAAATTTCATCGTACGTTTTTACAATTTTAATATCCCTTGAAAGTGACAGTGCATTTTTTACTGAAAGGAAGGGGTCTACTCCATATACTTCCATTTTCATACGGTTAGCTACATTAGCAGCAAGCACGCCTATTGCACCAAGACCAATTACACCCATCTTCTTGCCCATAAGTTCCGTGCCTGCAAACTGTTTTTTAGCTTTTTCCATATCTTTGCTAATATTTTCATTGTCCTTGTTTGCAGTAACCCAGTCCATTCCACCTTTAATATCACGTGCTGCAAGTAACATACCTGCAACAAAAAGCTCTTTAACTCCGTTTGCATTAGCACCCGGAGTATTAAAAACTACGATACCTTTGTTTGCACATTTATCAGTTGGAATATTGTTATATCCTGCACCAGCTCTTGCAACTGCAAGAAGACTATCTGGCAACTCAAGGTCATGCATTGAAGCACTTCGTACAAGAACAGCCTGTGCATCTGCAAGCTCCTCTGTCTCTTTATATTTATCTGTAAAATTATTAAGACCCACACTGGCGATTGGATTTAAACATGTATACTTAAACATTCGCATTTTCCTCCTCAAACTTCTTCATAAAAGCTACAAGCTTTTCAACGCCTTCTTTTGGCATAGCGTTGTAAATACTTGCTCTCATGCCACCTACTGAGCGATGCCCTTTAAGGTTGACTAATCCATTCTTTTCAGCTTCTGCAACAAACTTTGCATCAAGGTCTTTATCACCTGTTACAAACGGTACATTCATAAGTGAACGGTCCTTATGAACAACTGTGCCTTTGAAAAGTTTGCTGTTGTCAAGAAAATCATAAAGCACTTTAGCTTTTTCTTCATTCTTCTGCTTCATAACTTCAAGTCCACCCATATTTTTAATCCACTTGAATACTTTGCCACAAATATAAATGCCATAAGCTGGTGGTGTGTTATACAAGGAATCTGCATCAGCGTGTGTTTTATACGTAAGCATTGTTGGTGTACCCGGAAGTACATCCTCTGTAATAAGGTCTTCACGCATAATTACAATAACAACTCCTGCTGGTCCAATATTTTTCTGTACTCCGCCATAAATAATACCATACTTTGATACGTCAACTGGTTCAGATAAAAAACATGATGAAACGTCTGCTACAAGTGTTTTTCCCTTTGTATCAGGAAGTTTTTTATACTTTGTACCATATATTGTATTATTTTCACATATATAAACATAATCTGCATTTTCAGAAATCGGCAAATCTGAACAATCAGGAATATATGAGAATGTTTTGTCCTCAGATGAAGCAATCTTATTTGCTTTGCCATATTTGCACGCTTCCTGCCATGCTTTTTTTGCCCACTGCCCTGTTATAATATAGTCAGCAACTTTGTTTTTCATCAGGTTCATAGGTATCATTGCAAACTGCTGTGAAGCACCACCCTGTAAAAACATTACTTTGTAATTATCAGGGATACCCATAAGTTCTCTTAAATCCTTTTCTGCTGTCTTGATTATGTTATCATATGCCTTAGAACGATGGCTCATCTCCATAACAGACATACCAGTTCCATCATAATCTAACATCTCTGCTGCTGCTTCTTTTAATACCTCTTCCGGTAATACCGCCGGACCGGCTGAAAAATTATAAACTCTGCTCACTTTAGTGTGCCTCCTTCTGTAAAATAGCTATATTATGCTAGTTATATGTCCTATTAATTATTACCTTTTTTTTAGGTCTTTTTCATCAAAAACGTCATCAAGATTTTTACCTGGTGCAACCATTGGAAATACCTTATCATCACTCTGTATAATACAGTCAATTACTACAGGTACATCACTTTCCAATGCTTCTTTAAGAACAGGCTCAACATCTTCTTTCTTTTCTATTCTGTACGCTTTTGCACCCATTGCTTCGGAAAGTTTTACATAATCCATACTGTCATTTAATACTGTATGTGAATACCTCTTTCCATAGAACAAAGTCTGCCATTGACGTACCATTCCAAGCACGTGATTATTAAATATAATTTCTATAACTGGCAGGTTGTTTCTTGATGCAGTTATAAGCTCATTCATATTCATACGAAAACATCCATCACCTGCTATATTTATAACTGTCTTTGCCGGATTGGCTGCCTTTGCACCTATTGCAGCACCAAGTCCATATCCCATTGTACCAAGTCCTCCTGAAGTAATTAAGGTACGTGGTTTAAGATATTTGTAATACTGTGCTGCCCACATTTGGTGCTGTCCTACTTCTGTTGCAATAATTGCATCACCTTTTGTAAGCTCATAAAGCTTTTCTATAATATAAGGACCTGTAAGCACTTCTTTATTATACATAAGAGGAAGTGCATCCTTACGTGCCATTACTTTGTCAATCCATTCTTTGTGGTAAAGCTGCTCAAGTCTTGAATTTAATATCTCAAGCACAGACTTAATATCGCCAGTTATATTTAAGTCTATATCAATATTTTTATTAACTTCTGCATCATCTACATCTATCTGAATTATCTTTGCATTTTTAGCAAAAGTTTCTGTATTGCCAGTAACTCTGTCAGAAAAACGAGAGCCAAGGACTATAAGTACATCACATTCTGATACGCTTAAATTAGCCGTTTTTGTACCATGCATACCAAGCATACCTATATAGTAGTCATCATCGCCACGAAACGCACCCTTGCCCATAAGAGTATCTGTAACTGGAGCATCCACGTTCTTTACAAATTCTTCAAGCTCTTTTGACGCATTGGCAATAATAGCACCACCACCAACAAATACTACAGGTTTTTTAGAATTGCGTATAATATTAACCGCTTCTTCTATTGCTAACTCGTCAATTTGACTTGATGGTCTTTTTATAAGTTCTGGTACTTTTCTTTCATAATCTGCTTCATCGCTTGTAGCATTTTTTACAATATCTATAAGAACTGGTCCCGGTCTTCCTGAGCGTGCTATTTTAAATGCACGTCTCATAGTTGATGCAAGGGATTTTACATCTTTTACAATAAAACTGTATTTTGTAATTGGTGTTGTAATACCTGCAATGTCTATTTCCTGAAAGGAATCTTTGCCAAGTAGCGAAAGCCCTACATTACACGTAATGGCTACCATTGGCACTGAGTCCATATACGCTGTTGCAATACCTGTAACTAGATTGGTAGCACCCGGACCACTTGTTGCCATACATACACCAACTTTTCCTGTAGAGCGTGCATAGCCATCGGCAGCGTGTGCAGCACCCTGTTCATGCGAGACAAGCACATGTCTTATCTCATCTTGATGTCGATATAATTCGTCATAAATATTAAGTATTGCTCCCCCGGGATATCCAAAAACAGTATCAACACCTTGTTCCTTTAAACATTCAATAACAATCTGGGAACCTGTCATTTGCATTTTTATAACCAAACCTTTCTATATACTTTCAGTTAATTTTTAAGATTGCACCTTTATCTGCAGATGTCACCATAGACGCATATCTCGCAAGATAACCTGTTTTTACTTTTGGCTCTTTTGGCTTCCATGACGCTTTACGCTTTTTAAGTTCTTCATCAGATACCTTCACATTAATTGTATTAGCAGGAATATCTATTGCAATAATATCTCCTTCTTCTATAAGTGCTATTGGTCCGCCTACTGCTGCTTCTGGTGAAACGTGACCTATTGATGCACCTCTTGATGCACCTGAAAAACGCCCGTCTGTAATAAGTGCAACGCTTGAGCCAAGTCCCATTCCTGCTATTGCCGATGTAGGATTAAGCATCTCCCTCATACCAGGACCTCCCTTTGGTCCTTCATAACGAATAACTACAACATCACCAGATACAATTTCTCCGCTTTTAATTGCTTCTATTGCGTCCTCTTCACAGTCAAATACTCTTGCTGGTCCTTCGTGTACCATCATCTCTGGCACTACGGCAGAACGCTTAACTACACAGCTATCAGGTGCTATATTGCCATGCAGTACGGCAATTCCGCCAGTTTCACTGTATGGCTTATCTACAGGACGTATAATTTCATCATTTTTATTAATACATCCCTCTATGTTCTCTCCTACAGTTTTGCCAGTTGCTGTTATAAGGTCTGTATAAAGAAGTCCTTTTTTATTTAACTCATTCATAACAGCATAGATGCCACCAGCTTCGTTTAACTCTTCCATATAGTGATGTCCTGCTGGTGCAAGATGACAAAGGTTAGGAGTTTTCGCACTTACTTGGTTAGCTATATCCGGATTTAACTCAACACCTGCTTCATGTGCAATAGCTGGAAGATGTAGCATTGTATTAGTAGAACATCCAAGTGCCATATCAACAGTTAACGCATTCATAAATGCCTTTTCTGTCATAATATCCCTTGGACGAATGTTTTTCTCTAAAAGTTCCATAACTTTCATGCCAGCGTGTTTTGCGAGTTTAATTCTCTGCGAATACACGGCTGGGATTGTACCATTTCCTTTAAGTCCCATGCCTATTGCTTCAGTAAGACAGTTCATACTGTTAGCCGTATACATACCTGAACATGAGCCACAAGTTGGACACGCATTACATACATAGTTGTCAACTTCTTCATCAGACATTCTCCCCGCTGCATTGGCACCAACTGCTTCAAACATTGATGAAAGACTTGTTTTCTGTCCATTTACATGACCTGCAAGCATAGGACCACCACTTACAAACACTGTAGGTACATTTATCCTTGCAGCTGCCATAAGAAGTCCGGGTACGTTTTTATCACAGTTTGGTACCATTACAAGTGCATCAAACTGATGTGCAAGTGCCATACATTCTGTAGAATCGGCAATCAAGTCTCTTGTGACAAGGGAATATTTCATACCAATATGACCCATTGCAATACCATCACAGACTGCAATTGCAGGAAATACTATAGGCGTGCCTCCTGCCATTGCAACACCTGTCTTAACTGCGTCAACAATTTTATCAATATTCATATGACCTGGCACGATTTCATTATATGAACTCACAATACCAACAAGGGGTCTCTCTAGTTCTTCTTCTGTAAGTCCAAGTGCATTAAACAACGACCTCTGTGGAGCCGTCTGCATTCCTTTTTTAACCGCATCACTTTTCATAACGCCTTACCTCCATCTATGCTAAAATCTATCTATACTAGACGCTCTGCTATTAAATCACCCATCTGCTTTGTTCCAACAAGTGTCTTTCCCACATCCATTATATCTACAGTCCTGTAACCATCCTTAAGAACTTGTTTAACAGCGGCCTCTATTGCATCTGCTTCTTTTTCAAGGTCAAATGAATAACGCAACATCATTGCGGCTGAAAGTATCGTTGCTATTGGATTCGCTTTGTCCTGTCCTGCAATATCAGGAGCTGAACCATGACTTGGTTCATACAGTCCAAGTTTTGTTGCTCCAAGACTTGCTGATGATAACATACCTATTGAACCAGTAACCATACTTGCTTCATCTGAAAGAATGTCACCAAACATATTTTCTGTAAGGATTACATCAAACTGCTTAGGGTCACGTACAATCTGCATTGCACAGTTATCAACAAGCATATCCGTAAGCTCTGCATCTGGATATTCTTCTGCAACTTCTTTTACAACCTTACGCCACAGTCTTGAAGAATCAAGTACATTTGCTTTGTCAACACTACACACCTTTTTATTGCGTTTCATAGCAACTTCGAAGCCCCATTTTGCGATACGCCTTATTTCATTCTCATCATATGTAAGTGTATCTATAGCTTTGAGAACTCCATTTTCTTCTATTGTTTTACGTTCTCCAAAGTAAAGACCGCCTGTAAGCTCTCTCATAACTACAAAATCAAATCCGCCTTCTGTAATATCTTCCTTAAGTGGACACGCACCACTTAATTCATCAAAAAGGACAGCAGGGCGAATATTTGCATAAAGTCCAAGCCCTTTGCGGATTTTAAGAAGTCCTGCTTCTGGACGCTTATCAGGTGGTAGCTTATACCAGTCTGACTTGCCAACATCACCACCAACAGCTCCAAGCAGTACAGAATCACTTGCTCTTGCTGCTTCTAATGTTTCATCTGTAAGTGGTATACCATATACATCTATTGAACAGCCACCCATAAGAAGTTCCTGATATTCAAAAGAATGGCCGTATTTTTCACCAATCTTATCCAGTATCTTCTTTGCTTCTGCCACAATTTCAGGTCCAATTCCATCTCCTGGAATAACTGCAACTTTATAATTCATAATTTCGCTTCCTTTCTGGATATATTTCTGGTATTTTCTTTTTAAAGCACTAGTTTATAGTGTATACAGAAATTATTTTTATGTCAAGCCACATACAAATAAAATTTTATGGATGTTTTTTCTTAAAATTGTAAAAATTCTATAAGCATGAATATGATATTATAGGATTTAACCTTTAGTGGCAAGAAGTCCCCTATTTCTATGTCATAGAGGCAAAAGTAGGGGATGAATTGCCTCTTGTTTTTTTGTGCTTCTTATGTTATATTAAATATAATAATAAGTACATTGACAACTGGATATATAAGGTTGCACAGAGAAATCGAATATGCGAAAACCAAGCTTCCTTCTGTGCGTAAAATATCCAAGGTACGAATGGAAAAATCATTTGTGAAACCGTCGGGCGGACGAGGTT
>CANOID010000045.1 GCA_947565985.1 uncultured Lachnoclostridium sp.
CCCGAATTAACGCCTGTGGAGATAGTAGGTTGCGAGGTCGGTGAAGCAGGAAGCCCATTGGCTTTAGACAATGGGTAGTTCACCACGCTATTAAGTGTTATGTAAATAATTCTAAATGTTATGATTATATATCATATTATGATATTCAAAGTTATGATGGAGAATATTCCACAAAAGCATATGTACCAAATCCTTTTGTGGGACCAAGTCAGATATATTAGAAGGAAAACCGACATATGTATACTTTTCTTGGAATTGTATTTATTATAATAGGTCTTATCATGCTTATAAGTCCTAAAATTTTTTACCAAATTGTTGAACAGTGGAAAGATGATGATAAAAGTATCAAACCATCAAATTTATATATTATTAGTACAAGGTTTGGGGGATGTATTTTTATTATAGTTGGATTAGCAGGTATAATAATATATTTTGTTTGTTAATTGTAATTGAAATTTTATTTTTTATAAAACCATTGTTGTCTGCTAAAGGCTGGTAACAATGGTTTATTCTATTTATTTTTACAATTGATTTAAAAGAGATTTTAATTTCTCTTTTTCTAGTTTACTCTATAAAAGAAGTTATATCATACATAATCAGAAATAATTTGGACTTTAGTTAAATTTACAGCACTTTACAACTTTTGAGCAAAATTATTATAGCCAAAAACCTTTTGTTTTAATAGGTTAATATGATGGGTGGTGCACACTCGTGCCTTAAAGGCTGAATATTAACGAAATTTTTTTATTTTTTTTCCAAAGTGCTTGACTACAGATAAGGATTGTGATAAGCTTTTCTAGTACGCTCTCATAGTTAAATGGATATAACAGCCCCCTCCTAAGGGGCAGTTGTAGGTTCGATTCCTACTGAGAGTGTTTTTCTATTGTATACAATAATTTATTTTCAGATAGGACGGTTATATATGAGATTAAAACGTATAGCCTCTGTTTTACTTATAGGGGTACTTTTATTTATGGGTATAGCAGGGACAAGTTCTAGTGCTGCTCCTTCCAGAGGAGATGCTCAATGGCCTTCTGGTCCCAGACCTAAAAGCCTGTCATGCGATTCTGCTATTGTAATGGAAGTTTCTACTGGCTCTATACTATATAAGAAAAATATTCATAAACAACACTATCCAGCAAGTATTACTAAGATAATGACTGCACTGCTTGCACTTGAGAATAGTTCTTTAAGTGATACAGTAACATTTTCAAGTGATGCAGTATATGGCATTGAACCTGGCAGTTCAACGGTTTATTCAGATATTGGTGAAAAAATGTCAATGGAACAATGTCTATATGCTATAATGCTTGAGTCGGCAAATGAAGTATGTCTTGCAGTTGGAGAACATGTATCTGGTGATACAAAATCATTTGTTAAATTAATGAATGACAAAGTATCAGCACTGGGACTCAAAAATACACATTTTAACAATCCTAATGGATTGCCTGACCCGAAGCATTATACTACGGCTTATGATATGGCAGTAATATCAAGAGAAGCCATACAAAATTCTGCATTTAGAAAAATAACAGGTACAAGATACTATACATGTGCTAAGACAAATACCCATAAACAACAACGTGTATGGCTCAATCATCATCAGATGGTAAATGGGTATCAGAATCCACAATATGAATATAAATACTGTACTGGTGGCAAGACAGGTTACACTAATATTGCACACAGCACTTTAGTAACTTTTGCAGAAAAAAATGGTATGCAGCTTCTATCTGTTATTATGTATGCGGACAGTCCTAAGCAGGGTGAACCAAATGAATATACAGATACTACGTCTCTTTTAAATTTTGGATTTGCAAATTATAAAAAATACAGTGTTAATGAAGAAAAAACTGATATTAATGTTAACCTTTTTAATACTTATAATAATTTTTTCAATGTAGAAAGCTCTCCTATACGCCTTTCTAATGAATCTGCAGTTGTTCTGCCAAAGGGAGCAAAGTTATCTAATGTAAAACAGAAGGTAACATATAATAAAAAAGCAAATATACAAGATGGAGAAAATATTATTGGCAAAGTCACATATATTTATGGAGATAGGGTGGCAGGTTCTACTGACATAGTATATGAAAAAACTGTTCAAAATCATCTGGATGAAGCTTCAAGGAAAATTGTAAGTGATGAAATTGAAGATATTGAAGAAAACAGTGCCAAAACTGCTAAACAAAATAAACAGATTGCTAAAATTAAAAATGCTTTAAGTAGGATTTTCTCACCTATTATTAATTTTATTAAAGCACATATGTTAATACCTATAATGGTAGCTGGTATTGTCTTAGCAGTTTTAATATTAATATTTTTAGCAAGAAAGTTCCGTTTGCTCTACAGAATTAGAAATAGAAGTAGGCAACACAAAAGCAGGGGTGGTTACAGAAGTAAAGCAGGACGTAGAATGTTTGCAAGGAGACAGAGACAGCAAAGGCGTATGCAGACAACAGAAAAAAGCAGAAGACGCAACCATAGTAAGCATTATCAGAAAGCAGCCGCTCCAAAGGCTAAAGAAAGCAAATACAGAAGAAATACCAACTATAGTAAACGTAGAAAAGGTACACGTGAAAGTTTTGGTAAAAATTATTTTGATTTTTAGCGATTATGAATAATAACAATTTTTAATGTCACTATTACTTAAATTGTAATAGTGACATTTATTTTGTGAGTTTATAAAGGTTTTTGTCTTGTGCAAAATTGCTTATTTCGTAGAGAATTAATATATGGTCATATTTTCCTTTTAATGTTGTTTCAAAAATTGATTCATTATAATACCTTGGGTCAATCATTGTTATATGTGAGTAGTTTTCAAGTAAAAATGGAACAAAACTGTTAGCAAATGAATCTTTTATTACAAGAAGTTTTTTCTTTGTATTGCTGTTAGTATCGATATCTGTCCTGCCATGATTACCACCAAAAAAATACGCATACTTATCTTTTTTCTCAAGACTTTCTTCATTGTATATGCCTGTACTTTCTTTTTGGTCATTAGATGTCACTCTAGCATTTTTTGTTTCTTTTGTATATATTGCGTATATTTCATCTGGCTTTGCATTAATATCCAGAGCTTTTGAATAGAGTGTTCCATAAAAATTATTGCTTACCATTACAGGATTAAAAGACTCATAAGTATGCTCCTTAGTTAAGCCAAGCTCTGCTTTTTTATAATATTCGCAGTATGCAGTATAAGCACCTTTTAATGTCCAGTGGTGGTCTGTTTTAAAAAATACATTATCCTCCTGCTCTAATATTTCACGTATATCTATAAAATCTGATTCTCCAAGCAGTGTGATTGCTGTATTATACATAGAATGTGTATTATAAAAAGGTGCAAAGGCAGGTAATTTATCTTTAAGTATGGTTATAGGTGATGGAACAAGCATTGTGTATACGTGTGCGTTTTGTTTTTTTGCAAAATAGCTTATATATCTTAAATTCTGTATAAATTTGTCCTGTGATATATCGCTATCAGTTACTTTTGCAATATAGTAATTGTCATCTGCTATATACACGCCGCCTATATCTTTAAATCCAAGCAGTTTTTTAAAAGAAGTGGTCAGTTCTGTCATCTGTTCTCTTATAAAAAATTGGTCATTAAAGGCATTAGAAACGTCGTCTTGAAATTTACCTGAAAATATTTCGTCTGTTGTGACTTTTGGAAATTTGTCAAGATATCTGTTTTCGTTGGCTGAATAGTCACGCTGTGGTAATGTAAATATAAGTACCAAAGGTATAGCAAGTATTATAAAAACTAATATATTGTATATTTTATATGCTCTTTTCATAGTCTCTAGCTCCATTCAAAACCTGAAATATAAAAATGGGTTATATGTTCCACTTACAAGCAGTGATATGCTTAATATCAGTATTATAAATGAAAATATTGATGAGAACAAAAAATGCTTTTTTTCTAGTTTTAAAAATATTTGACGTGGAAATTTTGTAGAAGCAGTTACCATCAATAATAATAAAATTAGATTTGTATATAGCTTGTATATGGCATAGTTATTAAAAAGTGGTACACCAGCACCTGCCATCGTTTTAAGATAATGAATTAACATTTCAAAATCTTGACAAGCAAAAATTACCCATCCTATAATAATAAAAAATAATGCATATATATGGCTGAAAAATTTAGGAATTTTTTGTAGTATTTTTAGCAAAAAACATTTTTCAATAAGCAATAGTATAAAAAAGTAAATGCCCCATACTACAAAATTCCAAGCAGCCCCATGCCATAGACCAGTAAGTGCCCACACTATAAAAAGATTTATAAGCTGTCTTAAAAAGCCTTTTTTACTTCCGCCAAGTGGTATGTATACATATTCTTTAAACCACGTTCCAAGTGAAATATGCCATTTTCTCCAAAACTCTGTTATACTTTTTGACAAATATGGGTAATTAAAATTTTCTATAAAATTAAACCCAAGCATCTGTCCCATACCTATTGCCATATCAGAATATCCTGAGAAATCAAAATAAATCTGAAATGTATAGGCGACTGCTCCAAGCCAAGCTAATAATAGCGATATATCTGTACCAGAAGATACACAGTTGTATACTTCATCCCACAGGATTCCTACTTGGTTTGCAAATATAACTTTTTTACCAAGACCTGTTATAAATCTCTGTAAACCAAAAGCAATATTTTCATCTGACAGTTTTCTGTTGTCAATTTCTTTTTCAATTTGTCTATATCTCACAATTGGACCTGCGATAAGCTGTGGAAACATAGACACATACATTGCAAAATTTATAATATTTTTCTGTACTTTAGCATTTCCAATATATACATCTATTACATAAGACATAGTCTGAAATGTGTAAAAAGAAATTCCTATTGGCAAGGCGATAAATATTTGCATAAAAAAACCTGTATACTTAAAAAAGAATAGCATACTTAAATTTCCAATAATTGAAATTATTAACGTAATTTTTGCTTTTGTCAGTTTTGAATTATCTTTAAGTGATGAAATGATAATTCCAAAAGTATAATTAAAAATTATGGAGAAAAGCATTACTAAGATATATACTGGCTCTCCCCACGCATAAAAAAGCAGACTTGAAAATAGTAAAAATAAGTTTCTTAATTTAGCTGGACATAAATAGTATACTGCAAACATTACTGGCATAAATATGCATAAAAAAATTAAACTGCTAAATACCATCAGATTCCTCCACCAATAATGCCATTTTACCAACTTGGTACGAATTTCTAGTCATTGAAATATTATTTAGAATAATTACATCATCAACAGGGTTTTCATCTATAAATGTAGTAAGTTTTCCACTCCAATATCTATAGTCAATAGCATAAACTGTCTGATAATGGTCTGCAAGATATGGGATAAAGGAGTTGCCAAATGATTCCTTTATGACAACACATGATGAACCGTTGTTTAGCGTATTATTTTCAATAATAGTAAATGGATTATCACCATCTATAAATGCAGAATATTTTAAGCTTTCACCATAACCTGATGCATCTTCTATTACATTGCCATTTATTGTAACTCCATCCTTGTTGGTGTATTTAAGAGTAAGGTTTGCATTATTTATTGGATAGTAGACATAAAACTCATCTTTTTCTAGTGGTGCTTTCTGTCCTGTCTCTTTATAAAATGAACCTGTAAAACTGCCAAACGAAACTCTCTTGTAATCTGCAATTTGGTTTGGAGTGATTTGTCTAATTTTGCAAAATTCTCTATATGCATAATAAGCACCTTTTGCAGTCCAGTGGTGGTCAGTTCTGAAGTAAATATATTCTTTTCTGTGACTCATAAGTCCATCATACAGTGGTACAACTTTTATATCATGAGACATCTTTGATATAATTTTTTCTAATGCAATCTCTTGGTCAGAAGAACCTGCTTCTGTTTTTTTATTATCTGGTAGTGTTACACCAATGCTTGTTGGAATAATTAAACTATATACATCTGCTTTCTCTTTAAGTTTAGCAGCTATATTGTTGACTGTGTCTGTATATTTAACAGCAATATCTTCTATATAGTCGTATTGCTCATATGCAGTATTTCCTATAGTTATAACACCTGATGGATATGCAGTTACAGTGTCATTGGAATATATTTTTTTATAGGAGGTGTGTTTTGCAGAAGGTTTTATTGTTACTTCAACAGGGCTTTCGCTAGGTTTGGATTCTGTACTGTCTTGTTCAAATGCTGTTTGGATAATTTCTTTTGCACTATCTGTGTCACTGGTTACACATATAACTGTGTAGCATCCGCTTTGTATAATAACTGCATCTGAAATTTTTTTTGACTGTTCTGGTATATATGTGTCGAATGATTTTTTCATATCACTTAGATATTTTTCAACAATTTTCTGGTCCAAAACTGCTTCTTTTTCACTGGAGGATGCAATTAAAATAAGTTCATCGGAATAGTTGCCATTTCCCATATACAATTGGAGGTTTGAACTGTCTGAAACTTCTAAAAGTTCTCTGGCAACTGTTTCGTCAATTTGTTTGAGTTCTGTTTCAAATTTTACTTTTGCTAAAATGTCTTTTCCAAGTTTATCTATGTCAATCTGTTTTTTTTCATCTGCAATATTAACACTGTCATTATTTACGGTCTGGTTATCTAGTGTATTATTAGTTCCTTTTATATAAGACAATGACTGTAAAAATGCCCAGACTGTTATAGCAAATATTATTAATGCCATTGACAACAAGATAATAAAACGTCCTGTCTTTTTTTCATCTGGCTGATTCATAGGTTTAACTCCTGTCCTTAATTTAAGTTTGTATCCTTCTGGATTTCCTCTATCCATTTATCAAGACGGTCTTCTATAATGGAAAAAGGAGCAACTCCGATTGATAAAAAAAACTCATGAAAATCTTTGAGTTTAAAATTATTTCCAAGTTTGGTTTTGGCTTTCTTTATCAGTTCTTCTATTTCTAAATATCCCAATGTATACTGTAGATAATTGGCAGGTTCTGCCACTACTGAGTCAAATACCATACGACTTTGGCTTTTTGTAAACCCATAGTCTGCAAGATACTCTTGAAGTCTGTTAAAATCCCATCCCATATAATTTATACCTATATCAGCTTTGCCATAAACACACAATGTTGCAATTGTATTTTGTACCATTAGGTTTGCAACATCTTTGTTTATACCAGCGATACTGTAACTGTACAGTTCAGCATACGTTGCCCATCCTTCTGAATACCCCCCAATATTTATAACACTTCTTATCGGTTCAACCTCAAGTGACTGGAAATAACAGTTCTGGTATAGATGACCCGGATAACTTTCATGTGCTATTGTAGGAAATGATTCGCTTAAATCATATCTTTCATTTTGATTCAAGTAAATTACATTTTCTTTGTAAGCATCTAATGCAGGTGTAAGATAAAATGCAGGACTCATACTTTCTTCAAGTGATTTGTCGACGTATTTTACAACACAGGTTATGTCATCTGCAAGTTCTGGAAAATCATTTTTAATTGCTTCTTTTAAGTATTCTATAGCTTTGCTTGGGTCTTTATATTTATATTCTAGGTCTTGTGCCTTATAATATACATCAGGTGAATCTGTCATAAGCTTTGCCATTTTTTGCTGTGAACTTGAAAGTGCATTGTCAAGCATTCTGTCTATATCAGCAATCTTTCTGTATGAACCTGTGCGTGCTTTTACAAGGTATTCATAGTACTCCTTGCCTTTATCAAATCCACATAGACCATTTTCGTTTTCACCTGTACCTTTTAATTTTACAAGTGCATTGATAAGGTTTTTATATGCAGGAATAATACACTCTGTAACTGCCTGTTGGTTGCTGCTTATATAAGAATTTTTATCTTCTTCGCTTAAATCATTAAATTCTTTGATTTTATTATTAAATACAGTTATAAGATAATTGTCGTTGCTGCTTTCAACAAATTCATTACACTGGTCGATAATGGCTTGTGTTGTTGTATCGCTCATAAACAGCCCATCCGAGGATTTTTTCTTTTCAAATTCAATAATGCTGTCAAAATATGCAGGTACAAGCTTTAAAAGTTCAATATATGTATCAATATCGCTTTTTTCATAAAAATTGTATTCTGCAAAAAGTACAGGAAGCTGTGCCTGTATTCCTGTAGTTGGTCCAAGACATTCTGAATATTCAAGCAAATTTGAAGACTGCATATTCTGACTGAGCATACTGTACATTATATCATAAATTAACTGTTGTGAACTGGTAAGTTTTGAATAGTTAAACTTTTCCATTGCTGCAAGACGGTTTTCAGATACAAAAAGGCTATCTTTCATGTCGTCAATGCTTACTTCTCCAAGTGTTGGAGCTACACCAGCAAGTCCATATTGTTGTTTGTCTTTTACTGAATAGTTTAATGTAATGCTATCATCTGTAACTTCTTCTGTAAACACAGAATTGATAAAATTATTAAAATCATTTTGTGTTTCTTCAGGAGTGCGTCCATCGTCTGTCTCTGTTATGACAGGTAAAATTGTATCTTTTCTGCTATATACAGAAGCTGCAAGTAATCCTAAACATAATAATACAACAAAAGCCTTGGTTTTCTTGCCGATATTTTTCATAATTTATGACCTGTGTCTTTCTGCTATATTTTCTATAATTAATTTATGCTTTTAATCAGTCATATATACTTATTGTCTTAGTTGTATATTTGCCAGCCATATTTATCTTTAAGATGAATTTTTTCCTGTCATAGCCACCATATTTATTCATAGAACTGTAGTCAATGGTTATTTTCCTACTATTATGTGAAATGCTATTAACAGAAAGTGAAGCTGGGTAGCGAAGTGTATCTTTTAAAGAATTAAGTGCAAGTTCTTTCATTAAACTATAGTTTGTAATTCTTAATATTACTTTGTATGTCTGCCCATTTAAGTCTGTGCTCAAGGATACTTTACCAGCTTTTAAAGGTTTCATAGTACCATCAGGAAGTGTTTCTATATAGCCTGGCTCTGAAGCAGTCCAGATTGCCTGTTCATAATTTTTTATATTTTTAATATACTTCTGCAGACTTAATATTTCATCATCGTTAATATATACATGACGTTTGTTTACATTCATTGTGTACTTGACAGCATCTCCACCTTTTGGTTTTAATGTAATTACTGATTGTCCAAGTGCAAGTACTTTAAGACTTCCATTGTCATTGACTTTCACTACTTGTTTATTGCCAGATTTTACAGTTACTTTAATATCTTCAGTAGCAGTGTACCAGTCTGTACATTTATCACCCACAAGTCTATTTTTTAGCTCTGATTTGTCGATAAAAGCCTCTGGTTCAATAACTTCAAGATATAATGAAGCTGTGTTTCCATTGTATGTAGCTGTAATAACTGTTTCTCCGGGTTCTTCTATAAAAATTGTACCATATTTTACAGTTGCAACAGATTCATCGTCTGACATCCATTCAATTTCAGTAGGGGTAATAGCTGCCCCACTTGCATTAAATGCTTCTATATCTGATAAATACTGGGTAGTACCATAAATAATCTTGCGTTTTGAATAATTTAAAAACAGTTCAACACTCTCACTCTCTTGCATATCATCATAAGCACTCTCTTCTTCAGCAGCATATGCGGGTGGTGCAAAAGAAACCATGTTACCAAATATGGAACAAACTGTAAGTACTGTTACAAGGTTAAAACTTGCTAATTTTTTGAATTTTGACATATTAATAACCCCCTATTCTTGTCATGTTATTTATAGTATAGCCAAATTTTGTTACAACTGCAATAAATTAATAGAAATATAATAAATATTTATCATTACAGAGTTGACGAAAACGGCAGTATTAGGGTAATCTAATTAGTAATGGATGGATAGACGATAGGAGGATAATATGCCAGAGGATATAAATAATAATAACAATAAAAATGATGATGATAAGGATTATGAGGATGTGTGTTTTATATGCCGTAGACCTGAAAGCAAGGCTGGTAAGATGATTCATATCCCGAATAATATCTGTATATGTAGTGACTGTATGCAAAAGACTTTTAATTCTATGGGAAATATAAATATTACGGGTCCGTTTCAGGGTATGCCATATATGGATATGTTCAGCGGTGGTGTAGGTAATATGCAAGAGAATGTTCCTAAACGCCAGAAATTAAAGAAGAAAAAAGAGGAAACTAAAAAGAAAAAAGTTTCTGAAGGGGTATTTGATATACAACATCTGCCAGCACCACACATAATTAAGGGAAAACTTGATGAATATATAGTAGGACAAGAGCACGCTAAAAAAGTGATGTCAGTTGCGGTCTATAACCACTACAAGCGTGTGCTTACAGATAATATGGAGCAGGATGATGTAGAAATAGAAAAATCCAATATGCTTATGACAGGTCCTACTGGCTGTGGTAAAACATATCTTGTGAAAACTCTTGCTAGGATTTTACAGGTGCCACTTGCTATAACTGATGCAACATCACTTACAGAAGCAGGCTATATTGGTGATGACGTAGAAAGTGTTGTGTCAAAGCTTCTTGCGGCAGCGGATAACGATGTTGAAAAGGCAGAGCATGGTATTATATTTATAGATGAAATAGATAAGATAGCTAAGAAACGCAATACAAACAGCAGAGATGTAAGCGGTGAATCTGTACAACAGGGGCTTCTTAAACTTTTAGAGGGAAGTGATGTGGAGGTGCCTGTAGGTGCTGGCAGTAAAAATGCAATGGTTCCACTTACAACTGTAAATACAAGGAATATTCTTTTTGTATGTGGTGGTGCATTTCCAAATTTGGAAAAAATTATTAAAAAAAGGCTGACAAAACAGTCATCTATTGGATTTAATGCAGAACTGAAAGATAGCTTTGACAAAGATGAGAATTTACTGCAAAAAGTTACCACAGAAGATTTGCGTGAATTTGGAATGATACCAGAATTTCTTGGAAGGCTTCCAGTGGTGTTCGCACTTCAGGCAATGACAGAAGATATGCTTGCTACAATTCTTACACAACCTAAAAACGCAATTTTAAAGCAGTATAAAAAACTTCTTGCACTTGATGAAGTTGACCTTGTATTTGACGATGAAGCAGTGAGAAGCATTGCAAAAAAAGCAATAGAAAAAAAGACTGGGGCACGTGCATTGCGGGCTGTTATAGAAGAGTTTATGCTTGATATAATGTATGAAATTCCAAAGGATGATTTAATTGGAAAAGTTACTATAACAAAAGATTATATTAACAACTGTGGAGCACCAAAAATAGAGATGAGAGGCAGTGGAGAAGCAAAGATACTTACCCAAAGAGAGCTGCCAGACAATTCATCTATGTAACTTATATGCTTCTTTCTGCATATATTAATTTATCTTATTATTATGCATAATTATGCGGAAATGGAGACTATATGGCTACTGAATGTATTAATCGTATTTATTCTGAGAGTTACCAAGATTATATTGTAGAATATACAGGTCTGCCAGACTCTCTAGAAAAATATTATGGAGATGAATGTTTTCAGCTAGTAAGTTACAGATTTGCGGTTGCTTACCATTATGGAAGTGAAGTACAAAGCGGTATAAATAATGGTGTGTACATAGTACCACATTGTTATGGACTGATGGCTTCGGAACAAGTTCTTGAAGCAACAGGCATTGCGAAAGTGCAGAGACAGCCTGTGTTAAAACTGTATGGAAATGGTATTATGATGGGTTTTATTGATACAGGGTATGGTGTATGTTACTCTGGAAAGTTAAGTGGAGTTATAAAATGGAAGAAAAAAGATATTATTACGAAGCAATAAGTATTATAGATGAAGTAAAAAAAGCAATAATTGGCAAAGAAAAATGTGTGCTGCTTACAATGACTGCAATATTGGCAGGAGGACATATACTTATTGATGATATTCCGGGAGTTGGTAAGACGACACTTGCTATAGCATTTGCAAAAGCAATGAACCTTGAATGTACACGTACACAGTTTACACCTGATGTACTGCCCTCAGATATATTGGGGTTTACTATGTACAACAAGAAAGATGGGGAGTTTTACTATCAACCAGGTACAGTTATGTCTAACCTTTTTCTGGCTGACGAGATAAACAGAACATCTCCTAAAACACAGTCTGCCCTTCTTGAAGTTATGGAAGAGGGCAGTGTTACTGTAGATGGTGTGACAAGGGAAGTCCCACATCCATTTATAGTAATAGCAACACAGAATCCAACAGGAAGCATAGGCACACAGCTTTTGCCAGAGTCACAGTTAGACCGTTTTATGGTATGTTTGTCAGTGGGTTATCCATCATTAGAAGATGAAATTGCAATAGCAAAAGGAAAAAGCAATGATATAATTAACCGAGTTAATCCAGTTATTGATGGAAATGGACTTATAAATATACAAAAAATTGTAAAAGAAGTTTTTATTAAAGATGAGGTTTATAAATACCTTTGTCTGCTTATAAGAGAAACAAGACAACATCCCGCAATAGAACTTGGTCTAAGCCCAAGAGGTACTATTGCACTCGCAAGTATGTCTAAAGCCACCGCTTTTTTACAGGGTAGGGATTATGTTATACCAGATGATGTAACAAGTGTATTTAACGCTGTAGCATCACATCGTATAGTGCTTGCGTCAAAAGCACGTATGTCACATCTGAGTGTTGAGGATATACTTGAACAGATAAAAACAAAAATCAAAAAACCTAAATCTATAAAACATTTTCTCTGATTTGGAGGATGGTTTATAATGAGACGTTTTACAGTATATATTATTTTGGCTGCTGTCAGTATGTATATTGCATTAATATACAGAAATGAAGCTTTTTTAAATATTTGTTATGGACAGCTTTGTATAATCCTGTTGCTTATCATATTAAATATTATAAGTATACACAATCTTGAAGTTTCTATGAGTATTCCTAAAGATGTTGTACAGATTGGAAAAAGGATACCTGTAAGTATTACTATAAATAATAAGGGAATTTTGCCTGCTGGAAAAATTGAAATTAAAGTAAAAAGTCTGGTTTTATATTCAGGAAAAAGAGAATTTACAAAATTTTATGGCAGTGCAGATGGTCACAGTTCTACAATTCTTAGATGTTCTTATATTACAAAAAATCCGGGAAACATAGAATTTAGCATAAAAAGGGTTTGGGTAAATGATTTTCTTGGAATATTAAAGCTTCCTGTCTTAGCACATTATGTGTATAAACAGTCAGTTGTAGTGATACCTGAATTGTATGAAATACCAATTATAAAGGTAAAGAGTGCATATGAATATATTTTTAAAGATGAAACTGTACAAAATAATTTTATGAATTCTGGTGATAGTGAAAATAGTGAACATAGACAATATACTCCGGGCGACAGTTTAAAAAATATACACTGGAAATTGTCTGCAAAGACTGATGAACTTATAGTTAAACAAAGATACAACACTCCTTCATCTGGAGTTGTTTTTTTGCTGGATTTAGGAACAATAGAAAGCGACTATATTAAAAGAGGCTTTATACAGACTGTGTTATCAATCTCAACTAGTCTGCTTTTTAATGATTTTTCGCATTATATATGTTTGTATGATACAAGTCAGGGTAAAATTTTGAGATTCAGTATAAAACAGGAAAGTGATTTATATGAAGTTGTACAAGAATTTATAGATAAAATTTCGGAAAAAGCTAGACAAAATACAGATATATATTTGTTAAAAAATATGTATGCAGGACAGTATAATATACAAAGCAATTTTGTATATCTTGCACTTAATACCAGTTTTGAATTGTATGTAAATGACTGTAAGGTTATTCAGTATAATTACAATAACTTAAAAGAATCAATTTCAACAGCCGAAATACAGCTATAGATATAATAAAGGGGAGCTTATGTCTAATATAAGTAATATAATGGCACGCATTTTTTTTAACACTTGTTTTTTGGCATCTACTGTTTTTGGATTGTATATGTCATTTTGCGATGCATATGCTTACAATGGAGATTATGGTAAAATATTTATAATCAGTCTTATATCAAGTTTTATAATGTGTGTATTATTTATTAATAGCAACATATGGTCTAATATTGGACTGCTAATTGTAAATTCAGGGCTTATATTTGTTATTATAAAAAATTGTCAGCTTATAGAAAAAGAATTATATGTATTATATGAATATATTAAAAGACAGTATTATATTTATATGAATCTGGGAGACTTTGAGGTTGATACCACAAGAAATTCTATAATACTATTTGGGAAGCCTGTATATGAGAAATTAGCATTTATAATAATAGTTGTTATACTAACTTTGTTTATTGCTATGGCATCATTCAGAATAAAAAGGAATTTTTTTATATTGCTTCCTGTTGTAGCAATAATAGGAATGGAGATGTTACATGGCAAAGCACCATCATTAACTTCATCATATTTTTTTGTACCTGGTGTATCAGGGCTGTTATTTGGTATAAAATTTGAAATGAGCGGTGGCAGAAAAAACTTTTCGCAAAGCAAGCAAGTTGTTGGACAAATATGTACAAGATATATTATGTTTATTATAATAATAACTGTCAGCATTATTGCATCAGTACAAGCAGGTAGAAGTACAAAAGACAGAGTGTTTGCAAATTCGGAAAAAGCATTGAAAAAAGAACATGAAATAGAAAGAAAAGCCAAAATTTTGGCTGAAAATATAAAAAGTAAAGTTTTTAAAGATAATAATGGCTATTTAGACAATAATTCACCGGACCAGATAGGCAGATTTATTATGCGAATAGAAACTGATAAAATGCCAGCCGATAATGTATATATAAGGAGCTTTTATGCGGATGAATATAATGGGACACGATGGCGTAATTCTGATAAAAACCCTCCTTTAAGTGAAGAAGAGATAAACCATATGTTTTTTAATGGTATAGAAAAGCTTTTAATAAATAAAAGCTTAGGAATAGGAACTGTAGATACTATAAATATAAATATATACCCAGAAGAAAAAAAATCTAATAATTCACTATATATTCCATATATGTCAAAGAGTTCAAAAAAAAATGCTTCTGGCAATTACACATTTTATTGTTATAATGCACCAAGCCATATAAAAAATTATATACTGACAATAACTGATTATGAAGAAGTACAAGGAATAAGGGATTATAAAAAATATACTTCGTACGTAAATAAAAAATATCTTTCATTACCACATAATAATGGTAAACTGGCAAATTTTGCGGATAAAATTGATTTATATACACAGACTGATTTGCAGTGTATAGCTGTGAAAAATGCAATATGTGAAAATACAAAATACAGCCAAAATCTTAAAGAACTGCCTCCGGGAAAAGATTATATAGAATATTTTTTATTTAAACAAAAAAAGGGATATTGTGAGCATTATGCAACTGCTGGTACAGTGTTATTAAGATTTAAGGGTGTTCCTGCAAGATATGCGGCAGGTTATAATATAAGCCCATTTGAATTTAATATTGAATACGATGCTTCTGGCACTGCGAAGTATGTTGCATATGTTAAAGATTATAATGCACATGCATGGACAGAGGTGTATAAAAGAGGCTTTGGATGGATACCATTTGATATGACAAATTCTGTGGCAGATGATGACTATATCAGTCATTCCCTTCCAAATGAAACAGAAAAAGATAAAGAATTTCAAAGCTCTGAAAATTATAGTGATGATGATTTTATTCAAGAGGATATCAATGAAACAGAAAATATACAGAAAGAAACTGAGCCTGCTTCTGATAACAACATAAATAAAACAGACCAGAATAATTACAATAATGGTAATAGCTTTAAATTGCCTGTGGCAGCAGGGATATTTATGTTGTTTTTATTACTATGTGTTATATTAGTAATGTATAATAGAATAAAATTTATGTTGCTTTTTAGAAAGCTTGGTTTGACAGACACAAGTAATGAAAGAGTTATAATATATTTTGGTATATTAAATAAATTTCTTAAATTGTGCGGTTTGAGAAACATTTTTGGACTGGATGACATAGAATATGCTGAAAAGTTATACAGTACATTTGCAGGAAAAATATCAAAGACAAAAATAAACAGTGCTTGCAAGATATTACAGCGTGCGGCATTTTCAAATAGTAATATAGAGTATGTTTTAGAAGAAGAAGTTGCATTATTTGTAAAGAATGTATCACATGAAGCTTATCAAGGATGTAAGAAACCACTTCGTTTTATTATTTATGTTTGCACTGGAATAAATGAAATATAGTAATATATATCGTACACCAGCGGGGATAGATTACACACTTCCCGCTTTTTTAGACTCTATTGGAGACAGTAGGATTTATTCTATCTGGGACCAGACTATTAATCCATGTACACTTCAGGAAAATGGCAATGAAGAAAGTGAAACAAACTTAGGAAATAATAATAAAAATGGATGCGCCAATTTAAAGTATGGCAGAATTCCAGAGGGATTTGCTTATGGTGTAGAGTACACTAATGAAGAAATAAATGAAGCTTTAGCTTCTGACAATCCATGGAATATAGTTCCAAGCAGAGATTTTAATGGACATGGAACATTTATTGCTGGAGTTGCGTGTGGCACTCTGATAGAAGAAAAAAATTTTGCAGGCGTAGCACCTCTTACTACTATATGTGTAGTGAAATGTAAAGAAGCAAAAAAAGGACTTAAATCATTTTACCATATTGATACAGATGAACCTGTATATGCAGAAACAGATATTTTAATTGCTATAAAGTATTTAAGACAAAAGGCTGCCGAAGCAAATATGCCACTTGTTATATGTTTTGGAATGGGTACAAGTCTTGGTGGTCATATAACTGGTGGTATACTTGGAGAGGTAATGCGTACACTAGGAAACAATACGGGTGTTGCAATAGTGACAGCAGGTGGCAATGAAGCTAATACAAGTAGGCATTATAAGAGTGATGTGTTAGCTGCGGGGCAAGATATAGAAGTGGAGATACGTTCTGGAAGTCGACATGGTTTTACGCTTGAACTATATAGTGATTCCCCACAGATTTTGTCAGTCAGTATAATATCTCCTAGTGGTGAATACAGTGGTAAAACTGTAGCTAGGCATGGAGAAAAAAGAAGAATAAATTTTATATTTGAAGATACTGTTGTAGATATAGAATATAGTCTGCTTTCATATGAAAGTGGTGATGAATTTGTACAGATACGTTTTGACAATCCTTCAGAGGGAATATGGAAGGTACGTGTCTTTAATGAAACAAAAGGAAATGCCTATTTTAATATGTGGCTTCCAATCAGGAATTTCTTGCCATCAACAACATATTTCTTAGAGGCAGATCCTAATATAACACTGTGCTGCCCAAGTAATAACACAAATTTGATATCAGTTTCATACTATAACTCCTTAAACCGTAGTATAGCTGTAGATTCAAGCAGGGGATTTACACGCAATGGTAATATAAAACCAGATTTTGCAGCACCAGGTATAAATGTATACGGACCATTGCCAAGAATAGGCAATGTATACCCATTAACTGAGGAAGAGAAAAATTTAACTGCAAGATATGGTTTTCAAAGTGGTTCAAGTATAGCAGCCGCAATTACTGCGGGAGCAGCTGCACTTTTACTGGAATGGGGAATTTTACGTGAAAATAATACTTCTATGGACACAGTAATTATACAAAAGTATTTAATACGTGGGGCAGATTCAGATGGGGTTACAGAACCAAATAGGTTATGGGGCAATGGAACATTGAATCTGTATGATGTATTTGAAAGATTGCGGGGGAATTGATAATATTTTAACATAATAGAATAATTTACAGTGATATTGCTTACAAAAAGGAGAATGTATAAAACGTATCATGCATTTGATAATAAATTGAATGGAACAGCAACTTAGGTTAAAGGTCAATACAGCAAAGACAAAGGTCGCAAGACTAAGTGTTATAAGAGGGCGGAAGAAAATCCGCCTTATTTGATTTTAATTATACTATAGTCAAAAAGTATTTTAAGATGCTTTAAAATTGAAATTATTTTGACATAATAAGATATTATAATTTAAAAATAAGTAACTGTAATATTAGAAACTAATAAAGGTAAACAAATGAAACAGGGGGGTATATTAATGAAAAAACTTATACATATTTTTTATATTATAGTATTAATGCTGTTTGCGGGTATATATATGGACAGCAATATAGTAAAAGCAGAAATTGACAAAGAAGTTAATGGCAATATACTGGTAAATTTTTCTGGAAGTGGCAAACTTTATATAGGCGAAGATATTCAAAAGATAGATAGCATAGTATTTACAAATAAAGATGCTAATATTACAGAGGTCGAAGTGTCTCTGGACAATAAATATTTTTCATCTGACAATGGTATTTTATATAATAAAGATAAAACTGTGCTTTTGTACTATCCAAAAGCAAAAAAAGAAAATAGTTTTACTATTACAGGTAAAACAAAAACGATATCAGAATATTCATTTTATAGTAATGAATATTTAAAAAATATCGTTATTGATAGTGGTGTTGTATATATTGAACAGTCAGCATTTAAAAAAAGTAACATAGAATCTGTAGTTATTTCTGATACTGTAAAAGATATAGGTATGTCAACATTTAGAGAATGTTATAATTTAAAAGATGTTAAGTGGGCTGGTGCAAATATTATATGCAGTTATACATTTGCAGATTGTCATTCATTGAAAAATTTTAAAATACCTGATATTGTAGAAACAATACAAGGCAATGCCTTTTCTGGTTGTTATGACTTAGAGATTGAGATTGGTAAGAATATAAGAACAATAGAAAATTATGCTTTTACAGATGCAATAAAAAATTTTATTATTGATAAGGATAATAAAAATTTTATTGTTGACGAGGGTGTGCTTTATACAAATAATGGAAAAAAACTTATTGCATATCCATATGGCAAGACTGGAGAATACATAATGCCTGACAGCGTTGAGGAAATTAATTTTGAAGTTTTTTTTAAAAATACAAATTTAACAGGTCTTACACTTGGCAAAGGTATTAAAAAATTTGACTTATTTAATTTATCTGGATGTAGCAATTTTGAAAAACTTGTACTGTCAGTTAATACAGAATCATTAGGGCTTAAACAGGACGATGACTATTTTTATTTAGAAAAATTTAGCGAAATAATAGTTCCTGAAGAAAACAGTTATTATAAAGCATACGATGGTGCATTGTATTCGTCTGATTATAAAATTCTTTATTATATACTAACTGCAGGGAGAAATCAGCTTTTTATAAATGAAGCATGTGAAAAAATAGTTTTTGAATATGATGAGAACCAGATTGAATCAATAGGAGTTCCAGATTCATGTAAAAGTTTTACATCAGTTGATGGGGTTCTATATAATAAAAATGTAACTAAACTGGTACTTTTTCCTGGAATAAAAGAATCATATAATATACCTGCTACAGTAAGTGATATATCAGCTATTGAGAAAAATTATTGTACAGATAATGACAATAGAGGATTTATAAAATATAATACTATGGCACACAATCTTAAATTTATAACTGTTGATGAAAATAACATTTATTTTACTGCAAAGGATAATGTATTATATAATAAAAATATGACTAAACTGGTATTATATCCACAAAAGCGCAAAGGGGAGTATACAATGCCAAAAAAAACCAGTGTTTTTAATGCTGGTGTATTTGGTGGAAGCGAAAACTTGTCTTCTCTTGTAATTTATAATGATGCCTATTTAGCATTAAATGGATGTACTTCACTGAAAAAAATTGTATGTAATGAGGGGCTAAAAAGTCTTGATATATGTTCATATGGTGAAGGTATTAAAGTAAAAGAAGTATATCTTCCATCTACAATAAAGTATTTGCATATTAATAATTTAGGAAAAGATACGATATTTTATGGATATAAAAATACAGGTGAATATACAGATATAGAAGAAGATAGTGATAATTCTGGCTTTATTGATAATGTTAACTCGTATATTACAAGACAGGGATATAAGTTTAAGAATCTTGGCTCAGCACCTAAACTTGTAAAAGGAGGTAAAGCAGTTAAAAGCGGAAATAAAATTAAAGTTTCATGGAGACAATTAAAGGCGGCAGATGGCTATAGGATTGTATATAAACCTGATAATAATTCTCCTGTAGATGAAGTTGTTATTAAAAAAATTAAAGGTGGTAAAAAAACTTTTTGTACTTTTAAAAGAAATAAACTTAATGGAAAAAAGAATATCTATATAAGTGCATATAGAAATATAAATGGATTAAAAGTATATGGTAAAAATTTAATGGTATATGTAAAATAATATTATTAAATATTTCACAGTAGTTTATATCAAATTTTTCTTAAATTTAGGGCAAAAACAGGGTTGTTACAGAATATGTCGTTACTATTCATGGTCAGTTAAGTTCGAGGATTTTTGACTGCTTTTTGTCAAAAATATGAGTTTAACAGTGCCAATTTGTGTGTTTTTTACACAAATTGTGTGCATCTCAGCGCTGAAAGCGCTAATTGTTACTATGAAACGGCAGAGCCATGAATAGTAACAATATGTCTAAAAAATTGAAAAAAAGTTGAAAAAAGTTGTTGACAAGATAATCCAGTTATGTTAATATATGACACGTTGGCGAAAACGAAGCCAATAGTGAATAGTACATTGATAACTGAACAGTAAAACAACCCTGAAAATTCTAAAATAATAGGTATCTTTGCTAACACATGCAGCAAAGATATAGTAGAATACAGATGTATGTTTATATGCATCGGTAAAACGGAAA
>CANOID010000046.1 GCA_947565985.1 uncultured Lachnoclostridium sp.
TGTAGCAGTTATCTTATTTATACAAATCTTATTTAGATGAAAAATGAGAGGGGAGTTTATGAACTATGGCGAACAGCAAATAAATAAAAAGATTAAAAAGCTTGCATCTTCTAGAAACAAAGTTTTAAACAGAATACATTTGTACAGCACAATCTTTTTTGTAATATTGCTTATATCAGCTTTTCTCGTACTAATGTCATGTGCAATAGGTGTACTGCGTGGTTTAGTGGACAGTGCCCCTATTTTAGATGAAATAGAGCTTATGCCTAGTGGATATGCAACTACTATCTATGACACAGATGGTAACGTCACACAGACTTTAGTAGGCTCTGATGCAAACAGGATATATGTAAATATCAACCAAATTCCTAAATGTGTCCAGAACGCATTTGTTGCTATTGAGGATGCGAGATTTTATCAGCATAAAGGAATAGACCTAAAGGGGATTTTAAGAGCGGTGTATTCAGGAGTGATAAACAGTGGAAGTATTGAACAGGGTGCAAGCACGATTACACAACAGCTCCTAAAAAACCAAGTATTTGGTGGTGGCAATGAAACTTCTATTTTTGAAAAACTGACACGTAAAATACAGGAGCAGTGCCTTGCAATAGATTTAGAAAACAATATGGATAAAGCCCAAATACTTGAGTACTATCTAAATACTATCAATCTTGGACAAAACACTTTGGGAGTGGAGGCAGCAAGCAAAAGGTATTTTGATAAATCTGTATCTGAACTTACTGTATCAGAGGCCGCTGTACTGGCAGGTATTGCAAAAAGTCCTTCGGAGTACAATCCAGTTACACATCAAGAGAACAACACTGCAAGAAGGAAACTTGTGCTTAAAGCAATGCTTGAACAGGAATATATATCAGAAGATGATTATGAAGATGCACTTGGCGATGATATTTACTCATATATAAAAGATGTTAATGAAAAGAAAACATCAGAAAAAAGGACAATTAATTCATACTATGTGGATGCAGTTATAGACAATGTAATAAAGGACCTTAAACAAGAGCTTGGATATACTGAAACACAGGCTTATAATGCTGTATACAGGCGAGGGTTGAGTATATTTTCATGCCAAAATAAAACAATACAAAATATCTGTGATAAAGTTATTAATGATGACAGTTATTACCCAAAAGACACAGTAAAATATTTATCTTACAGCCTTTCGGTAAAGAACCAGATAGGAGAAGTAATAAATTATACGGAAAGTGATATAAAGGCTTTTTATTCGGGAAGTAAAGGCAAAGATATAAGCCTTTATTTTAAAAAGAAAAAAAAAGCTAATAAATATATACAGGTCTTTAAAAACAGCATCACAGAAAAAGGAAGCGAAATTGTAGATGAGAAAGTGAATTTTATTAAACAACCACAGACATCATTTGTACTGCTTGAACAATCAACAGGATATGTTAAAGCCATTGTTGGCGGGCGCGGTGAGAAAACGGCTGACAGAACATTTAACAGGGCAACATTTTCAAAGAGGCAGCCCGGTTCAACATTTAAAGTACTATCAACATATTTACCAGCACTTGATACTTGTGGAATGACACTTGCTACTGTTGAAGATGATTCACCATATAAGTATCCCGGAACTAATATACAAGTGAAAAATTGGGATGGTTCAGGGCATAAGGGACTTATAACATTACGAGATGCAATTGTTTTATCAAATAACACAGTAACTGTAAAAATATTTGAAAAGGTTACGCCACAGACTGGATTTGACTATCTTTTAAATCTTGGTATTTCAACGCTTGTAGATAAAAAGCAGACAGAAGACGGCAAAGTATACACTGATATACAACTGCCTACAGCACTTGGCGGTATTACGGACGGTGTTACAAACCTTGAGCTTACTGCTGCATATGCAAGTATAGCTAATGGCGGAACATATACAGAGCCAATATTTTATACGAAAATAATTGACCATGATGGAAGTGTACTTTTAGACAATGAGTCTGATACAAAAAAGGTTATGAAGGAATCTACAGCATGGCTTCTTACAGATGCTATGGAAGATGTTATTGATAAAGGCACAGGAACTACGGCGAAGTTTGATAACATAAAAATGGCACAAGCAGGCAAAACAGGGACTACTTCTGATAATACAGATTTCTGGTTTGAGGGCTATACGCCATATTATACTGCCGGCATCTGGTCTGGCTACGACCTTAACACAGCGCAGCCATCAGGGAATTACCATAAAAGAATGTGGAAAGATATTATGGAAAAAGTCCATAAAAGTGAGAAATTAAAATATAAGACATTTAAAAAGCCTGATGGGATTGTATCATGTAAAATATGCACAAAATCAGGACTTCTTGCAAGTATGGATACATGCCCATACGCAGATGACGGCTCCTATATTCGCACTGAATATTTTGCTAGAGGCACACAGCCGCAGAGAAGATGCAGCCTTCATATAAATTTAAACTATCCAGAGACATGAAAATGTTCTTGGCAGATAATGAAAACTAAATACGTAAAAAACCTGCGTGTCCCTGCATCCATATAGTACCTTTAAAGCGTCTGCCTACCATAGGTTCTCCTATAAGGTCATTGCTGTTAATGCTGATATTCATTACTATGCCATTGCAGTTTACTAATAGTTCATATATGTCTTCTTTAGTATAAGGATTATTAGCTATGTTCCAGTTGAGGATGGTTCCAAGTATAGAATAATTATCTGATTCAGAGCCATATGGTATAAAACTTGTCTCAACTATGCTGTATACGTCTTCCGTCTTGATACGCTTGTTTATGCGAGTGCTTAAGTCTATTTCATCAATGGTGAGACTGTCTATTGCGTCTTGGTCGCCATTTTTTGCCTTGGCTATAAGCTGATTGCGCATATATGTCCTGAAATTCTTCTTTTCTTGTGCCTCGTTGTTTTGCTTGTTTCCAAGAATAATACAACCGCTAAGTGAAAGACCAGAAAGCGTTAGTTTCGCCTTACAAGGTGTATTTTCTGGACAGTCAAGGTGGAGATAATCTACAGCATTTTGAAGATAAAAAATCATAGAAATGCCCAAGCGGTAGTCATCACACATTCCCGTAAAAGCACTTGTGTCTACCCTCTGATTGATAGTTACATCTTCGTGTGAAGTAACAAGTATACTTTCACAGTATGGAAAATAGTGTTCAAGGTGGAAGAAACCAAGCTTGTCATATTCACCACGCAGGGTAATCCCTGTACGTGGGGCAAATTCCTTAGTTATCTCGGTGTATATATTGCCATTGGTGTGTCTGGTTTTCTTTGTCCAGCTTGGCTGTTCCATGATTATGCCAATTAATTTGTCCATTTCATTGCGTGTGCTGATATTATTGAAGCCTACGGCTCTTAAAAAACGATGCATTGTATTCCTCACATTCTTGCGCTATTTTTGCGCACATTCAAGTCTGGTTTCTATATGCAATCATACTACTTGATTTAACAGTGTGCAAGCAGAAATATCAATGAGGTTGTAATTAATTCCAGTTTAATATATAATACTTGTGAAAAAATGTTATAAAAAAAGCAGAATGGAGATAGTGGTATGCTAGAATTACAGAATATTAGTTACCAAGTAAATAATGACAGTAAAGATAAGGAAATATTAAAAGACATTAATTTAAAGATTGATGAGCATCTTGTAGTAATTACAGGTCCTAATGGTGGTGGCAAGTCAACCCTTGCAAAAATGATTGCAGGAATAATAAAGCCAGTATCAGGTAAAATTATATTAGATGGCGAGGATATTACAGAGTTGTCTATTACTGAAAGGGCAAATAAGGGAATAAGCTTTGCATTTCAGCAGCCTGTACGTTTTAAGGGGCTTACTGTTATGGATATGATACGTCTTGCTGCTGGAAAGGATATAACTATACCAGAAGCCTGTGGTTACTTGTCAGAAGTTGGGCTTTGTGCTAAGGACTATATTAACAGAGAAATCAATGCAAGCCTTTCAGGCGGTGAGGTAAAGCGTATTGAGATTGCAATGGTTCTTGCAAGAGAGACGAAGTTCTCTATTTTTGATGAACCAGAAGCTGGCATTGATTTGTGGAGTTTCCAGAATCTAATTCAGGTATTTGAAAAAATGTATAAAAAAATAAAAGGTTCTATACTTATTATTTCACATCAAGAGAGAATTTTAAATATAGCAGACAAGATAATTGTTTTAGCCGACGGACAAGTTATTGATGAAGGCAGCAGAGAAGAAGTTATGCCAAAACTTATGAAGAGCAATATAGCATGTCCTACGCTGCTTGACAAGATGCATTAATAGGAGGTACAAAAAATTGGATACAATAGAGAAGAATTTAATAGCACAGGTAGCAGATATTCACAAGGTGCCAGAGGGTGCATACAATATACGCTCTAATGGAGAACTTGCGGGAAGAAGCACAACTGCCAATATAGATATAGTCACAAAGCAGGACAAGTCTGGCATAGATATAATTGTAAAGCCTGACACTAAGAATGAAAGTATCCATATACCAGTAGTTTTAAGTATGTCAGGACTTAAAGATATGGTTTATAACGATTTTTATATAGGAGAGAATTCAGATGTAACAATAGTTGCAGGATGTGGAATACACAATTGTGGTGTTGATACGTCGGAACATGATGGAATTCATACATTTTATATAAAAAAGGGTGCAAAAGTTAAATATATAGAAAAACACTATGGTGAGGGTGATGGCAAAGGAAAACGTATACTTAACCCTACAACTATAATAAATATAGAAGAAGATGGATATATGGAGATGGATTCCGTTCAGATTAAGGGTGTTGATTCAACTAAACGTGATACAAAGGCATACCTTTCAGATGGGGCAACTCTTGTTATACATGAAAAGATTATGACACATGGTTCACAGACAGCAGAAACTAATTTTGAAGTAGACCTTGATGGAAAAAGAAGCAGTGCAAATGTTGTTTCACGCTCTGTTGCCAAAGAGAAATCAAAACAAATATTTAATTCTAAAATAAATGGCAATAATGAGTGTAATGGACATACGGAATGTGATGCTATTATAATGGACGAAGCAAGTGTTAGTGCCATACCACAGCTTACTGCCAATGATATTGATGCTGCACTTATACATGAGGCTGCAATAGGCAAAATTGCTGGTGAACAGCTTATAAAACTTATGACACTTGGGCTTACAGAGGCAGAGGCAGAGGAACAAATAGTCAATGGATTTTTGAAATAACAGTATAGATGGAGATTGTGATATGAGCAGAGTTGCAGTAGTAACAGACAGTAATAGCGGTATTACGCTTGATGAAGCAAAGAAACTGGGAATAAAAGTAGTTCCTATGCCATTTCTTATTGATGGCAAGACTTATTATGAAGAAATAAGCTTGTCACAGGAGGAATTTTTTAAGCGACTTGAGGATGATGTGGAAATATCAACTTCACAGCCCGAACCCGGACTGGTAACCGATATATGGGACACAGAGCTAAAACAGGCAGATGAAGTTGTGTATATACCTATGTCAAGTGGGCTGTCGAGTTCATGCCACACTGCTGCTATGCTCGCTGAAGATTACAATGGCAAAGTGCAGGTTGTTGACAACCAGCGTATTTCTGTTACACAGAGACAGTCAGTATTAGATGCAATGACACTGGCAGATAGAGGAATGAGTGCAGCAGAGATTAAGGAGTATCTCGAAAGACAAAAGTTTGAATCAAGCATATATATAATGTTAGATACCCTTAAATATTTACGCAGAGGTGGAAGGATTACACCTGCTGCCGCTGCACTTGGCTCTGCACTAAGGCTAAAGCCAGTGTTGCAGATACAAGGTGAAAAACTTGATGCATATACTATTGCAAGAACAAAAAAACAAGGTGTAAACAAGATGTTGTCCGCAATGGAAGATGATATAAACAAACGCTTTAATGGTATTTCAAATGTTCATCTTGAGGTTGCACATACAAAAAATGAAACGGCAGCACTTGAGTTTGTGCAAACAATTAAAGAGAAGTTTGCTGTAGATACTGTGGATATAGCACCACTATCTTTAAGTGTTTCCTGCCATATTGGTGCAGGAGCTTTAGCAATAGCGTGTTCTAAAGTTATAGATTAGTATTAGAAAGGGAAGTTTTTAACATGGATAGTATGGATTATATTGTACAGCTAGGCGAGAATGCAAAGAAATCAAAGGCGTCTATCGCCAATGCAAAAACAGGTGAAAAAAATAATATTCTTATAAAAATATCAGAAAACCTTCGTAAAAATACAGACAAAATTCTGACAGAGAATAAAAAGGACTTAAACAACGCCAGAGATAATGGAATATCTGAGGCTATGTCAGACCGTTTAAGGCTTACAAAAGAAAGAATTGGCAGTATAGCAGATGCGTGCCTTGAGCTTACAGCATTAAAAGACCCGATAGGCGAAGTGCTTGATGGCTCTGCTCGCCCAAATGGCATGAAGATTACAAAAGTGCGTGTACCAATGGGTGTTATTGGAATTATATACGAGTCAAGACCAAATGTAACAGTAGATGCAGCGTCACTCTGCATAAAAAGCGGCAATGCGGTTATCTTGCGCGGTGGTAAAGAGGCTATTAATTCTAATAAAGCACTTATGGACGTTATGCGTGAGTCAGTAGCAGAGTGTGGTTTTCCTATGGATATAGTACAGCTTGTCGAAGATACTTCAAGGGAATCTGCTTCTAAGATGATGAAGGCAAATGGCTATATAGATGTGCTTATACCACGTGGCGGCAAGGGACTGATAAATTCTGTGGTACAAAACGCAACAGTCCCTGTTATTGAAACAGGAAGTGGTAATTGTCATATATACATAGATAAAAGTGCAGATATAGATATGGCTGTAAATATTACAGACAATGGCAAAGTACAAAGACCAAGTGTATGCAATGCACTTGAAACTTGTCTTGTCCACAAAGACATTGCCGAAAGCTTTCTTTTTGCATTAAAGGAAAAGTTTGACACACACTGTATGAATATTGAGTTAAGGGGATGTGAGGAGACAAGACGCATCTTAGGTAATGACGTAAAACCAGCCACCAATGAAGATTATGCCACAGAGTTTAATGATTATATACTTGCAATAAAAGTAGTTGAAGACATTGACGAAGCTATAGCACATATAGCAAAGTATTCTACGGGTCATTCAGAATGTATTATTACAGAGAAATTAAGCAGTGCAGAAAAATTTCAGAAAGAAGTGGATTCTGCCTGCGTATATGTAAACTGCTCGACAAGGTTTACAGACGGTGGGGAATTTGGGCTTGGAGCTGAGATAGGCATATCTACACAGCGTCTTCACGCAAGAGGACCTATGGGGCTTAGTGAGCTTACAACGTGTAAATATCTGGTTAATGGCAGTGGTCAAATCAGACAGTAATATTTTAGATTGTTGGTGCATATATGAAATTTCTTTTATACAAATGGAAAGCATATAATCAAGTGGCACTTGAGGATGCTTTAATAGAGCTTGGACATAAGATTGATATATTTACGTGTGGCATTGAAAACCTTGAATCAGACCTAGAATTTGAAGAAAAGCTGGACAGATATCTTAAAAATTATAAATATAATGCAGTTATATCAATCAATTATTTTCCTGTTATAGCAAAGTCATGTAACAGAATGAGCTGTAATTATATATCATGGACGTGTGATAGTCCCATGCTGGCACTTTACACAAAATCTGCGTTTTTACCCAAAAATTATATATTTGTTTTTGACAGACAAGCTTACTTTGAATTTAAGGCAATAGGCATTAAAAATATATGGTATCTTCCGCTGGCAGTTGATGTGGACCGCAATGACTATGTATTAAAAGACTGTGATGAAAATAACTACAGTGCCGATGTTTCCTTTGTTGGAAGCCTTTATGAAAAGAATCGCTACGATGAGATGGTGTATATGCCTGACTATATACGTGGTTATTTTGATGCACTTATGAATGTGCAAATGGAGATTTATGGCGACAATTTTTTTGAGAGGATGATATCTGGCGAAATAGAGGAGCAACTAGAAGGACGGGCAGTAGATATATCAGGTGATGAGTTTATAGGAACTCCTGCACTTATAGTTGCTAACACCACGCTTGGGATGAAACTTGCTGCACTTGAACGCAGAAAAATCCTAAATATGGTGTCACAAAAAGTACGTAATATAAAGATATACACTGAAAGCAATACAAAAGACTTACCATTAGTAAAAAATATGGGCAAAGTAGACTATATTTATCAAATGCCAAAGGTTTTTAACCAGTCCAAGATAAACTTAAATATTACGCTTAGGAATATAAAAACAGGGATTCCACTAAGAATTTGGGATATCCTTGGTGCAGGCGGTTTTGTACTTACTAATTTTCAGGCAGAGCTTTTAGACTTTTTTGAACAGGGAAAACATCTTGTATGGTATGATTCACATGATGATATGATGGATAAAGTGCTTTATTATCTCTCACATGATGAAGAACGAATTAAAATAGCAAAGGAAGGCAATCGGCTTGTACGTAATAAACACACTATGGCAGAACGTGTCAAACAACTTCTAAAAACAGTACAGGATGCATGGGAGGATAACTGATATGGGCTTAAATACAACAATGCAGGGAGATAGACTACAAATAGCTATTTATGGGAAGAGAAATGCAGGCAAGTCAAGTATAATAAATGCCATAACAGGACAAGATATTGCGATTGTTTCTAATGTATGTGGCACAACGACAGACCCAGTGTCAAAGGCTATTGAAATACTTCCGCTTGGACCATGTATGATTACAGATACACCCGGTCTTGATGATAAGGGAGAACTTGGAGAAAAAAGAGTACAAAAAACAATGCAGGTGCTTAATAAAACCGATATAGCACTTGTGGTTTCAGATATATCATGCATCACAGATGCAGATTTAGAAAAAAGTTTTGGGCTTCCAGAAAAAGAGGAGCAAATAATAGAACTTATTAAACAAAAAAAGTTGCCATATATAGTTGTGCTTAATCAGACGGACCGCATAGAAAGACAAAAAGCAGAAAATATAAGAGAAGCTGTCGTTTCTAAAAATCCAAATGTTTCTGTTATTCTTACAAGTACTGTACAAAAAACAGGACTTGAAGAATTAAAAGATGCACTTGTATCCTTAGTGCCAAATGTTAATCAGAAACTTAATATAGTTGGTGATATTGTTGAAAGAAATGATATAGTGGTGCTTGTCGTCCCAGTTGACTCATCTGCACCAAAAGGACGGCTTATTATGCCACAACAACAGGTAATAAGAGATTTGCTTGACAATAATGCCATAGCTGTAGTTGTGCAAGTCCCAGAACTTAAAGATACACTTAAACGCCTTAATGGCAATGTTAAGATGGTAATTACTGATTCTCAGGTATTTAAACAGGTTAATAAGATAGTGCGAGACGATATACCACTTACATCATTTTCTATATTGTTTGCAAGACACAAAGGCAATTTAAAAAAGCTTGTAGAGGGTGTGCTGGCAGTAGAGAAATTAAAAGACAAAGACAAAGTCCTTATTGCAGAGGGATGTACACATAGAAGACAGTGTGAAGATATTGGCACTGTAAAGATACCAAAGTGGCTTAAAGAACATTCAGGAAAGGAAATTATAATAGAAACTTGCAGTGGTATAAGCTTTCCAACAGATTTATCACAATATTCACTTGTAATACACTGTGGTGGATGTACTCTTAATGAAAAAGAGATGAAACACAGAATATACAATGCGTCATCTCAGGGAGTGCCTATGGTAAATTATGGAATTTTTATTGCATATGTAAACGGAATTTTAAAAAGGAGCATAGAGTTGTTTCCTTCTGTAAACGGAATTATTTAAAAGGCGGGATGTTATGCAGAAAAAGAAATATTACTTAAACATTGTATTTATGGCAGTTCTGCTTGGACTAGTATTTTATGTAATTTTAAAAGATGAAGATTTAGATGAAATATTAAAGGCTTTAAAGGATGCAAGCATTCCATTTATGCTCCTTGCGACAGCCGCCGCCTTTATGTATATAATAATGGAAGGCGTGTCAATGCAGATAATACTTTTATCATTGGGATTTAAGGTAAATGCCATAAAATGTTTAAAGTATTCATTTATTGGATTTTTCTTTAATGCAATTACACCATCGGCTACAGGTGGTCAGCCTATGCAAGTTCTATATATGCATAGTGATGGAATAAATATCGGTGCATCTTCCGTAACACTTTTATTTTGGACAATTATATATAAAATTGCACTTGTTGTAGTTGAAGCCTTTGTGTTTATATTTATGCATGGATTTGCTAAAAACAGTCTTAGGGGTGATATGTGGCTGTTTGTTGTTGGCATTATCGTAAACGTAGTTTCTATATTTTTATATTCAATTATTGTATTTTCAGAAAATGGTGCTAAAAATATAACCTATTTTGCCACATGGCTATTACATAAACTAAGGATAGTAAAAAGAAAAGAAAAAATAGAAAAAAAGCTTGACAACTTGCTTATGTCATACAAAGAAGGTGCAGAATATATGCGCAGCCATATAAATACTTCTGCAATAGTCCTTTGTACAACAATTATACAGAGAGTAGCTTATTTTGCCGTAACGTGGTTTGTATACAAGGCTTTAGGATTTGATGACTACACGTGTGTAGAAATAATAGTACTTCAAAGCTTTGTATCGGTATGTATAGATATACTTCCATTTCCGGGTGGAGTGGGAGTTAATGAGGGCTTTTTTGTAAAACTTTTTGCACCTGTTATGGGAAAGAGCATGGCAGTATCGGCAATGCTTCTTAGCAGGGGGGCAAGTTTTTATGTGCTATTAATTGTAAGTGCCATAATAACAGTTGTAGCACAGATACACCAGCTTCATATAGAAGGTAAAAAAGTGAAATTGAGAAAAAACAAGAGCCGGAGGGAATAATGGCGGATTATAAAATTGTATACAGTGGTGGCAGCAGTGAAATAATCGAAAAAAAGTCGCGTTTTATAGCAAATGTCTTTCCTGTGGAAAGCGAAGAGTGTGCCGTAAAGATTATCGAGGAGACAAAAAAGAAATATTGGGATGCCAGACACAATTGTTATGCATTTGTCTTAAAAAATGGCATAAGTAGATGCAGTGATGACGGTGAACCGGCAGGAACGGCAGGAAGACCTATTTTAGAAGTTATCACAGGCTCAATGGTCTGCAATGTGCTTATTATAGTGACAAGGTACTTTGGTGGAACACTGCTTGGCACAGGAGGGCTTGTGCGAGCTTATTCTAAAGCAGCTAAAGAAGGGCTTGTGGCAAGTCAGGTTGTAGAAAAGAAATCTGGAAAAAGAATCATTATTAAAACAGACTACAGTAGCATAGGTAAATTGCAGTATATAACTGCACAGATGGGGCTTGCTGTTATTAATACAAGTTATGGTGAAACTGTAGAGATGGAGCTTGTAGTGTCTAATGCAGATGTGGATACTTTTGTAAAAAAGGCGACTGAAGCACTGTCAGGGCAGGCAGAAATTGACACTGACAACGATATATACTTTGCAATAATTGATGGAAAACCAGTGCTATTTTAAATAAATAGTATTAATAGAATGGAACAGGAGCTTATAAAATAAAATGGATTTATTTGATTATATGAGGGATATGGATAAAGAACAAGAATCGCCGCTTGCATCAAGGTTGCGACCATCTGCTCTCGACGAAGTTGTAGGTCAGGAACACATAGTAGGTCATGACAAGTTGTTATACAGAGCAATTAAAGCTGATAAACTTGGCTCTGTTATATTTTACGGACCTCCCGGAACTGGTAAGACAACACTTGCAAAAGTAATAGCCAATACGACAAATGCCCAATTTACACAGATTAATGCCACAGCCTCAGGCAAAAAAGATATGGAAGAAGTTATAAAAAAAGCAAAAGACAATTCTGGTATGTATGGAAAAAAAACAATTCTCTTTGTCGATGAAATCCACAGGTTTAATAAAGGGCAGCAGGACTATCTGCTACCATTTGTTGAGGACGGCACAGTAATATTAATTGGTGCAACCACAGAAAATCCATATTTTGAAGTTAACAGTGCTCTTGTTTCACGCTCAATAATATTTGAATTAAAGCCATTATTACCTAAAGATATCAAGACACTTATATTAAGGGCAGTAAACGATGAAGAAAAGGGAATGGGGTTGTACAAGGCAAAAATAGATGACGAAGCCCTCGTTTTTCTTTCAGAAATTGCAGGGGGAGATGCAAGAATCGTTCTTAACGCAGTCGAACTGGCAATACTGACAACTAAACGTAACGATGATGGTTTTATACATATCACACTTGATATTGCATCAGAATGTATTCAGAAAAAAGTTGTAAGATACGATAAAAGCGGAGATAACCACTATGATGTAATATCTGCCTTTATCAAAAGTATGAGAGGTTCGGACCCCGATGCTGCAATATATTATCTTGCAAAAATGCTCTACGCTGGAGAAGATATTCGTTTTATTGCAAGAAGAATAATGATTTGTGCCGCGGAAGATGTATCAAACGCAGACCCACAGGCACTAGTGGTCGCAACAAGTGCGGCACAGGCAGTTGAAAGAGTTGGTATGCCAGAAAGCCAGATAATCCTTGCACAAGCTGTTTCGTATGTAGCCAGTGCACCAAAAAGTAACTCGGCAGTAAATGCAATTAATATGGCAATGGAAGCTGTCAAGAACGAAAATTCAGGCAAAGTGCCATCACACCTTATGGATACAAGCTATCAAGATGCTGCAAAACTCGGACGTGGAATAGGATATAAATATGCACATGAATATCCAAAACACTATGTAAAACAACAGTATTTGCCAGATGAGTTTGTAGGTAAAAGATTTTATATACCATCTGATAATGGGTATGAAAAAACGATACAAGAGTACTTTAAATATATACACAGTGAAAAGTAATACATAGTGTAGAGGTTAATTAGAAAAGTGTAAAAGGCGGGAACATAGTTAGCTACTGCCATATAATAGACTGCTTAAGGCTTATTTGACCCCAACACTATAAATTGTAAGTTGATAGATTAACTGGGTGTAAAAATTTAAGAAGTATAGAAATTAAAGGAATAAAGAGTGTAATAAACAAATCAGAAAGTTATTTTAAATGCATATGCATTTTTGCAGTTATTGGAAATAAATAGGAGCAGACGCTATGCTTATAGAAAAGTTGGAACAGGGAGTAAATTTTACCAATAATGAGAAGGAAGTAGCACATTACATCTTAGAAAATCAAGACAAAGTTCCGGGTATGTCCTCTGCTGAACTTGCAAAGGCTTCATTTACCAGTAAGGCAACAATAGTGCGCCTTAGCCAGAAACTTGGACTTACAGGATATCAGGAGTTGCGTATAAAGCTTGTTGAAGAGATTAACCAGAAAAACAGGATTTCCCGGATGCTAGAAGATGAACCAATACATGATAAAAGCACTTATATGGATATTATTAATACACTTCCCGTTCTCTATGACAAGGCAGTGACAAATACTCGCCTTTCACTGAATGAAAGAAGTATGAACCGAATTAATAATATGCTACAGAGGGTAGAATGTATTGATATTTATGGTGCAGGCATTAGCTATATTCTTGCACAGTCAGCAGCGTTCAAGTTTGCAACACTGGGCATGGAAAGTTCTGCTTATGAAAGTATAAATGGGCATTATCTAATGGCAAGGAAAAATAAAAAAACTATCGCTTTTTTAATTAGTTTTACTGGTGCAAATAGAACGATGATTCGGGCTGCTGAGTATCTGAGAAAGGCAACAAACAATTATGTGGTTGGAATTGTAGGACCGCACAATGAAGTGATTAGTCAGTGGTGTAATGAAATTGTGGAAATTCCCAATCGAGATTCATTGGTAAGTCTTGATGTAATTACTTCTTTTTCAGCCGCAACGTATGTAATGGATATATTTTTCTCATTTCTTTTATCCAAGTGTTACAAAGAGCATGCAAAATCTTCGTTAGAAATGTTACTACATAACGATTTATTATTGGATAAGATGGTAACAGATGAAGAAAAGAAAGATTGGTAAAAAATTTTAAAAATAAATAAAGATTGAACCGCTGTTACAAAAATGGCGGTATTTTTTTGCCTATTTTTGGAACGATGTATCTATTGATGTCAAAAGTATTGAAAGAGAAATTCTGGTGTGTTATCGTTGAGATAACAAAGAGAGACGATAACAAATATATTTGTGTATCAACTTACACATTTTGAAGAGGAGGAAAAACATATGGGAAAATATCATGAACTGGCAAAAGAGATTGTAAAAAATGTTGGTGGTAAAGAAAATGTTGTAAATTTGGTTCATTGTATTACAAGGCTTCGATTTACATTGAAAGACGAAAGCATTGCTAAAGACCAAGTACTAAAAAACATGGATGGTGTTGTGACTGTAATGAAAAGTGGCGGACAGTATCAGGTGGTAATCGGAAACCATGTGCCTGAAGTGTTTGAAGATGTTATGCAGCTTCTTGATATTAAAGAGGGTACTGCTGTAGAACCTGATGAGAAGCCAAAGAAGTTTCTTGATAGAGCGATTGACATGGTATCAGGAATTTTTCAGCCAATCCTTGGTATTATGGCAGCATGTGGTATGTTAAAAGGATTAAATACACTGCTTGTAACACTTGGTTTATACAGTGATGACTGTGGTGGATATATGATTATTAATGCAGCGGGAGATGCATTGTTTACATTTTTACCATTGTTTCTTGGGTATACTGCTGCAAAGAAATTTCAATTAAAACCAATGCTTGGACTTGCAGTTGGAGCAGCCATGTGCTATCCGGGAATACAGGCAGGAACCTTGTCAGCAGGAATTGAACCACTGTATAATATTTTGGATGGAACAATGTTTAGTTCACCAGTATATATTGACTTTTTTGGAATACCAGTTATTTCAGTGGATTATACAGGAACAGTAATACCAGTTATTCTTGCAGTATGGTTTGCGTCAAAATGTGAGAAATTATTCAACAAGTACATACCTGATTTGGTGAAGTTTTTCTTTGTACCTATGTTGACACTGCTTATAACGATTCCAGTATCCGTATTATTCTTAGGACCAATTGCAACATTTAGTTCTACACTGATTTCAGAGTTTACATTGACTATTAGAGGTGTTAGCCCAATGTTAGCGGGAGCCATTGTAGGGCTTACATGGCAGATATTAGTTATTTTTGGTATACATTGGGGCTTTATACCAGTCTATATAAACAATGTACAGACATTAGGATATGACAATGTGATGATGCCATTTTTTGCCTGTACATTTGCAACATCAGCAGTAGTGCTGGCAATCTTTTTTAAAACAAAAGACAAAAAGCTGAAGGAAATGGCAATTCCAAACTTTATTTCAGGCATTTTTGGTGTAACAGAGCCTGCAATATATGGTATTTTATTACCATTAAAAAAACCTTTTATCATCAGTTGTATTGCAGGTGGTATTGGCGGTGCATTCTATGGTTTTTGTAATTTTAGAAAGTTTATTCTAGGTGGCATGGGAATATTTGAATTACCAAATATGATGAATCCGGATGGAAGCATGGGGAATATTCTGGTTGCATTTGCAGGGATAGCAATTTCTATGGCAGCGGGTTTTGTACTTACAATGATTTTTTACAAAGAAGATATTAAAGAAGAAAGTACAATAACAGTAAAAGAAACAAATGAAACAATAAATAAAACAGCAGTTTTGACAGATAGTGCGACAGGAGAAATAAAAATTTATAGTCCTCTAAAGGGAAAAACCGTAAAGTTAGAAGATGTAGAAGATGAGGCATTTTCTTCAGGAATCCTTGGAAAAGGAGTTGCTATTCTTCCAGAAGAAGGCATATTATATGCTCCCGTCGATGGAACTATATCTGCATTTTTCCCTACTGGTCATGCACTTGGTATAGTGACAGATAATGGTGTTGAATTACTTATACATGTGGGAATGGATACAGTGCAGTTGGATGGAAAAGGATTTAATCCTCTTGTAGCTGTTGACGATAAGGTAGAGAAAGGGCAAAAACTTCTAGAATTTGATATAAAACAGATTAAAGAAGCAGGATTTTCTCTGGTTACTCCTGTGTTAGTAACAAATGCAGACGATTTTAAAGCTATAGTTCCTGTAGATGGTGCAATGCAGATACTCGCAGGAGATGAACTGCTTACAACAGAAAGAATATAAAGAAAGGAGGAAGATTATGCGAAAAGATTTTTTATGGGGCGGTGCTACGGCAGCAAATCAATGTGAAGGCGGTTGGCAAAAGGACGGAAGAGGCATGGCAATTGTGGATGTTATTCCCCACGGTGCTGACCGTATGGCAGTGATGAAAGGCACTCTGGATTACCGAAAACTGCCAAAAGATGCTAACTATCCCGGCAGAGAGGCTATAGATATGTATGGGCATTATAAAGAAGATATTGCACTATTTGCGGAGATGGGCTTTAAATGTTATCGTTTTTCATTTTCTTGGTCCAGAATTTTTCCAACCGGAGAGGAAATAGAACCTAATAGAGAGGGATTACAGTTTTATGATGATTTTGTAAATGAATTATTAAAGTATAAAATTGAACCAGTTGTAACTCTCTGTCACTTCGATGTACCTCTTGCATTAGTGGAGAAATATGGTTCATGGAAAAATCGCAAAATGACAGATTTCTTTCTTAAATATTGTGATGTAGTTTTCAGGCATTTTAAAGACAGGATTAGGTACTGGATTACTTTTAATGAAATTAATATGTTGATGCATTTGCCATTTATGGGAGCAGGTATCCGTTTTGAGGAAGGAGAAAATGAACTGCAAATAAAATATCAGGCTGCTCATCATGAACTTCTTGCATCAGCAATGGCAGTAAAACTAGCACATGAAATTAGTAGAGATTTTCAGGTGGGCTGTATGCTTGCAGCAGGAAGCGTTTATCCTTATAGTTGTAATCCAGCGGATGTATGGGAAAGCATGAAAAAGGACAGAGAGAATTACTTTTTTATTGATGTACAGGTTCGAGGCAAATATCCAGAATATGCAAAGAAATATTTAAAACAGCATAACATACAACTTGAAATTGAAGATGAAGACATAAAAGTATTAAAAGAAAATACAGTGGATTTTATATCTTTATCTTATTATAACAGCCGTTGTGTGCGTACAGATGGCAATGGAGAGGAAGCAGGAGGAAACGTTTTTGCATCTGCCAAGAATCCTTATCTGGAGTGCAGTCAATGGGGATGGCCTATTGACCCATTAGGCTTTCGTATTACTTTGAATGCATTGTATGACCGCTATCAAAAACCGTTGTTTGTAGTAGAAAATGGACTTGGTGCAGTAGATGTATTAGAAGCAGATGGAACAGTTAATGACGATTATAGAATTAATTATTTAAGTTCCCATATTCAGGCAATGATAGCAGCGGCGGACGAAGATGGAGTAGAACTAATTGGTTACACTCCTTGGGGCTGTATAGATTTAATTAGTGCAACTACCGGAGAAATGTCAAAACGTTACGGGTTTATCTATGTAGATAAAAATGATGATGGAAAGGGAACACTAAAACGTTTGAAGAAAAAGTCTTTTGGCTGGTATCAAGAAGTCATTGCTTCAAATGGAGAAAAACTTTAATCTTTAATAAAAGACTGTAGCTGGTATGTACATTATTTAGCATATCAACTACAGCTTTTTTTCTTGTAGAAAATAAAAAAACATACTATAATATTTTTACAAAAAAGTAAAAAAAAATGTGATAGGAGATTTTTTATGAAGAAACTTAAGAAAATATTTGCTATTATAGGTGTGGTTATACTTCTTGGTATGTATCTATTGACATTTATATCTGCAATATTTGCGACACCAAATTCTCATGCATTATTTTTAGGAAGTCTTGCAGCAACAATTATTGTTCCTATATTTTTATACGCATATTCACTGATATATAGAGTAATCTATAAAAATGATAAACAAGATATTCAAAATACAAGTGAAACTAAAAGCAAAAAAGCTTTTGATGAGGCAATAAAATGATTTGCTTTTTTAATAACTTTATTAGCTGTAAAACCATATCGTTTTGAGACGTGGTTTTACAGCTGACAGTGAACTCAGATGTTGACTTGACGAATCCTACAATAATTAACTTTTTGAGCGAATTTTTTCAAACATCATTTCGTTATGGTCTCTGATGGCTTTTTCCCTTGCTTCATATTCCAAACGTTTTTGTTTATCCTGACTAATCACTTGAAGTTGCTCATAAGCACTTGCATATACTTATTCTGTGTTGCTACCATCTCAAACTCCTCCCTTCGTTCAGAACTGATAAATTTTGCCCACAATAGCAAATCATCACTGTTGTCTTTTAATTTTTCTGGAAGCTTTGGCAGTTCCAGAATATGAAACTCCATTTTATCTGTAAAAACAGTATTTCTTTTATCTTCTCCGATGTGAAAACAAGAATAATATTCTTTTGTATCTTTAAAAAGCTTGAAATCTAAAATACTAATGCTGACACATTTCTTAAAGACATCATACTTTTGTCCCTTATGTATTTGCTCTGTATACATCTTTGACAGATAAAATAATGAGCGGTCTGTCCAGACTTTCAGTTCTGATAGCTGTATTTCTGTATCAATTTCAGTGTCGTTATTCATTAAAATACGGACATCCAAAATGCCTTGTTCACCTTCTTCGTGTTCTTTCCTGAGATAGGTATTTAATATTGTAGTTTCTTTGATATCTTCTGGCTTAATACTAAGTACGGCAGATAGAAAGCCAGTGCGTGCATTTTCGTTTGTCATAATTTCTTTAAATGCAAAGTCAATTTTTGGTTTCATTAAAAATTCAGACATAGTTACCTCCACATTTTTTACTTTTCACCTAACGGCTAATATTATTATATAAAAGCAAGTATGTATTGTCAAGGCAAAATTTTGGTCTCACATTAATTTTAGCTTTTAATAAAATCTTGAATTATATTTTTGCAACTTGATGCTTTTATTATAACAAAGAATAAGTAGAATAATTAATTACTATATATTAGTTAAGGCTTTGCAATTTCAGCGTTTAAGGAAACTTTAAATTTTATTAAGACTTCATTACAAAGTATCAAAAGGGCTTGTTACTTGTACCTCCAGTGTGATAATATATATTTACTTTATTAAATGGAGGGATATGTTATGCGTAGCCGATTAAGGCAGTGGTACGAGGCACATATTGGAAAAATTATTCCCATATATGCCTTTTTCTCCCTTATTTTCTGCTTTGTCTTTAATTCATGCATATATACTGGAACACAGATTCTGATGAATGATGCCAGACACTATGATTTAACTACAGCATTTGATAACAGCGTGCCATTTGTCCCTGAATGGGTTCTAATATATGTCATATGTTTTGCTTTCTGGGCATTAAATTATATATTAATTACACGTGAGGGATATTATGAATGGTTTAAATTTGCTACAGGGGATTACCTTTCAAGAACAATATGCCTAATATTTTTTGTGCTTTTGCCGACAACTAATGTGAGACCTGAAGTATCTGAAAGTGGTATTGTGTATAGTATCATGAGATTTATATACACAGTTGACCCTGCAACAAATCTATTTCCATCTATACACTGTCTTGTAAGCTGGCTTTGTTATATAGGTATAAGAGGAAAGAAAGCTATACCATGTTGGTATAGAGGATTTTCGTGTATATTTGCTATTATGGTTTTTGCATCTACACAATTTACAAAACAGCATTATATTGTGGATGTTATTGCAAGTGTTATAATTGCAGAATTTAGTTTGTATATAGGAAAACATACACAGTTGTATAAAAAAATTAGCAAAATTTTTGATAGAATTAATGTTAAGGTTTTTGGAGAACTTAGTTATGACGAAGAAGAGCAGGAATATTTTTAATGCATTGTTCCTTATTATAGTATTTGCTGCTACGATGTATTCTGTATTCTATAATGAAGACCTTAGCAAAATAGCAGAATATATTAAAGGTGCAGACAGTAGATACTGGCTGCCATGTGTAGTGATTGTAGTAATTTTTATTGAATCTGAAGCTGTAATAATATTTTATATGCTTAGAAGCCTTGGAGAAGATGCAAAGTTGTTGCACTGCTGCCTTTATTCATTTATTGGTTTTTTTTTCGTGCTTATTACTCCATCTGCTTCTGGAGGACAGCCAGCACAGCTTTATTTTATGAAAAAGGATGGGCTGTCGCTTACAATATCTACAATGGTTCTTATTATAGTAACTATTACTTACAAACTTGTGCTTGTAGTTATTGGTG
>CANOID010000047.1 GCA_947565985.1 uncultured Lachnoclostridium sp.
GCTGTTCGTGTGTAGAGCCATATATTCTGCGATATTTAATACAAATGCGGTTTTGCCCATTGCAGGTCTTGCCGCAATAAGAATTAGGTCAGATTTTTGCAGCCCAGCAGTTTTATAGTCTAAGTCTCTAAAACCTGTTTCAAGCCCTGTAATATGTCCCTTTTGCTTTGCTGCATTTTCAATGCTGTCAAGAGTTCTCAATACTATATCTCGTATAGGCTCAAAGCTGCTTCCACCACGTTTTTGCAAAACATTAAATATACTTTTCTCTGTTTCATCTAATATTTCACTTACAGGCTGCCTGTCCATATAACACATATTGCTTATCCGTTCTGTAACTTGGATAAGTTTTCTAAGCATTGCTTTTTCATGTACTATTTCTGCATAGCGTCTTATATTGGCAGATGTAGGTACACTTCCTATCAGTCCCCCTATAAATTCTACGCTTGCCAATTCTGGCGGAACTTCTTTTTCACGCAATTTATCTTGAAGCGTTACAATGTCTGCGCCAATTCCTGTTTTATACATTTCTGAAAGTGTAGCAAATATTATTCCATACTGTCCCTGATAAAATTCATCTACTGTAAGCATTTCTGAAGCTATAAGTATAGCATCGGCATCCATAATCATGGAACCTATAACTGCACGCTCAGCCTCTACATTGTGAGGTGGTATTCTCTTAATCGCTTCCTCCTGCATTTTAATCCTCCATTTTGGACAACAGCATTATTTAAGCTTCTTTAACAATAATATCAAGCCCCCCTGTAACTTTTGCATGGAGTTTTATTGTAAGTGTATATGTTCCGGGTGATTTTATAGGAACATCAAGTGACATTTTCTTTTTATCAATATCATATCCAAGTTGTGTTTTTATTGCTGCTGCAATCTCCTTTGTAGATACAGAGCCAAAGCTTCTTCCACCAGAACCTGTTTTAATAGAAAGGGTCACAGATTTATCTTTTAATTCTTCTGCAAATGCCTTAGCAGCATCAAGCTTTTCTTTGGCAACTTTTTCATCATGTTTTTTTTGTAATTTAAGCTCATTAAGGTTTTGTGCTGTTGCCTCTTTACCAAGACCCTTTTTAATAATATAATTTCTTGCATATCCATCAGCTACCTTAACAAGTTCGCCTTTTTTACCAAGCGATTTTACATCTTCTAATAATATTACTTCCATATTCTATATTTCTCCTTCCTCAATCATAATATCAATTTGTTGTCTTATAATGTCTTTGGCTTCAGCAATGCTTTTATCTACAAGCTGTGCTCCTGCCATATTAATATGTCCGCCTCCGCCGATTCTCTCCATCATTACTTGAACATTTACTTCATCTATAGAGCGAGCACTTATATAAATCTTGCCCTTGTATTTTGTAAGTACAAAAGAGGCTTTTACACCATTTATGTCAAGAAGTGAGTTAGCAATTTTAGATGCGACAACAGTTGGAGACTCTATGTCTTCTGATTGACTTTCAGCTATTGCATATACATCTTTATAAAGTTCTGTGTCTTGTATTGCGGCAGCACGTACCTTATATTCACTTAAATCCTCACGGAATGCTTTGCGTACTCTTACGGAATCAGCACCACTCCGTCTAAGATATGCCATTGCCTCAAATGTTCTGACACCTGTCCTAGCTGAAAAATAGTTAGTGTCAATCATTATGCCAGCATACATCGCCTCTGCCTCAGCAGGTCGTAATTTAAGACCATTGCCAATATACTGTGATATCTCAGCAACCATTTCACTTGCGGATGACGCATAAGGCTCAATATAAAAAAGCACTGCTTTGTCGATTGCGTCGCCAGCCTGTCTGTGGTGGTCTATCACAACGACTGTCTGTGCAAGGTCTATAAGCTCTGGACACTCTGTATGATTGCCTCTATTTACATCAACTATAACAAGCAGTGTGCTTTCATCAATAAGGTCAATTGCCATCTGACTTGTTATCATCATATCATCTTCATATTCCTTTGTATAAAACCTCGCTTCAATAGGTTTAACAGATGAATTCATATCTCCAAGTACAATATGTGCCTTTCTGTTAAGAGTATGTGCAATACGGTAAATTCCAACAGATGCTCCAAATGAATCAACATCACCAATGGAATGTCCCATAACGATAACACGTTCTTTGCCTTCTATAAGTTCTTTAAGAGCGTGAGCTTTTACACGGGCTTTTACACGTGTATTTCTCTCAACCTGTACGCTTTTGCCTCCAAAAAACTGTTCTTGGTCTACACCTTTAATAACTGCTTGGTCACCACCTCGCCCAAGTGCTAAGTCAATAGCCGCTCGTGCCAAGTCATAACGCTCCATAAAAGTGTCTTTACCAATGCCTATCCCTATACTTATTGTTGCTATCTGACCATTGCCAATGTTTATATTGCGTACTTCATCTAGTATAGAAAATCTGTCAGTTTTTAATTCTGCAAGATAACACTGTTTAAAAACAAAGAAAATTTTATCTTTTTCAATTTTTTTAGATATAGCATCAATACCTTGAAGGTATTTATTAATTTTTCTGTCAATAAGTGCTGTCATAAGAGACTGACGCACATCATCTATGCTGTCAATAAGTTCATCATAGTTGTCAATATATAAAAGACCAGCAACAAGGTTTTCTTCTTCCCTTTTCTGCTCAAGCTCCATCATATCTGTTTCATCGTGTAGAAATAGTGAAATAATACTGTTATAGTCTACAAGCTGGCTTATATCATTATGACCATCTACATCAAGTTCTCCAACATTTTCAGAGACAACAAATCGCATATCTGCCCTGTAATATCTATCTTTAAACTTAATATGCACTACCTGTAAATCGTAGTCACGAGGCAGTCTATCTTCAGTAATCTCTGGAAAAATATTGCTGATACTACGTCTTGCTGCTTTTTTATTTACTATAACTTTGACAAATTCTTCATTACCCCACAGGAAATGTCCAGTTTCGTTTAAAATAGCATATGGCACTGTCAGGTTTTCGACTATTTCCATCTGCAACTGTCCATAATTCATTGCAAATTCAATGAGTTCCCGCTGTATACGTTTTCTGCTTGTTGAATAAACTATACTGCTGGTCAGAATATATAACAGAAGGAAAAAAAGCCCTGTGATACCCGCCTGTCTGCCGTATACGAATAAACGTATATCCATTGCGATAAACAATACACTAAGCAAAACAGGCCATCTTAAATATAACTTTAAAATGCCTTTAAGCTTAACCTTATGTTTCATAAATTCTCCCATTTCTGCGCTGCTTTTTTTCGTAACAAGTCTGTTGCCAGTCAGCGCATAGGTACAAACTTGTTTTTGCACTTTTTACAGTACATTAATTATCAAATTATATCATTATTATATTCTGTAGTCAAACTATGGTTAATATTTTTAAATTTCCCACCGTCCTGATGCACCACAAGGAAGCACAAGCCCATTAGCTGTGACAGGAAGCCCTATTTCCTGTGCATTTGCTTTTCCTCCAAACTTGCTTGTAACTTCTAAATCCAGCAGATATGATAAAACAGCTGGCTGTAGTCCCGTAGTATAAGAATTTATAAGAAAGAACAATGGTTTGTTTGATAATAATTTTACACATAGTTTTATAAAAGGATGTATTTTATCTTCTATTTTCCAAATTTCGCCTTTTGGACCTCGTCCATAAGAAGGAGGGTCCATAATAATTCCATCATATTTATTGCCGCGTCTTATCTCACGTTCTACAAACTTTACGCAGTCATCGACTAGAAAACGTACTGGTGCATCTTTAAGATGCGATAAAGCAAGATTCTCTTTAGCCCATGATACCATTCCCTTTGATGCATCGACATGTGTAACCTTTGCACCTGCCGCTGCTGCCGCTAAAGTAGCACCACCAGTATATGCAAATAAATTTAACACTTTTATTTCTCGTGAAGCATTTTTTATCTTGTTTCCTGTCCAATCCCAGTTTACTGCTTGTTCTGGAAACAATCCTGTATGCTTAAACTGGAATGGTTTTAAGTTAAATCGAAGGTTATTGTAACTTATCTGCCATGTATCAGGCATATTAAAAAATTCCCAGTTACCGCCGCCTTTATTACTGCGGTAGTAATGTCCATTGCACCTTTTCCAGCCTGTGTCTTTTTTTTCTGTCTGCCATATTACTTGTGGGTCAGGACGTATAAGTATGTAACTGCCCCATCTTTCAAGCTTTTCTCCAGATGATGTATCTATAACTTCATAATCTTGCCATTTATCTGCAATCCACATTAAAAAACCTCATTTCTATAGTTCTATGTTAATTTTTTACAGCATTTTTATTATAGTGTACTTTATGATTGGCAATTAGTCAATCTTATTACCATTAGCAAACATGACTCTAACTAATTTAATTTTTTCTTGACATCTGAATTAAAAAGTCTTAGTATAAAACTACTATACTTAAAAAGTTGTTTAAAAAAAGGAGGCTTTATGGGAATTTTAACTCGTTTTAAAGACATTATGTCGTCAAACATCAATGCACTTCTTGATAAAGCAGAAGACCCTGAAAAAATGATTGACCAGTGCCTGCGTAATTTACAAAGTGACCTTGGCAAAGTAAAGTCTGAAACTGCTGCAGTTATGGCAGAAGAACAGAGAGCAAAAAGAAAACTTGATGAATGTACAGAGGAAATTGAAAAGATACAGAGGTATACTATAAAAGCTGTTTCTGCTGGCAATGATTCTGATGCCAGAATATTTCTTGAGAAAAAACAGACACTTATAGCTAAACAAGATGAACTGCGTCAAATGTATGAAACTGCCTATGCCAACTCAGAAAATATGCGTGCAATGAATGACAAACTGGCAAAGGATATTGCAGACCTTGAGAAAAGACGAGATGCAGTTAAGGCAAAGATGAATATTGCACGTGCAACAGAGCATATAAATGAAATGGTTTCTAGTGCAAGTGGTGCTAACAGTTCTATCAGTGCATTTAAAGACATGGAAGAAAAGGCAGAACAGATGCTTGATAGAGCTAATGCAATGGCAGAATTAAACAATGCCAAGTGTGATGAAAAAATAGAAAACCTTAAAGCTAAGTATGACAGTGATGCTTGTATGGATTCTAATATTGAAGATGAACTTGCTGCATTAAAAGCAAGTCTTGGTAAATGATATGGTAATACAATATAAATGCCCTGACTGTGGGGCAGATATGGTTTTTAACAGTAAAACAGGCAAGCTTTACTGTGATAGCTGTGGTCATAGTGAAGTGATAGAAGATTACGAAGCACAGGATTTTAAACCTTTTGAACAACATTTTCACACCACTACTTTTGAAGGCGATGAAGCCAGCCAGTATCAGTGCAATAACTGTGGTGCAATACTGCTTACAGATAAAGATACCACTGCAACGACTTGTAGTTTCTGTGGTTCACCTGTTGTACTTGGTGACAGACTATCAGGTGTACTTGCGCCATCTAAAGTTATACCTTTTACTATATCAAAAAAAGAGGCAGAAGCCGCTTTTAAAAAGTGGTGTCACCATGGACTGTTTATGCCTCGTGGTTTTAAGCAGGCTGATAGGATTAAAAGCCTTACGGGTATGTACGTTCCATTTTGGCTCTATGATGTACAGGGGCATGGAGAAGCCTTTGCACACTGTACACGCATTCATACACATGATGAAGGGGATACCATTGTTACTAAAACAAGTCATTTTAATGTATATCGAAAAGTTGATACTAGATATAGTAATATTCCTGCCGATGCGTCGGAAAAGATGCCAGATACTCTTATGGACCAGCTTGAACCATTTGACTACGGCAATATGAAAAAGTTTAATACACCTTATCTGGCGGGTTTTATATCAGAAAAGTATAACTACACTGATAAAGAGATGTTTTCACGCATACAAAAGCGTGTGTCTGATTATATGAGAGACTATATATCAGGCAGCATTGTGGGGTATTCTTCTGTGAATATAGTAAACTGTGACTGCCAAATAGCACAACGCAGTGCAGAATATGTACTTTTTCCGGTATGGATGGTTTATTATGACTATGACAATTCGGAATACACTTTTGCAATGAATGGACAGACAGGTAAAATAGCAGGAAGTCCCCCTTTAAGTAAATCTAAGATTACAGTCAGTGTAGTGACAATTACAATAGTACTTTTTATTATTTGCCGAATAATAACAATCCTTATGGGAGGAACTGTGCTATGATAACTTGTATTAAATATATATATAGATATACTTTTTGGCTGTTTGTAGTTGTATTTTTATGTATGACAGCAGGCAAAATTGCAAGTGCAGACACGCTGATACAGGATGATGCTGGGATTATTGCTGATGACAAGCAAGACGGATTACGAATCTTGTGTGATAAGATATATAAGGAATACAATACATCTGTTTATATTTGGACTGCTCCTAATATAAGTGGCAGCATGGATTTTGGATACGAAATGGAGCAGTTTGTATTGGCACATAAGAACACAAATGTTATAATTCTTATGATAGGGATGTATTCTGGTGACCGAATATATGAAATACAGGGGTATGGAACTGCAAAAAATATGATTACGGATAAAAGATGCAATAAGATATTGGATTATATGTATGATGATATGGCTGATGAACAATATTACTCTGCTATTGAAAAATTTTGTAACAGGGCATATACATATATGGGTAAGCCACCTAAGTTTGACAGTTTGATTTTTTCGTCACTTATACAATTTATTTTATGTCTTGTTTTGGCAATAGTATCTGTTGCGTTAGCAGCATATAGCTCTAGTGGACACACAACAACAAATAGCCGCACATATCTCGATAAAAATAATTCAAAAGTAATAGGCAGATTTGATAGATACACCCACACAACTGTTACACGTAGACCTAAACCTAAATCGCAGTCTGCAAGCGGCAGTGTCCAAAGTGGCAGCAGCAGTCACAGCAGCGGTGGTGGAAGAAGCTTTTAATAAAGAATTTTGGAGGTACTTTATGGGATTTTTTTCAGGGCAGTTAGCCAATGTAGTCGAATGGGAAGAATGGCGTGACGACATGATTTTTTGGAAGTGGAGCAACCGCGAAATAAAAAAAGGTTCAAAACTTATAATTAAACCCGGTCAGGATGCTCTATTTCTCTATAATGGAAAAATTGAAGGTGTTTTTAAAGATGATGGTGAATATGATATTGAATCACAAATTATTCCATTTCTTTCATCATTAAAAGGATTTAAGTTTGGATTTAACAGTGGTATGCGTGCAGAAGTTCTTTTTGTAAGCACTAAAGAATTTATAATAAAATGGGGGACTAAATCGCCTGTAAATATTCCTGCACCAAATATGCCTGGTGGGCTTCCAATACGTGCTAATGGAACATTTACGATTAAAGTGAATGATTACGTAACTTTGATAGACAATATAGCTGGGCTTAAACAGCAGTATTGTGTTGAAGATATAAAGCTGCGTATAACTTCGGTTATTGATCAGCTCCTTATGAAATGGATTACTAAAGAAGGAAAGGATATGTTTAATCTGCAAGCAAATGCTTTTGATATAGCAAATGGCATTAAAGATGACCTTGATATGCAGATTATGAAAGATGGAATGACAATAACAGGATTTCAGATTATGAGCTTTAACTATCCTTCTGAAATACAGGAAATGATTAATAAAAATGCTGCACAAAATATGATTGGTGATATCGGACGATACCAGCAAGTATCTATGACAGACGCAATGGCATCTGGCAATCTTAACGGAGGAAGCATGGCAGGAGATATGGCAGGAATGATGATGGGGATGCAGATGGCAAATCAGATGGTAGGAAAAGCTATACAGTCTGGCACTACAAGCACTGGTATGCCTAACTTTTGCCCAGACTGCGGACAGAAGACCACAGGTAGTAATTTCTGTCCAAATTGTGGAAGAAAGCTTGTATAACATTAAAAGACACCAAAGCTTCATTTAATATGGATGAAGCTTTGATGTTTCTATAGAATATGTATTCTCATATTTTAATGAAACAGTTTCTGCCATTATAACGCTTATAATTAAAACTAAAGCACACACTATGCAGATATATGCCACTGTACGTTTTGATATTTTAAACTCTGTTTTGTCCTTCAAAATAATTTCTCCTGTCCAGTTAATTTAAGATGTTAAAAATTAGTTTATCTTGCTAATATAATATATCATAAAATACAAGATTTATTCCTTAAATCTTTCTTAAACTTAGATTGCATTTAGGTTAATTTATATCATAGTATTGGTTTTTTCATATAATATATACAATAAAATATTTTTAAGGAAAATTAATATATGGGATTTAAACAAATTATTATTAAAAAAACACAGTGCAATCTTACGTTAAACCACAAAGCACTGTGTCTGAAAAAATCGTGGGATGAAGTTGCTAAAATCCTTGATGTATTATGTCCATCATGTTCCTGCAAAAAGAAAAAATGTCATAAATAAGTCTTTATATAAGCTTTTATCAATTTAGTAGAGTTATCCTAAAAATTTTACAATATCCCTGTAAACTTTTTCACTGCGTGTCTCATTTAAAATTTCATGACGCATATTGGTATATTTTATTTGTTTTATATTTTTAAATCCTGCTGTTTTCAGTGTATTTATACTTGCCCTGCTGCCCTTTTCAAACCCTGTACATGGGTCGTTCCCACCTCTTAGAGCCAGTATGGGCAGGTTTTCATTAATATTTTTATAACGTTTAGTTTCTGTCATATTTTGTGACAGATGAAATAAGTCATTAAAGGCTGAAACTTTAAATCCATGTCCGCAATATGGGTCATTGATATAAGAAGATACATTTTCTTCGTTTACACTAATCCAATCAAGCGATGTCTTCGGATTAGTTATTGTTCTATTAAAACTGCCAATTGCAAGATACTCTACAAGAACTGAATAATAGTTTGCTCCTCTGGTTTTTGCAATAAAATCTGTTAAAGCTATCCCAAACATTAAAATTAATCTTCCGGGGCTGCACGGATATCCTGATAAAATAATTTTTTCATAGCTATCAGACTGAGTTTGTAAAAGGTTTCTTGCAATAATAGTACCCATAGAATGTGCAAAAATAATAACTTTATCAGTTTTAAATCTTTTTTTTATATAAGCAGTTATCCTTTTCTGGTCTGATAAAAGATACTTATACCCATCTTTTTCATTAAAGAAACCAAGCACTGGTGCATTATAGCCATGCCCACGCATATCAGATGAGACCACAGTATAACCTGCTTTATTTAATACTTCTGTAAACTTTTCATATCGTTCTTGATGTTCTTCCATTCCATGAATAATCTGAACAATGCCTTTTGGACTGTCAGCTTCAAAAATATGTAAACACAGTTTATAACCGTCTTTTGCCTTAATTAATGCCTCTTCCATAAATTTCCTCCATTTCAATTATACTCTTGTGACCATTAATATAAATTATTGTACCACAGATATTTAATTGGTGCTACATTGGTAACAGCTATTGCGTTCCATAATCCTGCACGGAAATTCAATGCGTACAACCTCTTTGTGTTCCTTAGATATACGGTCTAAAAGCAGGGCAACCGCCATATGTGCCATTTCTTGGTGTGGAATATGTATAGTGGTTAAATATGGCTGTGTATTCTGTGCTGCCTCAATATTGTCAATAGAGATTACAGAAATGGGCTGTTTAATTTGGCGTTTTTTCGCTTTTAGCAATTCCAACACATGGATAGCAGTATTGTCATTAGCACAAAAAACAGCAGTAAAATCTGTCTCTTTTGCTAGTTTTTTTTCTAATAGTTCTGAAAATGCTGTTTCTGCATCCCCTTTTGTTTGTTTAATTAACTCATAATCCATAGGAATGTCATTGCGAATCAGCATATCACAGTAGCCCACATAGCGCCTTTCAAATGAGCAGTCACCAATATAGGCAATTCTTTGGTGTCCTAGTGAAAACAGGTATTTCATCGCCATCTCTGCCGCTTTTTTACCATCGCATACTACTTCATCCACATTAAAATTCATTGGATTGCGCCAGATACCTACCACATTGCGATTCTGTCTGCTGATATTTTCTAAGAGTTTGTGGGAACAACGTCCAAGAATAAGTACACCATCTGAACGGGTAATGTTTTCACAATGAGATTCATTGGCATAGATAACATTGTTAATGGAAGCATTTTGTTTTAATAGTTCTATTTCTAAGTCACGGAATAACTCAGAAAAAAACGGGTCTTCCTCAAGTGATGAAATGCGTGCCAGCACAATAGAAATATTTGGGAGAATTTTGACAGGTTCAGACGATTTTTTTAATGAACGTGCGTTTTCATTAGGGTGGTAATTAATCTGTCTTGCTGCTGCCCAAATTTTATCTTGTAATTCTTTAGATGCACAGGTGGAAGAAGTATTATTCAAAACCCTTGAAACAGTGGAAACAGAAGTCCCAACCATAGATGCAATTTTTTTTAAAGACATATATAGCTCCTTTCGATTTATTAAAATATTGACACAAACGTTTGCATAAAAACAGTTTGACAAAACAGGAAAAATAAGTTATTGTTTTATTTGTTTCCAGAACAATAATACCACAAATCGTTAAATAATACAACACAAACGTTTGTGTTAATATCTATAATTAAGGAGGATTTATTCATGAGAAAGAAAAATATTTTAAAAAAGGGAATTATATTAGGAATGTCAACAATGTTGTTACTTGGCACTATGACAGGATGTGGCAACAGTAAAGATGGCAGCAGTCAGAGTGGCGGCAGCAGTAAAGAAGAAAGCGATACAGTGACACTTACTAATGTGTCATATGACCCTACAAGAGAGTTATATGAACAGTATAATAAGATATTTGCAGAGCATTATAAAGAAACTACAGGAAAGACGATAGAAGTAACACAGTCACATGGTGGCTCAGGTTCACAAGCACGCTCTGTAGTAGAAGGAAATGAAGCAGACGTAGTAACACTAGCATTAGCACATGATATTACGATGATTGAAGAGGCAGGACTAATTGAAGAAGGTTGGCTTGATGAGTTTAAAGGCAACAGTTCTCCATATACATCTACAATTACATTTCTAGTTCGCAAAGGCAATGAAAAAGACATACATGATTGGGATGATTTAGTAAAACCAGGTGTAGGTGTTATCACACCAGACCCTAAGTCTTCAGGTGGTGCATGTTGGAATTTCCTTGCTGCATGGTATTATGCAGATAAAAAGTTTAGTAGTGATGAAACACAGATGAAAGATTTTATGTCAAAGCTTTATGATAATGTACTGGTTATGGACTCAGGAGCTAGAGGTGCAACTACTACATTTGTAGAAAATGGACAGGGCGATGTACTGATTGCATGGGAAAATGAAGCTTTATTATCTGTTGCTGAATATCCTGACGAATATGAAATGATTACACCTAGTATAAGTATAAAGGCAGAACCATCTGTAGCTATTGTAGATGAAAATGCAGATAAAAATGGTACACAGGAAGTAGCTAAAGAGTATCTGGAATATCTCTATTCAGATGATGCACAAAAGTTAGCAGGGGAGAATTACTACCGCCCAAGCAATAAAAAAATTTTAAAAACATTTTCAGACACATTTGATTTATCTGTTGATTTGTGTACTATAGATGATTTTGGCGGTTGGAATCAGGCATATAAAGATTTCTTTGAAGATGATGCTATCTTTGACGAAATTTACAATCAATAATATAGCTAAATATAGCTGGAGGTAACATAATGAGCAGAAAAGCGAAGAAAGGAAAAAGTGTGCTGCCAGGCTTTGGGCTAACTATGGGAATCAGTATAGCTATGCTTTCCTTGCTAATCCTTATTCCATTGGCATCCGTTTTAGTATATGCCTTTCATATGTCAGGGAAGGAATTTCTTGAGCTGATGATGCGTCCAAATGTGACGCAAGCATTTGCTACCAGTATAAGCTGTGCTTTTATAGCCGCAGTTTTAAATTGTGTGTTTGGATTGATTCTGGCATGGGTGCTGGTACGTTATGAATTTCCAGGTAAGCGTCTTATGGATGGAATGATTGAGCTTCCATTTGCACTTCCTACTGCTGTTGCAGGTATCACATTGTCTAAGATGTATTCTGATGAGGGAATACTTGGAAAATTGCTTGGACATATTGGAATTAAAGCATCATATACTAAGGTGGGACTGACTATTGCACTTGTCTTTATTGGTATTCCTTTTGTAGTAAGAGCGTTGCAGCCTGTATTAGAAAAGTTGCCAGTTACATATGAAGAGGCAAGTACAATGCTTGGTGCAAGCCGCATTTATACATTTAGGAGAGTTATCCTTCCAGAGCTTATGCCCGCATTGTTGACTGGCTTTGGACTCGCACTTGCAAGGGGAATCGGCGAATATGGCAGTGTTATTTATATATCAGGCAACAGTGCAAAAGAAGGTACACAGGTGGTTTCTTACATTATTATGCAGAAACTTAATTCTGGAAATGTGGACTATGAAGGGGCTGCTGCGATTGCACTGGTGCTGTTGTTAGTTTCTTTTTTTCTGCTGTTCCTCATTAATATAATACAAATTACTGCTGGACGCAGGACAAAACAGTAGGAAGGAGCATATAAGCATGGAAAATACAAAGAAAAATAATAATAAAGAATCAAAACTAGTGCCATATCTGCTGATTGGAATTAGTGTACTGTTCTTTATTGTTATGCTGGTATTTCCTCTTGCCGAGGTTATTTACCGCTCTCTAAGAGATGGCATTGAGATTTACAAAAATGCTTTGTCAGCAGAAAATACACTGTCAGCATTGAGTGTTACACTTATCGCTACTGTAATAGCACTGGTAGTAAATACATTTTTTGGACTGTGTGCCTCATGGTTACTTACAAAGTTTGACTTTCGCGGAAAACAAGTACTGTCTACACTAATTGATATACCTTTTTCCATTTCACCAGTTATTGCAGGTCTTGCCTTTATTATGACATTTGGCAGGGCAGGCTGGGCAAAACCAATAATAGATTGGTTTAATGGTGTATTTGGAACAGATATAGCTTTAGTTTTTTCTGTTCCAGGAGTAGTTTTAGCCACTATCTTTGTAACCTTTCCATTTGTGTCAAGAGAACTGCTTCCAGTTATGCAGGCACAGGGAAGTGCAGAGGAAGAAGCAGCCGCCATGATGGGAGCGAAAGGTCTTACTATTTTTACAAAAGTGACATTTCCTCATATCAGATGGGCATTACTTTATGGAATGATTTTGTGTGCTGCAAGAGCTTTTGGAGAGTTTGGTGCGGTTTATGCAGTTTCCAAGGCAAGAGGAAAGACTTTTACACTGCCACTAGAAATAGATGCTCTTTATATGGCAGGCAGTGCAGATTCAATTACACAGGCATTTGCCGTATCTTCTCTTTTGGTACTTATGGCGGTTATAATGTTAATTTTAAAACAGATAGTAGAATACCGCGGCAAAAGGGAAAAGTGATGGAGACTGATAATCAGTGAATAAAATATTAGAAAACTTTATAAAAATATAGAAAAAATCGGTATAAGTAAGAAAGGAGATAGTTACTGAATAACATTATAAAAGCTGGTAAGTATAAATCTTTTTAACTATGGTAAATCAATAGTTTAGTTACTTTAAACAACACTATTGATATGTACCGATACGTTAGTCGGGAATTTACGCCTTTGGAGTGTCATACCAAACGTGAGTAGATTATGGCTTGTCATTTCAAAAACGGACACGTTGAACAAGGAATGAAACATAAAGTTTATAAACTTTTATAAGTTTTCAGTAACGGAATAGACTATGTATGTGGAAATGAAGCATATCAATAAAAATTTTGGTGATTTTGAGGCGGCAAAAGACATTAATTTTGGCGTAGAACAAGGAAGAATGGTAGCCCTTTTAGGTCCTAGTGGAAGTGGCAAGACAACAATCCTTAGAATGATTGCAGGTTTAGAGCAACAGGACAGCGGCGACGTAGTAATTGAGGGAAAAATAGTCAATGACATATCTGCAAGAGACAGAGGAATCGGCTTCGTGTTTCAGAATTATGCGTTATTTCGTTATATGACAGTATATGAAAATATTGCCTTTGGTCTGCGTGTACAAAAGGAAGATAAACAAAAGATTAATGCAAGAGTTACAGAACTAGTTAAACTGGTGGGACTGGAGGGCATGGAAAAACGCTATCCAGACCAACTTTCGGGTGGACAGCGCCAGCGTGTAGCATTTGCCAGAGCTCTTGCACCAAATCCACAGTTATTGCTTTTAGATGAGCCATTTGCTGCAATTGATGCCAAGGTACGTAAAGAACTGCGAGGATGGCTTAAAGAAATGATTGGGAAAGTAGGCATTACCAGCATTTTTGTAACACATGACCAAGAAGAAGCAGTGGAAGTAGCAGATGATATTATTATTATAAATGAGGGAAAACTTGAACAGATGGGGACACCTATAGAAATTTATAAAAAACCGAGAACCTCATTTGTAGCACAGTTTATAGGAACTTCTGCAATACTTGATGACTTCAGTGGTTTTAAGGGCTTTGGTAATCTTCCAAAAGGAAAACAGGCAATTGTGCGACCAGAATTTGTAGAAGCATTTAAAAGCGATAACGAAAAGTTTAAAAATCTTATACAGGCAACTGAAACTGGTATTATTACAAATATTGCATTTAGAGGAAGTTATCAAGAGCTTACACTTAAGGTAAATGGTATTTTACTTACAGCTAACCGCTCATTAGAAAGACGACCTGTAAAAGTGGGTGAACAAATGTGTGTACTGGTTTACAGAGTTTATATTTTGGATGACGATGACACAGAGATTCATAAAAACCAGCTTCTAAAAGGAGTAGATATAGAAGCATTGTAAATACTATTAAACTACCACAGACCATAAAGGTCTGTGGTAGTTTACCCTGCTTTTTTATTAAATTTTTTCTAATTATGGCTTCCGCATTTAGGGCAAATTGTTCCTTCCCTAAAAACATGACCACATCTGTAGCAACATATCACAGTATGTTTTTCCTGTGACATATATTCAACACTTCTTGATTTTGGTTTACTTTTTAAATAAGTGGTAAAATCATTTAGTGCTATAGCCATATTTTTTTGGTCTTTACCTTTAAGTGGACATGGAAGTTTTAATTTATTTCCTGATGTTTTATTTATAAATATGGCTTTTCCAGTCTTGCCACTGTCTAAAACAATTTCTTCAATATCTATTACATTTATTTTACCAGATTTTACTATACCTTTGTAAAAAATATGGTCAGGTGTAATTATAAATCCATCCTTTCCATTACCAAAAAGCGATGAATCACATATCATAACAGGGTATTCATACCTACCAAGCAAGACAGCATATTTGCTTATTGCATTTCTGATAAGAATAGATTCATTATCTGTATTCTCACCCTCTTGCATTTTCTCAGCATTATAATAGTGTATTCTTGTACTATCTTCTATATTTTTATCCAAGCTTCTTTTGAGCTTTTCAACAAGCTGCATACTTTCTTCTGTTTTCATTCGTGTAAGTCTTCTGTCTATAAGTGCTGTCATTTCAGATTTAAGTTCTTGGATAATGTCTGCTGCTTCTATTTCATGCATAACATATATGCCATCCTTGACATCTAGTGCTGATATATCTGGACAAATTTTTCTTACAGTTTCCGTATCAATCTCTTTAAGTTGTCTGTACAGTTCATCGTTGTACTCTTTAAGAATTTCAGGGGCAAAATCACCATCTTTTAAGCTTTCCATCAATTCAAGTATTCGACGTCTGTCTCCTATCCCCGCTTTTCTGACAATTGAAGAAAGCTCTGCCCGTTCTGCATTTTGTATAAACTTATCAACAATTTCTTCATATTTACTGGTGTCAATTGCACTATAAGATTTAATGCGTTCTTTAATTCTTCTATAACGTTCTTTACTGTCATTCTGTGGAATATGTGATATCAAATAATCAAGTTCTCTTTTGCCACTCTGTTCAAGCATATCTTGTAATTGTCTAAGAAGTTCTTCCTTATCTTCATTGTCTAATGTGCTATTTTCAATATCCTTGACCAGTTTTTGTATATCTGTATATTTTTTATTTCTACTTGCATTTATTTCTTCTGTCAATATATCTGATGTAATAATGTTTGTATCTATACTACCTGTTTTTTCTCTATTTTTCTTATTGTCATATTTATTACTTTCTGTATTATTTATACTTTTAATATTTTCTATATCTCCAATACTTTTAATGCTTTTTGTATCTTTAATATTTTCAATGTTTTTTACATTTTCTATATCATCTTCTAGCTCTATGTCATTTTTAATTTTCAGTTCACTATTAGTGTCTTTTATATGTTTGTCAATGCCCCTACCCTTGCTGTCTTTTTTCTTAGAGAAAAAACTATATTTCTTTTTGGTCTTGTTTAAATTATCCTCTGTCTGTGATTTTTGCTTGGATTTTATATGTATGTCTGTTTGTGTTTCTATTGGTGTTTCCATTGGTCTGTCTATTTGTGTTTGCGTTTCCGCTTCTGTTTCTGATTTCGTTTTATCCGCAGAGCCGTCATCGTTATCCACAACACCCATATAACTTCTCACAATCGCATCCATCATACTATCATTTTCTAACTTATCTTCTTCTAATTCATCATCCCCTAATTCCTCTTTATCAAAAACACTGTAATCTGGTCTGTGCCTCTCTACTCCTCCTGCAACACCATCTTCTCCTATCTTTTCCGATTTCAAACCCTTTCTAAATGCAGTATATGCATCAAGTACAGCATTTTTTCTGTATTCAAGCTCCTGCTCAATATATGCCATAAACTGCTCTATTTCTCTGTCAGAAAAAAATCCTTCATCCATCTGTCTAAGTAAGCTTTCAAGGTCTTCATCTGATAATTCATTAATCCTGCTACATATTTTTGCAAGACTTCTGTTGCCACCATGTGTCATATCTAAATATTCTGTTTCATACATATTAAAATTACTATTAGAAGTCTTTTTACCCCTTTTTCCAATAAGCCTTTTATAATCTTCTGCTGCCTTTGTATCATTATCAAAGTCAAGAATATACACTTCGCCATCGGACATTAGCTTTCCAGGTTTTGGAGTATAAAAGCGACAACAATCAGGGCACATATATACTCTTGCTATATATACCTTTCCTTCTTCTGTATCTATAACAAATTCTTTTCCATTTGGGTAGACAGACATATGAAGATGACTGCCACATCCAGGGCATATATATGGAATCATATAAAAATTGCTTCCAAGTCTTCCGGCTGCTGCCAGTTTATCATCTAAATTTTGTTTATTAAAGCTTTCTCTAACTGTTTGCCACTTTATATCATGCCACAACCCTTGCGGTCCGTCACTTGATTCATCTTCTACAGCAGAATCTTTCTGCATTCTCTCATTTTCCATTCTATCATCAGCTTTAAGTTTGTTAATTGCAGAAAGAATTATGTCTTCGAATACAACACTTAACCCATTTACTGTAAACTTTATGCCATTATCTGAATAATAAACTTCTGCATTTATCTCTCTTAGAATTTGTTTAAGTAGCAGGTCTATTCTGGCATAGCTGTGTGGAACTCTTATTCCTGGCAATGTTCCCCATTTTCCAAATACATAAACAAGTAGGTTAAATATATTTGTTAAAAGTTTTCTTCCTTCAGTTTCAAATACTTCACCTTGAAGATCAGGAATATCAATTATATTGGGATAAACTTTCTTTAATTCAAAATCAAATATAAGTGAATTAATACTACCCGGAAGAATTATTGTATTATTCTGGATTAAAATTTCTCCTTGCCAATCCACATCGGCTCTTGATGCCATTATGAGTTTTTTATATGTAGTTACAAGTCCAGAATCTGCCTTAAGCCATACCATTTCTAATACCTCCCTGTTTAAATTGCAATTCTTATACAAGCCCTAAAATATTTTCAAGCTCCTTTGCAAGCCCGTCTTCATCATTATTATATTTTGTTACAATATCAGCCACATTTTTAACATCCTCTGTGCCATTGCACATACATACTCCAATGCCACACTCCTTTATCATTTCAATATCATTAGTAGTATCACCAAATGCTACCACTTCCTGTATACTATGCTCATGTTGTTTACAGTAATATGCAATTCCATATACTTTTGAAAGTTCAGGATGCACAAATTCAAACATATCTTCCTGTGATTTAAATGCTCTGTACTTGCTGGACTTGTGTTGTTCATAAAAAGCTTCTACCTGTTTCATCTTTTCAGGCGGTGTACTAAATACAAGCTTGCTCTGTGAAGTCTTTATCTCTTCCTTGAGATTACAGAGTACAATTCCTAGATGATTATTATTAGCTGCCCTTTCAATCGTGCCATCACTTTTATATGCATAACAATTATCCCCTTGGTAAACATATGGGTTTAAACCAAAGGGCTTATAAAGGTTAATTATTTCATCTATTATTTCGGGTGATAGCTGATAGAAACAGTTTTCCTTATCCGTGTCCACGTCATATAACTCTGCACCATTGGAACCTGTCATAAAATTAATATATGCTTCTATGCCAAGAGCTGAAACCGTTCGTTTAAGTCCAATTATTGGTCTGCCAGAAGCAATTCCTAATTTATAACCTTTACTACTGAGCTTTTTTAATAAATTCTTTGTATAACCACTTACTATTTTATCAGAATTTAAAAGTGTACCATCCATATCCATAACTATCATTTTAATATCTGTCATAATAAATCTCCAATCCTTTATCTTGTACAATCCTTCTATATATTCACATATTTTAATTATGATAACATATGTTCTATAAAAATACAATACTTTTTACAATTTTCCTTTCGTTCCCGAAAAACAAGCATTTTATTCCATACACCCCAAGAGTAAAAAATTTCTGCCGATATAATTAATATAACAATTAACACGAATACCTTTATAAATAGATTTTAGGGCAATAAAGACAAAATATGATAGTAGGTGATAAATGTTGAATATAGCAGTTGTAGATGATGAAAAAACTGCAAAAGAATATATATGCCACCTAATAGAAAAACAAAAACCAGACTGTTATTTAGAAGCCTATGCCACAGGCAATGAATTGCTTGCAACACGAAAACGGTTTGATATTGTTTTTCTTGATATAAAAATGGATGGTATGGATGGTATTGAAACAGCAAGGATACTGCGAAAAGAGCACGACGAAATTGTTTTGATATTTGTCACAGGCAACCGAGAGTATGTGTTTGATGCTATTGACTTGTATGCATTTCAATATCTGTTAAAACCTGTTAATGAAGGCAAATTTAGAGAGGTATTAGAAAGAGCAGTAAAGGAAGTAGAAAAAAATAAAGAAAAACGAGTACTTTTTATTAAAAAGAAAAATCTTACACTTGACCAATCTGACATTTTATATATTGAAAGCAGAGCAAAAAAAGTAGAAATCTACACTATTGGAACAAATAACTTTATAGAAATTTATGCCACAATGGAAGAACTCGAAGGGCAACTTGGAGAGAATTTTTACCGTTGCCACAGAGCATATATCGTTAATATGGCACATATTACAGAGTATAATAATGATAGCATAACCATTGTAAATGGCAGCAGAGTTTACTTAGCAAAAAAGAAGTACAAAAATTTTGTAAAGGCATATATGTGGTATTTGCAAAATGGAGGCATATCTGTTGTATAAGGTATTAGAACTGTTATATATAGTTGTAGTTATATTTCAAGGGTATTGTCTGCATTATTTCTTAGGAAGTTTTTTAGAAAATAGATTGAAAAATTGTTTAAATGGCTTTTTCACAATGTTTTTTTATACAATAGGAATATATGGTATAAGAGCGACCTTTGACAAATTAGGTTTGTCAAAGGATATGGAAGCGGTCTGGAAACTAACACTGTCACTTTGCATTTTATTTATTCTTGCAATATGTTTTTATAAAGCATTTTGTCCAGTTACAGTGTTTCTTGTTACAGTTTTCCAAGCCATAGCAGATATCAGCAGATATGCTGCTGTTATCTTGCTTGATAAATTAGGAGACAGTGTAATTGATATATGGAACTGGTGTATA
>CANOID010000048.1 GCA_947565985.1 uncultured Lachnoclostridium sp.
ATTTTTGCATGTACTATTGCAATTTCAAATGTTATTAACATACTATGCCCCATTTACATACTCAATTTAATATTATTGTATGCAAAATGGGGCAAATTGAAATAAGAAATATGTTTTTTGTATTATACTATACATGTTTTTTTACATTGTTAGTATTAAAATTTCTTAAAAGTTCAGGATATGTTTCAAGATGAGCAAAGTCATTAAACCTATCAAGAAAGAATCCATTTTTCTCCTTGTCATAGTGAATCTGTGTTATGCTACAGTTTTCAAGCGAGGTTCCAAACATAAGCCGCTTTGCAAAGTCTCCGCCAAATAGTGCAGAAAGAAGCACACGTATTACACCTCCATGAGTAACCACAGCTATTGTTTTTTTATCACTTTCTATCCATTCTTTTACTACAGGCATTACACGCTCAAGTACCATAGGTCCGTTTTCACCTTCTGGATACCACATCTCTTCTGGTGGTACAAAAAAATCACCTACAAAAGCATTTACTTCATCTAACGCTGTCCCTTGTTGGACTCTGCCTTCTATAAATTTATCAATTTGTTCACTGTAGTACTCTTGGTAAAACTTTTGTACTTCTTCATCTTTTTGCCCTGTAAGTATGCCAAAGTCAAACTCAGCAAGCCCCGGTCTTATTTGAAGGTTTTTTACAAGTGTTTCATCATAGCTAAACGCTATTTTAGCTGTTTCTATAGCACGTATAATATCACTTGAGTAAATTGTGTCTATCTTGTATCTTTTCATCCGTTCTCCAAGAAGACGTGCTTGAGTATGCCCTGCTTCTGCTAAAGGTACATTTACATTACAATCCGAACTGTTCTGCCTTCCATGTCGGATAAGATATATTATCATTATATAAGTAGCCTCTTTTCATTTAATATTTCATGTTTAATACTTATTTTGCATTAACAATATCTATAATACTTTGAAGCTCGCTTCCTTCATTTGGTGCATCCCCATGGTCTATTGCTTTTCTTTCAGGAGTAACTTCCAAAAGTCTATTAAATTCTCCTCTTTTCCCCATAAGTATGACATAGTAGCCAGCTTTTTTCTCTTGAGGATTCCATGTTACAAAAATAGTCTGTGCAATACCAGGAGATAAATTTTCATATGGCATCGATATTCGTGTAAGCTGTAATGTGTCACTTATAAACAATGTCATAAATTCATAGTCATCTGCTGAATAAGGGCAATCTGTCTGAGCGTAAGGTTCTTCAAAAAATTCTATAAGACATTCTCCCTTACGTTCTGTTAAATCCTTAATAAATGTCTCGCCCTCTGAAAAAATCTTTTCTGGAAGCAGTTTTGCTTCCATCTGTTGTCTTACTAGTAAATGGAACTGCTGTTCTGTAAGCTCTGTTACCTCTGGTTCCTGTTGTGTAGCACTGCCAGCATTATTGTTTGTACTCTTACTTACACTGATTACAATATTATGTGAATAAGGATTAATTACAGCACCTGCAATGTCTTCAATTTGAACCGCTAAATCCATGCAGGATTTAAATGGTACATTTAGTGTAATAGGATATCTTGGAAGTCCTTTTCCCTTTTCTATTTCTTCATCAGATGTAAACATTGGGAGAAATTTTGTTCCTTCATTATTCTGAAGTACACATGGGATAGGATGTGCTCCTTTTGGCATAGGAATCGGTTTACCCGGATTGGCAGTCATATACTGCAAAAGTTCTGGGTCTGTATTATTAGGCATTACTGCTGGAACAAGCACATTAGTATTTTCAAGCAGCTTTGTCAGTCGTTCGGCATTTTCCTTGCTTCTTTCGTTTTTCATTGCATCAAGTGCTTCTAATAATTCTAATTCATTATTTGCTGGCATTTTATATATCCTTCCATACTTTGTTTTATAATAACTTTTATTTTTTTACTTTAAATTTCACTGTCTGAACATTGCCTGCATTATCAGTAACTTTTAATACATAAGTGCCTTTTTTGCTGGCTTTTGTTCCAGATTTTACTGTTTTTCCATTCAATTTTGCTGATTTAATTCCATTTTTATCAGAAAACTTTATTGTCACTGCTTTTTTGTATGTCTTTGCATTTTTAACACCTTTTACTGAAGGCTTTGTTCTATCAACGATAAACGTGTGCTCTGTTTTATTACCTATGTTGTCAGAAACATTTATTGAATGACTGCCTTCATTAAAATCATCTGTATTTAAGCTATAAATATTATATGAACTTAACAAACTGTTCTTATCTTGAATATCTTTCATATTTAATGTAGCACTGTTCAGTACACTGCTGCCATCTATCTGAATATCTTTTATTCCGCCTTCAGGGTCATATACAGCAATATATCCTTTTCCTAAAATACTATAAAAATCACTAAATTCCAGTTTACTAATATCCTTCTGTCTTACAACTACAGGTGCTGTTGTATCAACTGCAAAACAAAGCGTTTCTGTAGTTTGGCTGTTATCTGACAGTTTAAAATTATACATACCTGTTTTTTCGCATTTTATGCTACTTTGAGTAACAGGACTTCCATTTAACGTTGCAGTAACACCCTCTGGAAGCGAAACAGTAACTGTACTGCCATATGTAATACCATTTAAAGCTCCCTCTGCTGCAATATCATTTTCACAATATGCATACTCATCATAGGCTCTGTCAGTTATTACAGGGAATGAAACTGTCGCTGTCTTTCCATCATCTGACAGTGTAACATTAGAAGATTTTTTTGATATTTTCTCTGAAAATGTAACATTATATGTCACGATTGCATCCTTAAGGCTTTCTAATATTTTTTCACTGTCTGCCGCATTTATCAGTGTGTTATTTGTATCAACAGCATTTCCTGCACTTCCTATAATGTCCCCAATTATATTTTCACTCGCAGGCATCCTTAATACTACAGATGTCTCAGATAAACTTATACCATTATTTTCGCTTTGGTACAATATACCAGGCAGATTTTTAGATAGATATTTATACAAACCTATTATGCTATCACACTTAGTATCTTTCATTCCAGTCAGTGTATCAGTCGCAATCTGGTAGTAATCTTTGCCATCAATAGTCACAGGAATAAAACCCTGCTGCTCAAGAGCCTTCGCAACCATCTGTTCTGTAAAAATATTACTGCTACCACTGCTGCCAAGAATCTCTGAATACGTTTTAATCATTGTGTCTTTTTCAATATTGATTTCGCCACTTATACTGCATGAACCATCACTATTTACAATAATACTTTCCTTCATCTTAACACAGCCTGTAAGCAGTGTTCCAACAAGGAGAGCAGACAACCCCGCCATCACTAATTTTTTCATAATAACCCCTCCGTTTTGTTTTCTTTGATTATAACACTTTCAAGGCACATTAACAATAAAAAACTTTAAAAAACATTACTAATAAAACCCTGCAAAAACTGAAGCTATAATTACTGTAACAAGCCCTGAAACAGCAATAGATAAACTGCTCATTGCACCTTCAGTTTCCCCAATTTCAAATGCTTTGGTTGTACCAACTGCGTGTGCCGATGAACCTATGCCTATACCTATAGCAACGGGTTCCGTTATATGAAATAACTTACATACAGGACTTGCAATTATATTGCCTATTACACCAGTTATAATTATTATTGCAACTGTTATTGTGACAATTCCGCCAAGTTCTTCTGATACTCCCATTCCAATGGCTGTAGTAATAGATTTTGGAAGAAGTGTTACGTATTGCTCATGTGTCAATCCAAAAATTATACTCATTGCAAGTACACTTCCCATGCTGGATAAGACACCTGATATTATCCCTACAGCAATAGCTTTAAAATCCTTTTTCAATATGGCAATCTGCCTGTAAAGTGGTATTGAAAGGCAGACTGTAGCTGGTGTAAGCAGATAACTTATATATTTTGCGCCCTCATTGTAGTTATTGTACGAAATGCCTGTAACTTTTAATACTGCTATTACAATTATAATAGCGATTAGAAGTGGATTAAACAGTGCAAGGTTTAACTTTTTTTTAATAAACAATCCAATACCATATCCTGTAAGGCTTAAAAATACTCCAAAAAATACGGAATTGCTTAAAAAATTGTTCATATTGTCTCCTATTGTTTATCTATTAATTTATTTTTTTGATACCTGACAATAAACTGTGTCACCCTTCCTGATACAGTCATTACTATAACTGTAGATATTATAGTTATTACAGATACAGGAAGTAGTACAGGCTTTAATACTGCCCATGAATCTATAAGACCAGCGCCAGCTGGTATAAACATAATAGGCATTATTTCTATTAAAAAATCTCCTGTATCACTAACATCAGATAACTTTATTACTCCTGTAAAAAGTGCTACAAACATTATTAACATACCATATATGCTAGCTGGTACTGGAAATGGGAGCAACTCTTTTAACACTTCACCTATAAAGGATATTGCAATAATTATCAGAAATTGTCTTAAATATTTCATATGTTCCTCCCATCTGTATAAAACAATGCAATACTACTACCTAATTCTCCATACCAAACAGTTCCGACATTTTTTCTTTATTAGTATCACTATAATATCCATATTGAAGAATTTTATAATTGTCGATAAGTTCTGCCTGTTCTTCTGTTTCATCTGAGTTGTATCTATGCCATGCTCCGTCTGTGTCCATAAAACCGTTTACATTCATAACTGGTATGGTTTCTGAAACTTTTTCAACATATTTATTATATAACGGAAGTTCTATGCCTGCTTGTTTAAGAATCAAATTTTCAACAAGATTATTGCCAATAACGACATTGTCCCCTTCTTCGATATCATAGTTTGCCCATAATACAAAAGGTGTTGCATAGCGTTTTTGAAAATCATCAATATTCCACTCATCCTGTGGCTTACCAAGCAGTTCCTCATAAAATCCCGTTTCAACCTGCGGCCAGTGGTCACCAAACATAAATATAATAACTGGTTCTTCTTCTTTTTCAAAGTATTCAATAAGATATTTAAATGCATCATCTGACACTTTAGATGCTGACAAAAACTCCTTTGCTTCATCATAGTAAGAATCTTTAACATAAACAGGCTTATCCCAATTAGTATTTGTTTGATATCCTCCATGATTTTGTATAGTCATGTCAAACATAAACATTGGCGATGATTTATCATGTTTTTCGTAAAGCTCAATAACCTTTTTATAGCTTTCCTTATCACTAATATATCTTATATATTCAGGATTTTGAAAATCTTCAATCGTAAAAAAGTTATCAAATTTCATACTTTTATATGCGTTTACCCTGTTCCAATTAGTTCCACTGCTAGGATGAATGGCATTGCAAGTATAACCAAGACTTTTTAAATATGATGGCAAAGAATATGTCGACTCATGCATAAACTGTTGGTATACATTGCATCCACTTGGGAAAAATGACATAGTGTTGCCTGTCATCGCTTCAAATTCAGAGTTGCTTGTACCAGCTCCAAATACTGATACGTAGTCAAGCCCCTTTATGGTATTTTCTTTCATACTGTGAATATATTCCAAAGGGTCACGATTATAGTTTACACTGCCAATAAGCGAAAAATCAGCAAGGCTTTCATTCATTATTAAAATAATATTTGGCTTTTTACCATTAAGTGTTGTGCAAGTTTTAAAATCACTGTTCACTCGTTTATCACTTGTTTCTGTTTCAAGTTTAGATGTACTATTATCTATACTTTTTAATATTTCTGTCACTCTATCATGTGAATATCCTGCTGGTGCAGATACCTTAAGATATCTTAGGTTTATAAAGAAATTCATATAAAAACCATTAGTTTTACAAGAAGCAACTTTATTCCATACACTGTCTTTTATGCCACAAATTTCAAGTAAATTTGTACTGTACAGCACAACAAGAATTAAAGCAGATGCTATAACTGGTGTAGCTCTTCTTATAACTTTCTTATATAACCCTGTCTGAATAGTTTTCTTCTTAAATCTTATTATAAGCATAATCCATATAATAAATGCAGGTATCATTATAAATTCGGCTGGCGTAAACTTTAATGTATATGTTGATGCAACTTCTGTAGCTGTAGCAAGACCAAATATATCTGATGGAAGCAGCGGTGTTCCTCTTACATTTAAAATAAAAAGATTGCCAAGTCCTACTGGAAAAAGCACTGCATCCATTACAACCATTGCTGTGCTTATATTGCCAAAAATTGCAAATAAAACTAGCTGCACAGCTAACAACAGCACCCATGTAAAAATCCATATGTTTGGATACATTCCAGAAATTGTATCATTCATTGTTTCAAGAATAATAAACAGCACAATAGGATTTAATACTGTAATAGCCATTCTTATGATTCTTTCAACTTTTGGCTCTGCAAGACAATAAATAACAAAATCTCTTATGCTAAACGATTTTTTATGTTTCTTTTCCGTCCCTTTTTCCTTGCGCTTTAACTGTTTAAGACGTTTTTTTCTGTATACTGAAGCATAGTCTGTTACATGCTCAAAGCAGATTATAAATATCAAAGCAAATTCCAGAATTAGAATTATAAGTGGATATATCTGCCTATATGAGTATGTATATGATATATTTAAAGATTTCTTACGTGTCTGCATTTTTAGTGTAGACATATAAGTGTTAGGGTTTGTTCTGTTTGTAGTATTTAATGTTGGTATAATTGCATATGGTGAATCCTTAGAGCTACATGTAATTCTTATACAACACACCACTCCTTTAGGTATAGTGACAGTATGCTCCATATTGACAGCATATGTCTGGTCTGGGGTTATATCATTTACATCAATATTTGTTTCATATACAATATCATTGTCAGCATCGGTCATTTGGATAGTCACAGTATCACCAGTATCTTCTCTCTCAAATGAAGCAAAGCTTAATATAAATTGTGAGAGAACAACTTTTCTTTCAAAACAAAATTTCTGGCGTATAACTTCTTCATTGTCTATAATACCAATAACACTACTGTTGACATTGCCAGCTTCTGTTGTTATAGTTTGTTTAGAAATTATTGAGCCTGTGACAATGTACTGCAATACACAGATAAATGCTATAATAACAGTAAAAAAAGCAATTCTTTTTTTATCAAATTTAAAATATTTGTATAACATATTAAAGACAACCCCTTTTATGCTTTTTATATCCTTCTGAATAAGCTTATTCCTAATGATACCTTTTCTTAATAAAATTTGTCAATTAAAAATCTTTTAAATTTATAATTTGCTTGCAAATATGCGGGATTGGAGGTGTTGGCAAAATTACGGAAATTGCAGGGCAATGTAGCAATCCGTAGCATCAGTTGGGAGAAAATACTTTTTGACCCCAACATCATATTATAGTCTTTATAAATTCCACAATATGTCTGCATCTGTCTTCCCACGTTTCATTTGTGGCTGTATGTCTAAGGTTTTTTGCCATATTATATAGCTTACGGGTATCATTTAATGTATCTTTCAAAGCACTTATACTTTCTTTAAGGCTGCTTTTATCATATATTAACATATTATCTCTGTAATTTTTTTCAATATAACTGCAAGTATCAGTGAGGACAGCGGTGTCATTTAACATTGCGTTAAACACTCTGTCATGTGGAGCTTCAGTAAAAAGTGGCTGTACATTTAAAATAACTTTTGTATTGGACATTATAGAAGGAAGACTTTCATAATTATATGATTCATGTATTATAAGCTTGTCTTTGTTTTTGCCATTATACATTTGCCACCTTGCACCAGCTACATAAAGCTTAAAACCCTCTGAAAGCAGTGCATTTACCACTTCATCACGTATATAATCACGTATATACCTATCTATAAATCTAGCTTTATACATTCTTAAAGCAAAACGTTTATCTTTCCAAGAGGTTATATTTTTATATAGTTCGTGTATTGGAGCAGTACTGCCTTTCAAAATCTGCTGTAATATCTGTTCTGCTTGTATTGTATAACTTGTGTTGGTTTCTTCCATAATCTGCCTATAGTAAGAAGGAGGCGTATAAGTAGCAGGAAAAAATATATGGTATTTACGTTTTTTAAACTGATTATAATTGTCAATATTAGTACCAGTATATTTAATACCTCCAAGTGGAATTGCCACAGTTTTTATTATATGTGGATAGTATTTCTCAATATATTCTTTATGATACTTGTCAATACATATCACATAGTATCTTTTTAATTGTACATCTAAATATTGGTGTACATGCATTGGATGGTCAACTATAAAATTGATAAAAGGTGCATCTATACAATCAAGATATCTGCCATAGTCACATTCTGCAAGCGGGAGTATGGAATTTATGTCAAGTATAGCATCAAATTTTTTCCCTATAAAGCTCTCTAATAAAGTACTATCCTCTTCTGGATTGTTTATAATACAATGTGTTACGTCTGCACCATACTCTTTTAATATTCCGCATATGCTTGATAAAAATACACCTGATGAATTATAACTTAATTTTCTGGTTTCAAGTATAAGGATTCTCATTATTTTTACTTTTCTCCGTCACTATTATCATAGTCAGAATATTTTTTTCTAGCATATTTCCAGTTTTGACTGTTTATAGCTTTTTTAATTTTCATAGTTGGCATATCTGCATAAATCCTACGTGCAAATACAGCTACTGCGATGGCATATACCATTATTATAATCTCTGTGATGGCAATAGATGCAATACCCTGCTGGTACAATACAGCAAATACATCTATAACAATGTGAAGTGCTATTGCAACTATAAACAAATATCTTTTCTCATTAATCCTTACTGCCTGAAACACTAGTATTGAAAATGATACTTGTAGAACAATTGCAGAAATACGTTCAACTCCTGCCCATACACAGTCTGCTACTGTCATATTTACAATAGATTCTAAAAGTTCCTTTAAAACATCAACAGAATTTTTGTCTGTAATTGATGCATACATTTCCTCAGCTTGTCCTGCATTAATAAGCTGTGCATACATAAAATTTTGCAACATCGTAAACCCAAGCACAATTATGCATTCAATACCACCATGTCCAAAACCATATGCAATAGCATTTTCACGATAGTTATATTCCTTAAGAAATACCTTGAATGCAATATAACGCCCAGTTTCTTCAAATATTCCTGCTATAAGACCTGAATATATAGCATAAACCCATATATTTTCTTGTACAAGTCGCAACACAGGACCTCCAACTGCTGTAATTAATATATTAGGCACAATCTTTAGTAAAATTCCAAACATAATAAATATTATAATGCCAACAAGTGAGGGTACAATGCTTGTCTTATATTTTACTTTCCATAAAATTATTAGTGCAATTGGTACTATAAAACTTAAAGCTGATACTTCTATTAACACAGTTAAAACTGAATTTGAAACCATAGTTTTCCTCCAAACAAAAGTTGTCAGACTAGTTTATACAAATGGATAAATTTTATTGTTCTGCATATATTCTACTGATGCCTTTAAATCCTCAACACTTCTTACTTCAATAAGTGTTGAGGGGTTATTATCTAGTCCCCTGCACCAGTTGTCAAATTTTTTCCAGTCAAACACACCAGTGCCTACTGGACAATGCAAATCTTCATTGCCATCATTATCATTAATATGAAAATGCGTAACATAAGGCTTTAATGTATCATACCATAAATTTACGGAAGAACCTGATATAAGAGCATGTGCAACGTCAAGACAGACACCAAAACGAGGTTCATCTTCCATCCTTTTTGCAAGCTCTGCAAGCATATATGGTTTGTCATCAAACATATTTTCGATATATATACATTGGTCTTGGTACTCCTTTAGTATCTGTCTCCAGTATTCTTCATTTCTGTCAATCCATGAATCAATATATGATTTAAGCCTAAAATTTACAATATAATTAGTGTGAAAAATAACTGCTTTAAGCCCCATTCTGGTAGCGATATCCATACATTGATGCACTCTAAAATCGCTAACTTCAAAAATTTTGGCATCTTCACTGTTAACACAAATATCAAGAAATGCACCATGCATTGTATCTTCCGTCCGATTATGACGCACTGATATATATTTTTTAACTACCATATTTAATGAAAAACTGTCATCAAGAAGTTTTGGTATAAAAAAATCATTGTACTCAAATCCTGCATTATACTTTTCGGCAACCCCTAGATACCTGTCAATGTCTGACAGTTTTGGTATACAATATAGTTTCCCCATTACTTTCCTCCCTTCACTATAGCTGATGTTTTTTCAGTAAGCTCTTTTATAGTCTGTAGCTCATTTGCACATTTTTCCTGAACCTTTTTAATTTCTTTTTTGCTTTTCTCATACTTTTCTTCTAATAAATTTTTCTCATCAGTATTTACGTATTTTACAGGCTCATATGCTTCCCTAATTCCATTTAATTCAAATGCTACAACTCTTTTTTTCTTTCCTTTAAGGCTATATTCACCTGAAAATGATATATCAATTCTATTGCCAAGCCTTTTTACAACCTCATGACTTAAAAGTATTTGACCAGGACCTGCTACGCCTTCAAGTCGTGAAGTCGTATTTACTGTATCCCCTATTGCGGTATACTCCATCCTGTTCTGACTTCCTATATTGCCTATAACAGCATCACCACAGTTTATGCCTATGCCAAACTCTACCTCTTTGCCATATTTTTCAAGACATTCTTGTTTAAGAGTAGCAGCATTGGAAACAATATCCCACGCTGTACAGACTGCTCTAAATACATAGTCATCTTGGTCTGATGGTGAATTGTATACTGCCATTGCTGCATCGCCAATAAATTTATCAAGTGTGCCGCCATTTGACGCTACGGCATTAGAAACTATTGTCAGATACCTGTTAAGTATTTTTACTACATTTTCTGGTGAAAGTTTTTCAGACAATGGCGTAAATCCTCTAATATCTACAAAAAGTACTGCAATATCTTTCCTTGTTCCACCGATTGATACATCAATTTTGCCATCTTTTTTTACAATTTCATTTACAACTTGTTCATCAACATATTTTTTAAATACCTTTTCCAAAGAATGTTTTTGTCTGCGTATTATTAAATAACTTGCAACAAGGTTTACTACTGCCACAGATATAATAAGCATTATAAGTCGTAAAAGTGGTATGTAGTAGCCCCATACATTAAGCAGGCAGCTTGCAAGAATTTGAATTACTATAAGTATTACAGAATAGATAATTGTATTTAACCCACTGCTGTACACAGTTGCTACAAAGAAAAGTACCGCAAATGTAGCATACCATATAAATAGAAACCACTTATGTGCATAATATGTAGTATTATTTTGCAACAGTGCATTAATTATATTTGCTTGAAGTTCAATTTCAGTTATCTGTGCAGCTCTGCGGTTTGGTACATAAAAAGTGCTATCCGCTGTATAGTCACCTACAAGTATAATACTGTTATTAAACTCCCTTGCATCTATGTTTCCACTTATTACATCATAAAACGAATAAACATCAAAATTGCTATAATTTCTGGAATAATTTATTCCAAATTCATTCAGATTTCCAACAACTGGTGCTTCATATTCCATTCCATTTTGCTTTAAATACATCTTGTAAACAGCGAGTGCAAAGCTATCATAACTTGTGCCATCGTGATTAATACTTGCAACCATATTTCTGACATAGCCATCATCATCATTCCTGCCTGTGTTAATAACACCAGTTGTAATATATGGAAGAAGGGCATCAAATGGAGCAAGTATATCTATTATATTCTCACCGCCCATCTTATTAAGTGGAATATCAGATGTTTCCTTTATATCTGGTTCTCTTGTTCTGCCACTATCTAACCTTACATTCTCTGCCGCTTTAGCAAAAACATTCATATCACCAGCAGTGTATATACAGTAATTACTCTGTGGAAATGTAATGCTTCCTATATATCTTTCGGCATTTTTTTCTTCTGTCTCTACTGTTGAACTTATACAGACATTGTCATACTTACTGCATACTGCAATAAGTTCATTATCACCTTTCTCATCCATTACATCATGATAATCAAGTCCAAAAGCAATAACATCTGGTGTATAACTGCCACTGTTCAAAAATTCAATAAGTTTTGCAGTTTCACTTCTTGACCAATTTGAAAAGTTTCCAAGGTTTTGTATTGTGATTTCATCAATTGAAATTATCTTTATATTGGAATCACTTTCGTTTTTCTCCACCAAAGACTGATAAAAAAGGTCACTTACAAGATAATCAAGTGTATTTAAAGGCTGAAAGTATGTAAATAATGCTGAAAGAATTATAAAAAAACATGAAGCTACAGACAGATAAATCATTCTTTCTTTTCTTGTAAGCTTCTTCATTCCTTTCATACAAACACCCTCTCCCAATCAGTATGCATAACTACATATTTATTCTGCCCTTCAAGCACTTCATAGAGATTATCATATACAGTCTTTAACATATATTGTATAAATGGTGTAACATCGTGAAATGAATTCTCGCTGTTTTCAATCGCTTGGTAATATGCTGGGGCAGTTTCATTAATTGTCTTACTAAGTGTAATCGCACTAAAGTTATTTAACCCTGAGCGTATAAGAAAATCAGAAGTTATAAGCCTTGCAATGCGACCATTTCCATCACAAAAAGGATGCATATATACAAAATAAAAATGTACTATTGCAACTTTAATATATGGACATTCAATATTATCAGCATTATAAAAGTCAAAAAACTGTTTCATACAGTAGTCAAGAAGTTCTACCTCAGGAGCTTGATGTGTTCCTACCGTTACAATCCCTGTTCTAAACTTAGTTCCTGACAACGAAGAATTGTCACAGACCCCATCTGTAACTATTTCCCAAAGTCGCACAAGCGTATCTGCATTTCGCTTGCTTGTAAGGTTAAGATACTTGACAGCCCTGTATGTATTAAGAATCATCTTGTCACCCTTAGATTCAGTCCTTTTTGCTCTAAAAATATCAAAGAGTTCATCGAGTGTAGTGTCCGCACCTTCAATACGACAGCTGTGAAACGACTCTTTTTCAATAGAGATATCAGTGTCAATATCTGTTATTGATATATTATTATACATTTTATTAATATCATCCAGCAAGTCTTGAGGAACTGCATCTGGACACCATGTAAGCGAATATCCAAATGCATCTCTTATTGGAAGTTCCTCAAGCTTTTCTTGTCTTTCCTCAAGCTCTTTTAATGCTTTGCGGTCACCAAGTTTTGCATCTCTTTCTAAAATCTTATAATTCATAATCATTTCCTCCGTCTAATATTTACTGTATATGTTATCTGGCAAGGTATGAACATATTTTTATAAGTATTTCAAGGGAAAACCTAGAATTTCTTTGCATAAGGCTGTCCCACTGTTCTAAATTTTCATCAGAATTTTCTACTTCACGTACAAACCAGTGTGCCATTTCAGCCTTTGCATCAGTTGAAAGCGTCTTGTTGTCCTCAAGCCATTTCATAAACCATAGTTCACGTATTATTAACGTATTGGTTACTGCCATCTTAATTTTTGCTAGAAAAAATCCATCATACGTCGCTGTACAGCCATAGAGATAGACAAAATAAAACAACAACTGCTCTAACTGTGTACTGGTTATCTGCTTGCTAAATTCAATCTGGCAACTTTCGTATTCTTTATCGTCCATTTGGCTTCTAATATTAATTATGCTCTGAAGATATGGTATCCATGTGTTTTTTAGCGCTTCCATTGTACAAAGTGTAAAAATCATATCAGTAAACAGCTTTTTTATTGTAAAAGAAGCCACTTCATCTATCATATGCAAAGTTATTTGACTGTATACAGAAACATTGCTGTATGCAGATACAATTTTATCTATTTCTTCCTTTTCTTTTAGAAGAAACTCTGGATAGAATGGAATAATTTTATTTATAAAACTGTTATGTTTCCTAGACTTTCTTTTTATTATACGCCGTTCTATATCATGTGCCATTCCAAGAATAAGCACCATACGTTTAAATATATCAATCTGCCTGTCTTGTACAACATTAAGCATACTATTTCGGATATATAAAAGCTGTTCATACAATGGAGCATCAAAATACTTGTCAAACATATCTTTTTTATTGTCTTCTTTTAACTTTATAATAACTGGTTCTTCACGCAAAAGCAGCTCTTTACACACTATAGGACAAGTAATAGCAAGTGAACGCTCACGCACATTATGGTATACTTCCTCATGTCTTGGATGTGTATGGCACGTGTGACATAAATAATCTTCACCAAGTTCAAGGACTATATCACATAAATTGTTATCATTAAGGAACTCGCAGCGGTTTTCTTCACCATGTGGCTCTATATTACCTGTTTTTTTATCAATCTTTTTACGCATCCTGCTGCCAAGTTGTCCTTTAACCCTATTATACTTTTTCAAAGTTTTTTTATCAACAGTTATCTGCCATATATGGCAACAACTGTCAGGGCATTCCATCCCACCTATACACTTGAAACTGTCAAAGTAGTCCGGATAATAATAACGCATTGCATTGCCTCCTGTAAAAGTTAATTCATTTCATACATTCTAATAGTATAACGTATTTTTCCAAAAATGCTAGTCCTATTTTTTCACAACAAAAAAGCAGGATATACCCTGCAAGCTATTAAAATTGCTATATGGTATACCCTGTAAATGCAAAATTTATACTATGTTATTCAATACTGACAACCTCATACCCTGCATCAATTACTGCCGCCTTAAGTGCGTCATCTACAGCAATGTCAGATGTTACAGTTGCACTCTTTCCTTCAAGGCTCATAACAACATTATTAACACCTGTTACTGCACGAAGTGCCTTTTCAACTCTTCCCGTGCAATGTTCACACATCATTCCTTCAATAATAAGTTTCTTTGTCATAACTATATCTTCCTTTCTTGTTATATCTTCAATACTTCCAGTAGAAATGGAAGTATTGTTTTCTTTAAAAAGTTTAAGCCTTTTAAGTCTTAATGCATTGCTTACCACACATACGCTACTAAGACTCATTGCCGCTGCACCAAGCATTGGGCTTAATTTTATATGGAATGGCAGATAAAGTATACCTGCTGCAATTGGAATACCAATAATATTATAAAAGAACGCCCAGAAAAGGTTTTGCTTAATATTCCTAATAACTGCCCTGCTAAGTTTTACTGCTCCTACAGCATCCATAAGACTGCTTCTCATCAGTACTATATCAGCACTTTCAATAGCTATATCCGTTCCAGCACCTATTGCAATACCTACATCGGCACTGGCAAGTGCTGGAGCGTCATTCACTCCATCGCCAACCATAGCCACCTTATGCCCATCAGCTTTCAATGAAGCAATCTTTTCTTCTTTCTGAGCAGGAAGTACATTGGCAATAACCTCATCAATACCAGTTTCTTGTTTAATTGCATTGGCAGTAGTTTGATTGTCACCAGTAAGCATTACAACGTGAATTCCCTGCTTTTTAAACTCTTCTACTGCTGCCTTGCTGCTCTCCTTTACTATATCGGCAACTGCAATTATTCCAGTAACATTATTACTGTCAGCAAAAATAAGCGGTGTTTTACCATTTGACGCATAACCATCAATTATTCTTACAATGTTCTCATCTATAGGTATATTATACTCTTTTAGCAATGCTTTATTGCCAGCATAATATTTTATGCCATCTACAGTACCAGTAATACCCTTGCCAAATACAGCCTGAAAATCTTGTACTCCTGCAATATTTATACCCATGTCCTTACATTTGTTTATAACTGCCTCTGCAAGTGGATGACCACTTCCATTTTCAAGTGTGCCTGCAATTCTTAACAATTCTTTTTCAGTCATATTGCCAAATACTGTAATATCTGTTGCAACAGGTTTTCCTTCTGTAATTGTCCCAGTCTTGTCAAGTACAACTGTATCAACAAGATGAGCAGTTTCAAGTGCTTCACCAGATTTAACAAGTATTCCGTTTTCAGCACCTTTTCCAGTTCCTGCCATAATCGCAACAGGCGTTGCAAGCCCAAGTGCACATGGACATGATATTACAAGAACTGCAATAGCTGTACTAAGTGCAAATTCAAAACCATAACCAAGCAAAAGCCATACAACCGCTGTAACTATTGCAATTGTTATAACCGATGGTACGAAGATTCCAGATACTTTATCCGCAATCTTAGCAATAGGTGCTTTACTTGATGATGCTTCTTCGACAAGTTTTATAATTTGTGACAATGTTGTATCTTCACCAACCCTGACAGCTTTCACTTTTAAAAGACCTGCTTTATTAATTGAAGCAGATATCAATCGGTCACCCTCCTGTTTAATTACAGGTATACTCTCTCCAGTTACAGCAGATTCATCTACTGATGATTTTCCGTCAACAACAACACCATCAACTGCAACAGCCTCGCCGGGTTTTACAATAAATATATCCCCTACAGCCATTTTATCTACACTTATAACCTGCTCTATGCCATCCCTTATAACAGTTGCCGTCTTTGGTGCTAGGTCCATAAGCTTTGTAATAGCTTCACTTGTCTTTGATTTAGAACGTGTTTCAAGGAATTTGCCCACAGTAATAAGTGTCAGTATCATTCCAGCAGATTCAAAGTATAAATCATGGCTAAAGCGATGTACAGTTTCCATATCACCATAACCAAGACCATAAACTATCTTATATGTTGCATAAATTCCATATACGATAGCTGCACCTGAGCCTATAGCAATTAAGCTATCCATATTAGGGCTGCGTTTTAAAAGCGTTTTAAATCCAGTAATATAATACTTCTGGTTTGCTATTACAATAGGTATCAATAGAAATATTTGCGTTATTGCAAAAACACCTGCATTAGCATCACCACTCAAATATTTAGTCATGTGTTTTGGTATATTAAGTCCTGCCATACTAAAAAACATATGCCCCATTGACACATACATAAGGGGTATAAGGAAAATAATTGAAACTATAAGTCTTCTTTTCATATTTTCAATATTTTTCTTATATATATCCTGTGCATTACCTGTACCGCTGCCCTGTTTCTCCGTCGGTTTATCTGCTCCTGCAGCATTTCTATCACTTGCACCATACCCAGCAGATATAACAGCACTTATAATGCCATCACTGTCAACAATACTTTCATCGTATTCTACTTGCATACTATTTGTAAGAAGATTTACGCTTACTTTATCCACACCACTAAGTTTCGACACGCTTTTTTCAACGTGTGCAGAACACGCTGAACAAGTCATTCCTGTAACATCAAATTTCCCAACCATACTACTTGCCTCCTAATTTAATGTTTGATGCTTTACTTCATAAGCTTCTTAAGCAGCTCACAAAGTTCGTCAACTGCACTGTCATTGCCTGCTCTTATATCATCACATACACAGCTTTTTATATGATTGGCAAGAAGCTGCTTATTAAAGCCATTAAGAGCTGCCTGTATAGATGCAACCTGTGTCAGTATATCAACACAGTATCTATCATCTTCAAGCATTTTTTTAACACCGCGCACTTGACCTTCAATCCTGCTAAGGCGTTTCATCATGTCTTGTATCTCTTTATTATCCCTCTGGGTATGTTTAATATTCCCATTATCAAGTGTTGTCAAATCCATACAGTCACCGTCACTTCCCTTTTTATTATAGTATACCCCCGTACCCTATTTGCATTGCATATATATTACTACAAAAAATTTATATTGTCAATAGCAATTAAAATAATTTAAAAAGTCAGAAATTCCGCTTTAATAGCAGTTTTTCTGACTCTATATCTCTATATTATGAAAACCTGATTAATTAGACTAATTCCAATAATCTACTTTATCTGGAAGGTTTATATCTTCTACATGAAATACTGGTTTGTTACCTTTACTTACTTGCTGTTCATAATCTTTTAGAGTTCTTAGTGCATATCTACTTAGAATAATAATTACTGGAAGATTTATAATAGTCATACACCCCATAGTTACATCAGCAATATCCCATAGCAAGCCAGCATTAAGACCAGCTCCCATAAAGATAACAAGTGATGCAATAATTCTGTAAATAATCATAAAGATTTTGCTTGGTGTATGTCCAAACATATAATTGAAAATATGGTCAACATAGAACAGATTGCCAAGCAAAGTAGTAAATGCAAACATAATCATTGACACTGTAATAAACATTGGTCCAAATGCGCCAAGAGTACTACGCAATGCCTCCTGTACATAAGGTGCGCCAGACAGAGCCTCTGTAGGTTCAATTCCTGAACACATACACATAAACGCAGTTGCAGAGCACAAAAGAACTGTGTCTATAAACACTGATAAAACCTGAACTAATCCTTGGGCAGCAGGATGGTTTACATCTGCAGAAGCAGAGGCATTTGGTGCAGAACCAACACCAGCCTCATTACTAAACAGTCCACGTTTAATACCATACATAACACATGAACCACTGAAACCGCCCATAATTGCCCCAAAATCAAAGGCTTCCCTAAAAATGCGAGAAATTACAGACGGCAGATATGTAATGTTTAACACAATTACCAAAAGTGAAACCAACACATAGACAACACCCATTATAGGAACCAGTACACTTGTAACTTTTACAATGCGATTGCCACCTCCTAACAGGCAGTACCCAACAATAACTGCAAGAACCAATCCAATAATCCACGGAGTAAGATTGGGATTATAAAAGCTATATGAAGAAAATGTAGACTGGAGATTATATGAAGCCAGCATATTAAACCCAAAAGCATACGTCAGAATTAAACATACAGAAAACACAAGTGCAAGAGGACGGCTGTGAAGAGCTGCTTCAATATAATAGGCGGGGCCTCCATAACTTCCGCTATTTCCACGCTTTTTATATATTTGTGCTAGTGTACTTTCAATAAAAGCAGAAGCAGCACCAATAATTGCAATAATCCACATCCAAAATACTGAACCAAAACCGCCAAGGCAGATAGCAGTTGAAACTCCGACAATATTGCCTGTGCCAACACGAGATGCCGTAGAGACCATAAGTGCTTGAAAACTTGATACTTTCCCATCCCCCTCAGCAGGTTTTTCCACAATAGCTCGAAAAGCCTGTCTAAGCATACGAAATTGTACAAACCTTGTTCTTATTGTGAAATAAATACCTCCACACAGTAATAAGATAATTAACAATTTTCCATACATAAAATCGCTTATTAATGAAATAATTTGTGCAAACATTACTTCCTCCTTTGTTTTTAGTTTTTTTAATTATACAAAAAGCACAAAGAAAAAGCAAGTATTGTATGAATTTATATATAAAGAAAACTTTTTTGATACTTTTCTATATATTTCTGTTCTGATTTAGCTTTATAATCTTTCTCCTCTTCCATCTCATTCTCATTATCTTCTTTTCCAATGTGAACTACCCATTGTCTAAAGCCAATGGGCTTCCTGCTTCGCAGACCTCGTAAC
>CANOID010000049.1 GCA_947565985.1 uncultured Lachnoclostridium sp.
ACCAGTATACGCCAAATATTGCCGTCATGAATGTAATTACTGTACCTATTATAATATTGTATGTATCTGTAAATACTTTCATCTTGTTTTGCTCCTTCCTACTTTATTTTAATAATACTCTTACAAGATTATCTGCTACACGTTCCATTACCCTGTAAACTGGTGTCTGTAAACTTCCCTCTTCAAATGTGGCAGCAGTTCCTATACCATTTTGTCCACATTTGCAGTAACCATTTACCTGACACGTACCATCATCATAACATACTAACTGCCCTAGAAGTCCTACTGTGTCCCATTCAGGTCTATCACACCTTTGCACATAGCCTTTGTCTTTGTCATAACCCTCATTTTCAACATATGCATTAACTGTAATTTCTCTTTCTACTTCTTTTGCGGTTACTACAGGATTACCAGTTTCGTCTAGTACAGGACTGCCATCGTCATTTAATAATGTTTCCATCTTTATCTCTTTTATAGTTTCTGTTTGTTCCTTAATTACATATCTATTAAATACATCTTTTTTGTATTGTCCCATCCAGTGCTCGTCACTATTTCCTATTACGCTTGGATTTGCGGATATTATGCCAAGTATATAATCACCCTCGTTTGCTAGTTTTATCTTCTCACCCTCAAGAGTAACAAAAAGTCCTATACGTTCTTCATCATCTGGATTGCTATCTAACCATTCAAAATATTCAGCATAGTCAGCACCAGTAGAATTATAGTTACCTTTGGCATATGTCGTCCCATTATAATTTACTCTGAAAGCATTACTCTTACTGCTAGAGCCATTACCATTACCAATGGCAAATGCAGTCCCTGTAGTGTCTTGTCCCCATTGATGTGGTGCTGATAATAGTGAATCATTAGCATGATGACCTATTACCGTTTGGTCATTTTTGGCAGTATTTCCTATTCCTCCCAAAACAGCACCTCTACTACCAGTTACTGTTGAATTTTCTCCAGCCATAAATACCCCTGAACTATCAGTACCAGTAGCAAAATTACGATAACCAGTTACTAAATTATTATAACCATCATTGGTACATTCGCTGCCAATAGTACCGCTTTGCCACTTTGATGTACTGTTAGCACGTCCTACGACAAGATAAGCACCACCTGCAACAGTATGCCCATCACCTATGCTTAAGTTGCTAAAACTGCTATGGCTGTGATTAGCTGTGGCTGCTCCTATATTTGCAGGTGTAAGGTTTACATTACCAGTCCTGTATGCACTTTCTGCATTTCCTTTGACCGCCACTGCTGCTGGGATAGTTGGTTTATTTCCAATCTCATTCCAATTATATGATGGCTTATTTGCTGCCTTAGCCCATGATGATACATCACTTGCTGGCATTGAAGTCGGTTTATTTCCAATTTCATTCCAGTTATATGATGGTTTATTTGCTGCTTTCGCCCACGTAGATACATCGCTTGCTGGTAAACTTGATGGAAAATCTGTTATTTCTGACTTAGTGTGTTTATGGCTGGATGGTGAGAAATTTGTAGGCTTATCCTCCAAATCATTATAACTGCCTGAATACGCTACCTGTTTTAGTTTATCAACTAAGGCATCAAACAGGGTTTTCAAGACAATATCATTATCTAATAGTTGTTTTGTAGGAGCATTGATATTATCAGCATGATTTGTATCTGTAACTTCTGGTATTTTTATTGTGTCTGAAAATGATGGCTTGCTATATGTATAATCTTTCATCATATACCTCCTCTAAAATACATCATCAAGCAGGAATGTCATTTCCATATCTCCATCCTTGCCCTTACTTTTAAAATTCTTGATACAGACAATATCGCCATTTGTGTCATATAGTCCAATTTCACTTATATCCTCTCCTGCGAGTTCTGATTCTATGAGCGTACATTCGTATCTGCATGTAGTATCATCTGTAAATGTATAATTTTTGATTTCTTTGCGGAACAGTTCATTTGTAAGAATGGATTGATCATTGGAAGGCACTATAACATTTCCACTACTGTCAACACCACCATTGCCAAATGCCATGCCTGCAACTGGAGGCAGCACTATTGCACCTGCTCTTGCTTTTACCATGTTCTCTCTTGCCTTTTTCGTTATAACTACATTTTCTGCCACTTTTAAATCTCCTCCTCTTTATAAAATGCATTTAGCAGCCTTGAGCCATCCATAATTACTGAACCATCTAAATAATATGTGTTTCTGCGATTTATCACTTTGGTACTGCCTATGTTTTCAGATGCTTCTATAGCGGCTGAAAACTTTATGCTGATATTTTGGTTATGCCTTTTATCCATATAGCTTGTTTTTATACTAACCAAATATGCTACACAGACATTTTGTATATACTCTTTTTTACTATCTAAATAGTCTGTTTTTAAACTAGTCAGAAATTCTATACTAACTTTATTGTCATACCATTTTTTATCATTAAGATAAAGGTCCATTAAAAATATTAATCCTATACGAAGATTGTATCTTCTTTTAGCATTCAATAATATAGAACCATCAAGAATACGTGTACCATCAAGGAAATAGCAATCCCAAAATGGTATACGCCAATGCAGCCAAACACACGGATAAAAAAACTGCTCAATTTGCATATTATTAATAACTACTAAAAATATCCAATTAAGAAACGCAGCCAAATGTGAAGGTTTCGTTTTTCGGATATATTCACGCACTGAGTTATAGGGAATAACATTTCCATTTTCCAACATATGAATTTTTAAAGCAAAACTGTACGGTCCTGCAAAATCCGTTATATCTACATCACAACCAGTAATTCTGGCTACTCCATGTCGCATTACTTCTATATTAACAGGCTTAGTTTCAAGAACTTTTGCGAGGATTCTCTGTCGCCTGTATTCTAACTGTAAAGTTTCATCTGTTGCAATTCCATACACCCATTCCCATATTCCTATACTCCATATACATGTCTGTGGATTAATTTCCCTTTTCATTTCATCAGCCCATGTTCTCATTTCATCCCATTCCCGACCGATAGCCTCATACATCCACAATCCAGTATATGAATTGTCATAAAATCCTTTTGTCACCATGTGAAGAAATGTTTCTGCTTCTGGACTGTGGATTATATCAAAGTGTTGCTTAGACATCCAGTATCACCTCTCCTGTCACTGGATATTGTACTTGAGTTATGACAATATTTTTTGTATCACCATTAATTGTCATTTCTGTATAGTCCTTTACCCCTTTAGTTTTTGCGAGTACAGCTCCAACTTGAACCCAACGAATATATCCTATATGATTTGAATAATCATTTATGGCTTCTTGTCCTACTTGTAGCCAATAGCGTGCAATGTTTTCTTTGAAACGTTTCATTACTGTGACGATATCTTCTTCATTATCCAGTATAATTGTAGCTGCAATATCCACAGTAAATCCTGCTGGTGCTATCACAGTTAATTTTGCACCTATCGGCATTAATCGTGCTATATCATTATCATCTGTTCCTGCAATGTGGAGATAAACTGCATCAAGAATTTGCTGGTTTGCTGGAAGTCCGTTGCTGTCTATAATTATTAACCTTACTGCTCCTGCACACCTTTCATTTCCTTGAGAATCTACATAATGGAATTGTGCTGGAAGTGTTGGGTCATTCCATTCTGGGTCAACTATAACTTGCCCAACAGCAGGAATTTCCTTTCCCCATCTAATATAGTCTGCATTACACCCTGTCATGGAACTACCGTTACGCATTGCATCTAGCACTCTTTTGATGTACTCATCATCACTTTCTTCTTCCACACCACCAGTCATAGGTTCGTAATTTGTAATATAACTTATTCCACTTATTGGTTTTACCATAAGTTTAATCGTATCTGCTGTTACATTACCTATCAAACCACCATCTACTGCTTGAATATCAATTTCATTTGTAACTTGTCCTTTGTTGTCTGGTATGCCATCTAGCACATATTCCCCAACAGTTTCAAAAATCACACTTTCTGTTAGATTTGCTGGTGTTGCAAACTGGTAGCCTGATGGAATAATTGTGCCAGTTGTGCCAGTGACTGCCAGTTTTCCACTTGCGTGATTTGCCGCTTTGCGTATGCAGTGTACCTTTTCACCATGATAATCTAGCCATTCACCATATGACCACTGTGGAAAGATTAACTTTATAGTTTCATTTATTACAAATTCTGCAAACTCCGCTTTTTCAAGTGCAGCTGGACGTGTATAATCCCATGGTATACTTCCTTCGCTTTTATCTATTCCATCTGGCAAATTGTCAAGCATCCTACTATGTATTTCATCTGCACTATATCCCTCAAGAAATTCTGGCGGTGTATATGGATAGTCATAACTGTCAGGCATCAATGGTCACATCCTTTCTACTATGTATTTAATTTCGCTTTTATATCTGCGGTATTCCCATCATCTCCTGTTACTATGCACTCTATCCACAGGCAATCTGCTTCCCATGTAAATTCAAAATCTGTCACCTGTGTCGTACGTCCCATAGGGTCAGCAAGTAATGCTTCTGTTATTGTTCTTTCAAACATACTTTCCTGTGCTTCACGGTCAGGTTCGCTAAATGCTTCATCAGCTTCAATTCCAGCATTGGAACTGTAACCGTCATGTGCCCACCGCTGTGTCATTATTGTTTTAGTGCACCAAAACACCCATGCATCATAGCCACTTCCATAGAGTGCCTTATTTGCACCATCCATTACAAAGTCTCCTTCTTCAACATCCCACATAGGAGCTGGAGCATACTTTTCATCATCTTCTTCTAATTCTTCTTCAAGTGTATCTGGTACATCAAATACTGGGAAAAGGCTTTCTTCCATATCATTTTCTCCCTTCTCTATCACTAAATTTCTGATGCTTGAAGTATTAAATCTATTACACAAGCATCATCGCCTACCCAAGCAACTAAAACACGGTCACCTGGTTTAATCCACCGCATTTTATCAGGAAGATATACATCATGATAATGTTTACCTGTTGGACATGAAATATGGTCATGTTCTCCTTTTTTACCATGTCCATGAGAAATGTGTGAATCTCCGCCACCACCTTGCCATCCGCTTTTACTCCAGTCTTCATCTTCCCAGCCATTGACAGAGGATGATTCGTTATCCCACCATGTCATTGTCATTGGAATGGCTGGATTCCAGCTTACGCTTCTACATATCATATAGTCACTTTTTGGAATTGGCAGCGGAAATGTATTTGTAAGAAGACTCATATCATCCTGTATTATGCCAAAGTCTAATACTTGTGGCTTATCTCCTACTTTATGTATTCTATCTTGCAAGACTTTTGTCAGTTTGCTTATTCCCTCATTTCCATTACCCAACTATTTCAGCCCCCTATGCTATTCATGCAGATTTTTTGCGTATCAGTGTCATTGTCATTTGCCTTGACGTAGCATTATGAGATACACCAGTAACATAAAACGTACCATTTAAATTACCAGCTGACATCTCCACTGCATCACCTTTGCGAAGAAAAGGAAGGTCTGGTGCATTGACTTGTATACTTTCTTCTGGCTGTCCTCTATCTTGCAGTGTTGCCTTTGCTTCTGCCTTTGCTTTTCCAATGTTTTTGTCACTATCTCTTTTTATAATTTCTTGAAAAACTCCATATTTTAAATTACCATTTACCACGGCATCTACCTTTGAACGTCCTTTATCATTTGATTTGCCAATTATTTTTACTTTTGTTACAAGGTTTTCCAGTGACAACTTGTCACTTGTACTGATTGTATTTTTACCTGTAAACTCATAAACATCTTTATTTGTTCCATAGCCAGATATTACTAATTTACCATTCTTATATAATGCTGTATATTTTTCACCTGTCTGATTTTTTACTTCATTTAATAGCTTAATTATCATATTGCTGATAGTTTCACCATTAAATACTTTTTTTTCATGTGTAATCTGTTTTTTCCACTGATAATTAAGCGGAATTCCCCAATCGCTGCAAATATTACTAAGAATAGCTGGTGTTGAAAGCCCTTTAGAAAAATATTTAAAATCCTTGCATTGTTGAAGCCTGATAAGAGGGTCATAAACCGATATTGAAAAATCTTTGTTTTGTGCATGAGTATATTGCCATTCCCATATTGAACCCTCTAGCAGTTTTTTGCGTCCACTACCCCATTTTCCATAAATCCTAATTATACAATTTAACTTTGCAAGTGAAAAAAGCTTATGCTTGCTTTCACCAACTTTACAATTTACTAATCCAATTGTCGCTTTTTGTGCAAGTTGTCCGTCTTGCTCTGCCCATGTAAGCGACAGAAGAGCATCATTAAGAATATAAGTTTTTCCCTTTTCAGTTATCAATTCTACGTCATAATTTATTAATGCAATATCTATTGATTTATCACCTGCCATTTACACACCTCCGCATATGCTAGGATGGTATTTTTAAAACCTGTCCAGGATAAATAAGGTTTGGATTGTTACCAACTACTTTTTTATTTGCGTTATATAATTTCGTATACTGTGAACCCTCTCCGTAAAGCTTTTGTGCTATCTTCCATAGACTATCGCCTGATTTTACAGTGTAAGTTTTTGCTTTAGGCGGAGAGGTTCGTTCTTCATTTTTAGGCTTATTTTTCAGTTCTTTGCCACTCTTTTTTTTGCTAGACTTCTTTTTAACGTCTGCCTTTTTCTTTACTTTTATTGTCTTTGCTCGTACAAAAGTGATAGAATAGTTTATGTCACCATAGCCGCCTGTTGGTGTTGCGGTAAAATCTGAAAGATATACGTCACAGTTAATTGGTGTTCCTGTAATGGTTAAACGTACCTTTACTGGTTTACCATCTTTTGGTTTAAGTCTTGATATCCAATTATAAATCTTTGCTGGTTCTTTCCACTTTCTCATATAAGGCTGACCTTTGCGTGGTTCTCCTGGCAATATACCACTCCAAGAAAATTCATTAAGCGATGTCCCTCTTGGAATACTTACCTCACCAATATTCATTATTGTGTAGCTTTCAAACTGGTTTGACTTTTTGACATTTATTTCCGTTGGAAGCATAGGAAATCGTAATTTATCATCTGTTTTGAGATTTTTGAGATAAATTTCCACGTTCCTTTTTTTGCCCATACTCTATACCTCCCATGCGGCTGTTGGTGTATTTGCAAATGCCTGTTGCAATGCTGTTGCCAGTTGGTATGCAATTTCATCTGTCATGCCACGGACATTTTCTCTAATAGTTTCTACAAGTACCTGTGCATTTTGTGATTCGTTGCCACTCACATTAATTTCAAAATTTAAACTTTGTATGGTAACAGGAATACTTCCGTTGCTGCTACTATTTGTCGCCTCTGCAACTGGCATAGTAATTGGTTCTGGTGTATAAGCAGAATCTTTTGACTGTACATTTCCTACAATACCACCATCCGCATATGGCTTAATACCTAACAGTTGCCCAGCTTTTTCCCATAAACTGATACTGTGTTCTTTTCGCTTTCCAGATAATGGTATAATAGCTTCCGCCCCATCTTCGGCTACAAGTCCAATATGAGGCTTTGTCATAATACCACCATCTGCGTGTGCAGATATATTTGCAGATAATGTAGTAGTGCCTTTTCCACCACCATTTACATTAACTGTAGCATTAGGATTCAGTAATTTATAATCTGCTGTTACATTAACAGGCATTGTTGTTGATACTCCTGCACCAAATACAGAATTAACCGTAGAATCAGTTTTTGATTTTAAATCACTAACAGCAGAATTAATAGGACTCATATCAGTACTTTGTATTGCATTTCCTACACCCGATGCTACAGCAGTGCCAGACGCTGAATAGTCCGCTCCCTCTAGTGCCGTTCCTATAGATGGTACAATGCTTTGTGGAATTGTTTCCGCAGTCTGTTGAAGCAATTCTGATACTGCTGCTTGCGTTTCTGCTCCAAGTCCTTCTAGTCCAAACCATGATGCAATTTGCTCCTGACTCCATTCAAGCGGTTCTGGATTAATAGCAAGTGCATTATTCATAGCTTCTGATAACTTTTCAGATGTTGTTCCCTCAATGTCTGGCAATATGCCATCCAATGAGCTTCCAAAGGATTCTGCAATAGTATCTAACTGAAATGATTCTACACGCATCTGCAAATCTTGTATATTTGCTTCATACCCTTTGGTTAATTTGTTTATCTGTTTATCGTATTCTGACTGGTCGATAGCTCCCTCTTGTAAGGACATTTTGACATTTGCTATTCCAAGTTCTAATGCTTGGTTATAGCTGTCTGTAAAGCTTGCGACATCTGTCTGCATCTCTTCTTGTAGAGCAGCAAAAGAATCAGAATCAAGTTTAGCACCACCAAAACGTATTTTCAGTGTTTCTAGCTTTGCATCCTGTTGTGCTGAACTCACTTTATTAGTGATTTCGGCTATCTGATTCTGCAATTCCGATATAGCAGATGCTTCATCCATTTTGTAATTTACACCACCAATATTGACTTTTATTTTATCCTTTGTTGATATCACACCATCAGAAAGAGAAGCGGACACAGCTTTTTGTAGCTCTGCACTTGCAGTTTCAAGCTGTGACTGTAGCCCATCATACGCTCCGCTTAGACCCTTTTTAATGCCTTTGCCACTATCTTTTCCAACGAGCATATTAATTGCAACATCGGCTTCGTAATGCTTATCTGATAAATAGGTTTGGGCTTCATCGGCAAAAGATTTCATGGAACTTTTATATTCACTAATACTTTCTTTTGACATCTTTATACCAAGTTCGGCTTCCCAGTTTAAGCGGTCAATTTCTTGCATTCTGCTTTGTAGTGTTTCCATGCTAGTAGCTGACTTTTCTGTAGCACTTGCAAATTTCTCCATCTGCTTTTCATGACCATCAAAAACAATTTTTTTCGCTGCATTTTCTATTTCTGAAAGTGAAAGTTTTAAATTTCCAAAACTGTTTTTTAACTTTTCTCCAACTGCATTTTGAAACATCTGTCCGAATTGTTCTGCACTGATTTCAGAATCATTGATAGCACTAGTTAATGATGAGGTTTCAAACTTGACATCTTGAATAGAACGTCCAGTAGTTTGAAGTGCTTTCTGTGCTTGTAATGCTGACTTTTCTGCTTCTGCTTGTGAGGCTTTTAGCTTCTCATTGTAGTCACTTTTAGTTTTATGTCCGCCAATCATGCCAGCAATTCCACCGATTCCAGCACCAATTAAACCACCTACTAAAGGACCTGCTACTGGAATAACTGAACCTATCATTGCACCTGCTGCCGCACCTGCTCCAACGCCACCAATTTTCCAAGCCGCAGATTTTTTATACGCCGCTGCTTCCTCTGCATTATCCGATTTTGAACCTTTGTACAAATCTATCATGCCGCCAACAGCAGAGCCAGCACCGACTGCTCCACCAGCTACAGCACCAAGACCAAGTGCAGATAATGCACCTGCTGATAAAAAAGAAGTTCCTCCTGCTCCTGCACCAAGCTTAATTGCAGTTTTAGCGCCAAAGCCTAAGATACCAGTTCCTGCTGCTGCACTACCAAGTGCCTGTCTGCCTAGACCCGGTACGATTTGTGGCTCGCCATTTTCTTGTGGAATGGTTTGCTCGCCAAATAAACTTTTTCCAATTTTTACTCCGCCTGCTCCTGCTTTTACAATTGGACTAATGATTTTTGCAAGAATCCCTGCTGATAATATAGAGGATAGCTCTGCTGATTCGCCTCCGGGTAACAATTTACCGGCATTTTTAATGAGATTGCCAAGCCCTTTCATTAGTTTTCCACTTATTTCGCTAAAATCTAATCCATCAGCGAAGCTCTTTGCAAATGACGCTCCTATACTAGCTCCTTCGTCAATTACACCAGGTGCGTCTATGCCCAACAGTGTCAGTATTCCTGTCTTAATACCACTGCCAATATCTGAACCAAAACCGGATGCCACGTCTGCAAGTTTTGCTTTTCCAGTGCCATTCCACCATTCAGAAAACGGCTCTGCTATGATTTCATCCCATGCAATTTTCATTTTTCCGAATAAATCAGCGTTTTTAAATTCATCTGATAATGAAATTTGTGTAAACTTATCTTTGATGTTATCCACCTTATTTAGTGCTGTGTCCAAAAAACCGCCAAGTGCCTTTTCAACCGCAGGCATTTGTCCTGTCAACCAATCAACAACACCCTTTATGCGAGGGGCTAATTTTTCACCAAGTGAAATTTTTACACCATCTACAGCACTCTGTAAATATGTAATAGAACCAGAAAGATTATCTTGCATTGTATCAGCCATATTTTTAGCTGCTCCGTCTGAATTGTTAATTGCTTTTGACAGCTTTTTATAATCCTTTTCTGACGCGTTCAGAATAGCCAAAAGTCCTTTTTGTGCTTGCATACCAGCAATTGTTTTTGCAATATTAGATTTTTCTTCGTCAGACAGTCCTTTAGTTGCCGCACGCATTTCTTCAAGCATATCTGAAAAATCCCTTGCATTTCCCTTTGAATCATAAAACTCTACACCAAGTTTTTTGGTGATTGTACCGAGTGCACCAAGTTTTTTAGATGATGCACCTGCGTCTGTTGCAAGTCTTGTCATAATGGTATTTAAAGATGTACCTGCCATTGAGGCTTTAATACCTGAATTTGCCATAAGCCCTGTGGTAAGTGCAACATCCTCTATGGAATAACCTAGTGACCCTGCCATTGAACCAGCATATTTGAATGTTTCACCCATCATGCTTACGTTGGTATTTGCATTAGATGATGCAGCAGCTAACACATCCGAAAAATGCCCTGCATCAGACGCTTTTAAACCAAATGCTGTTAATGCGTCTGTTACAATATCTGATGTTGTACCTAGGCTTTCCCCAGATGCCGCTGCAAGGCTCATAATTCCTTCAATACCACCAAGCATATCCTTTGTTTTCCAACCAGCCATCGCCATATAGTTCATAGCCTCTGCCGATTCTGCTGCTGTAAATTTGGTAGATGCACCCATTTCCTTTGCTTTTGCAGTCAGTTTCTCAAGGTCTTTACCTGTTGCACCACTCACTGCCTTTACCTGCGACATACCAGCTTCAAAATCCTTAAAAGTATTCAGAGTGTCTGCCACACCAAGGGATATTCCAGCAAATGCCGCTATCTGCGTTGCAGGGTTTGAAATCAGTCCAAAGACCTTTTTAAATGGGGCGGTCACAAGGTCTTTTGCTTTCATCGTAACTGTCCAGACTTTACCAGCAATCTTCTTTCCAGCTAAGACTACACTGGTAATACCTTTGGATGCCATATCTTTCAGTGTTGCTGCAATTTCTAATTTACTTTTACCTTTCATTCCCATAATCTGTTTCTGGAGATTCATAATGGAACGTTCCAGTTTACTAATATTGGAAATTGAGCTCTGTGTTCCGTGGGCAGTTTCATCTGTGACTTGTGCTACTATGTCTATTACTGTTACACTGCCGCTCATCTATTTATGTCCGCCCCCTCTTGTATCAACTTTTAGCACAGGAATCCTTGCCTCTTTTTCTATAGCATCAATTGTATATTGTTCGTATATTGCTCTTTCTCCTTGTGGCAATGCCATATAATCAACTATTCTGCCAAGTTGGGGAAATCGCTCACATACTTTCAGCATCAGATAGACTCTGCCCCGTGCTTTTATTAGTTTTTTGCTATTTCGTCTAAGTCGTCATCATATCCGCTAATTTCATTAATAATATCAATAATGCGGTCCTTTTCTCCAGGAAGTAAAACAGCATCTACCATATCCGCACCTTGTAAAACATTTAGTGCTTTCTGTGCCTGTTTATTGTCCCACGTCTTTTTTCTATCTTCATCTACAGTTGCAGTATAAATTAGCCATGAACGAAACTTTGCCGAGTTTGTTTCAATCTCTTTCTTTGGCTGCCCTTTCTTGTGAGGTGCATACTTTGTAGCATGAGCATGACAAGCAACCGATTCTTCTTCGGATATAGGTCTGACCCTAAACTCAAATTTCAAAACACGTCCACGCTTAATCTGGATTTTTCTGTAGGTACTTTCATTATCTTTTTCTGTACCAGCTTCAATCAGACCACGAAGTATGTCCTGTTCGTTCATTAAAATTTCTTCCTGCGTAGGTGTTTCCATATCAGTAGGATTATCATCGTACATTTCTGGCATTGTATTCTTTTTTGTTTCTGACATTTATTACTCCTCCTTATTCAACTAAAGCCCATGCTTTGTCTATAAATTTTTCCTGCAAACTTGGTGACGCATTTACTCTGAAGCTCCAAGCCCTTTTTATAATTTCACCTGGTGTTAAGTTCTGTAGGTCAACTGTACCATCTGGAACGCAATTACTATAAACTATTCTTTCGACTTGTCCATCTCTGCGACGTAATTTCCCCTGAAAATCAAACGTTGGAAAATATCCTTTTTGCACATCACTAATAAATTCTTCTATCATCACATTATCTCTTACAACAGCTTCGGTAAGTGTTAATGTAACGCTATATCCTGTATTGACTGCGTAAATTAATGCACTACCTACAGGCTGATAATCTGTATTAACTGGACTTAACTGTGCTTGAAATGTGTCCACTTCTGCGAGAAAAAGGTTATCTCCAGCTTTCGTACTCACAAAAAGTTGTCCATCTTTTCCAGAAATCAATTTTCTGACATCTAACAAACTTTCATTATTTAATCCATCCATTTGCTATCTACCTCCTTTATTCAGTATCTTCTGGTGCAAATCGGAATTTAAATGCATAATACATTTTTTCAAGTGCATCAATATCATCCGCATAAACAAGAAACCATGCACTATCTCCCTCTGGTGGATTATTTGTATCTAGTTCAACATGCGCACCAGTCAACAATTTCTTTTCAGCTATCATCATGTTACAAACTTTATTAGACACCTGTATTACTGTTGCACGTCCATCAGGGCCATTATTAATGCGTCCAATTAATCCCTCAACAGTATCATTTAATCTCTGGAATAATTCAAAACGCACTTTAACACGCTTAATCTTTTTCCAGCCATCATCTTCTTTAGCTGTAGGAAGTACAAGCGTATTGATTCCTTGCTCTACCCATACTGTATCTGCTGCTGAAACGCTAAACATTAAAGCTCCTGCTTTGATTGCTCGTTCATGCTGGTTATTCGTTAAAAGCTCGGTGACTTCTGTTGCACCTGTAATTGCCGCATGAGTAATGCTTTCATTACTTGGTGTTCCAGCAATAAGTCCAGCAATTCTAGCAGCAGCCAAATAACCCTCATAAACCTCACCACTAATATCAGTAAACCCATTTCCAACATATACAATCTGATAGTCATTGTATGTACTTGCGTGTTGCAATCTGGTTTCAAAATCTACTGTAGTTGGCTCTCCGATAACACCCATACAAAATTTGCCGCTTTCGTATATGCGGTTAAGAAACAACTGCATAACCATCTGTATAGATGTATCTTCAGTATCAATAGAAAGCACATTCCAGCGGTAAGCTTCCAATACTTCAAAAGCTGTACTATATGCGGCTACATTTACAGATGGGTCAGTTCCACCTATAACCTCTTCTTGGTTTATTGTTTTTATTTGTTCTGAACTGTCTGTAAGTTTTGTCAAAATAAAATAGTCACTGCCTTGTGTTTTAAATGCATCTATCAACGCATCTACACTATTTTCTGTATTGCTAAATGTAAGCCGTTCTAATTGTTCAGTACCCTCTAAAACTAGTAGTTCTGTTACACTAGAATCCGTTAATGTTTGACGGATTGTAATAGCTAATTTACGACTTCCAGGATATTTAAGCGTAAGCTGTATCACGGAAGTACCTTGTTCATCTTGGATGTTATAACTGCCTTGTGTACCACCACTGCCAAGACGGATTGCATAAACAAGTCTTGCACCACCTTTAAACTGCTCCATTGGCACAGCCGTTGTTCCTGTTTCTCCACCATCACCATATTTTTTAGCTATATCCTCTGATTTTTCAAGCACTAATACCTGTCCAAGAGGACCCCAGTTAGAGCGGAACACTGCTGCGCATTTTCCATCATCTACACCAGCAATTGGCGGTGTGCCATAGTTTTCATAACGAATATATACACCAGGACGTGTTTTCTTTTCGCCAACAATAAAAAATGCTGCCATCCTATTTTACCTCCCTGTTAAGAAATTCCTGAATAATTTTTTGTGCATCTTCAACAGTTGCAGACTCTTTGTCCGCTATCTTTAATGCAGCAGTTACTACTTCAGGAGTTGTGCCAAACATCTGACGGGCTTTTGCTGCCAGTTCTGCTACTTTGTATGTTGCTTCTGCCATTCTGTAATCACTCCTTTGATTTGTTGTACTATTGACATTTAAATTTAATTTGCGCGGATTCCTTTCTATGCTGTGAAAGCACTCCATACTGACCTATCAGTTCTAGTTGTCCCTCTCTTAAAGAATCTGCATTATGCTTAATAGTTAGTTTGTTAATAAACATAGGGCTTGTATCTGATAAAATTACTTCGCCGTCTATCTGCATTTTTTCTATGATTGCTTTTGTCCATTTGTTGCGTTCTGTCACACTTTTTGCTATAACGTGTGCAGCAAATGTTCCATCAAACCACGTTACTGCATAACTTTGGCGATTGATACTTGCTGTTCCCTCAAACCGCCAATAGATTGCTGGATTTTCATCTGTTGGTTTCCAGATGGGCGGCATTAAATCATAAGAAATTACTGTCATTAATGGAAAATGCTGTTTAGTCCATGCATTAAGTCCCTGTACTGGGTCAGGTGACGTAGTAATCTGTTCTGGAAATTCCATAAGTCCAAATGTCACACTTATACCATATACTTCTGGATGTGTATTATGCTGGGCGTTGTTTTCAACAGTGAAGTCATCCGACTGCTCCCATTCTGTGTATATTGTTGCTTCGTCATTGCCTGTGTAAAAAGTTCCAGATATAAGTTCAATAAGCCGAGCTTCTATTTCTTTGTCTGGGTCTAGGTTTCCTGTTGCCACACATTCTGTATTACACCAAATATTTACAGTTAATATTCCTGCTGTTTTATGTTCTGGGTCGTATCTCATATCTACAGTAAAATCAATTCTTGGATATTGTTTCTCTCCCCATCCACTTCTACTGTCACTTGGTGCTTTTTGATAAAAAATAGCTGGCATACCATTATAAGTTGCCAGCATTCCTGCCATTTGAATATCTTCAGATAGTTGTCTATGTATAAACTGTCTTATTTCTGCACTCATTGTTTTATATTTCCTGTTTGCGGTGCATTGCATTCATAGTTAATTGTTTGAAAGTCAGCTGTCCAATAAATTTCCCACATACCTAATGCAACATCTGCTGCTGTAATATCAACATAACTTGTGGCATTATTCTGCGTATTACAGTAAAGTATGCGTAATTTATCTGGTGTTACTTCTGTCACAAATCCGTTTCTAGCACTGCTATCACCAGTTCTGCGGATTCGTACGCAATTTCCTCTTTGAATCTGTGCTAAGTCAAATGCCTTGTGAGTTTCGTCTATAATTAATGCCATGTCTATCTCCTATCTGCCTGAATAAGGTCTGTTATAAAGTTTTTTAACTTTAGGCAATGCTTTTTCAATGATTTTTTGCTTATATGGTCTGGAAGCCATTCTGCTTGTGCCATCTTCAAGCATTTCACCAAGCAATCTGCCACCTGCTTTTTCTTTGCTCTCTATAGAAGATATTACACGAAAACGTGTTCCAGCTTTTTCTACTCTGACATGAGTTCCCCATGAATTTCTAAATGTACCAGTTCTTGCTGCTGGTGGTTCTCCTGGTGCTGATGCACGATAGAGCTGCCCACCTCTTAGCTTATGCCCATAATCCTTCATAAGTTTTTTAGTAGCTTTGGTCTGCTCTGCTCCATGCGTATTAGACATGTGATACACCTTGCCACTTCGTTTTCCACGAAGAACGTAAAGAGATGCATTACGAAGTTCATTGCTTGCCCTATATCCTCTTTGTGATACTTCTTTCTGTATTCCTTGAAGCGTAGAAGTTACTATTTTTCCAATAACTTGTGAAGCGTTTCCCCATGCTCTGTTTCCTCTTTGCTGATTTATTGGCATTATGTATCGCCCCTTTCATCACAGTAGTAAATCGTCCAGTGATTTAACCCACCTACATTGTATGGTGATACTTGCACGAAGTACCTGTTTTCTCCATAAACAAAAAAATCACCAGGTTTGATTTTAAATGGTGCAGTGCCTTGTTGAATTATTTTATGCGTTACCATATGTTGAAGCTGTCGCCATCGTTCTATTTCATTTGGTTTAGCTGCTGCAAGAATGGCTTTAATTTCCCCTAATTGTTTTGTGTCATTATTTATTACTCTTCCACTAGCGGTTTTGTATTCTCCATCTCTATAAACACTGAATTGCCGCAATTCTTGTCCGGGGAATAAATTTATTACTCCTGTAAACATTCTATCGCCCCCTAAGATGTCATATTTCTAAATGGCAATTCTTTCGCACCATGCATGGCTCTAGGGTTTTGTTCCATCCCTTTGTAAAAATAGGGCGGTGTGTTTTTAATTGATGGAGATAGCGTAGGGATTGATGCTATTGCCAGTACCTGTTTATTTAAATCGTCATACATTTTTTGCCATCTTTGGGCACGTTCTCCAAAGTCATACTGAAGGACATCTATCTTCGTATTGACTTGGTACTGCATTTTAATTAATATAGCTTCAAGCACTGCAAGTTTAGCAAATAGCCACGCTTTTTTTCCATCTTTCAAATCCGAAAGCATTGCTTCGTATTCTTCATCAGATAATGCACAAGTATTTGCTCCACCGTCCGTCTGTGTGTCGCCAAGTTCAAAACGCATCCGGTCTTTACCTTTTGCCCTAATTTTAGTTGGGTCATAACTATATGTCATTCTTTTTCACCTTAGTCTTTATGCGACCTTGAATGTGCAGCCAGTGCGTTCTGTGACTTAAATGTCTTACCACAGACTTCACAAATAAATTCTTTGGCAGCAGGGGTGTCTATATCTTCGTCATTTGAGATATTTTGTGTATCGGTATCTGGAATGTCAGTGTAAATAATTCTACCCATTTCTGTCAGTTTTCTTGTCATCTTTGGGTCTATTACTTCTGTTGGTATAATCTCACCTATATTGTAGTTTTTATCAAAGCGTACTGGTTTGTTTGCAATGTATACTTTTGCCATGCCGCCACCTCCACTTTTAGACTGAAAAATCTGCACTGACTGCATCTTTAAGAAAAACACCAAGGTCTGCGGATGTAACTTCGGGGTCAGTACAAAGCAGTCCTTCTATAAATTCTGTGTGTGTTGCTTCTTCACCACGGTATTGTTGTACTGCTGTGTACTGACCATTTCCGAGCATATCCCAAGTGAAAGTATATCCTGCACTTGGTTCATCAACGCTAGGTGAATTGGTAGTATACACAAGTAATGCATCATTAGGATTACAGATAAACTCTATTTTGTCCTTTGCTCCAATTGGTGCAGCATTGTAAACACTTTCTGCAATAACAATCTCATCAAGACCAAACAGTTGCGCAAGCACATTTACTGTTACATTTGCTGGGTTCGCTTCACTACCTTGGTATTTAATGCGCTCTAATATGGACGGATTAACCGTTAGTGCTGTAAATGCATTTGCTCCTAACACCATCTTATTTGGCTTTCGCAGTCCAGACAATAACATTCTTGTCCTTAGTTGATGAAAAAATGTTACTGGGTCACTGTTTTCATTATCAAACTGGTAGAACTGGTCAGCTCCTACAGTGCCGCTTCCAATGCCTGTGTAAACGTGTGTCCAACTATCGGCATTAAAATATTTATTTGCCCAAATACGGTCTAAATGAATGTTCATCTGTTCTGCTACCCAGCGCACTTTATTTCTTCTTGGGTCAATGACCGCAGGAGCATTTATTCTTTGAAAATCAAGTGTACTAATCTGGTCTATACCTGTAATAACCTGGTCTACATCACAATGATAAAACTTTTCCCTTTTACCATAAATACCAGGTGCTACGTGTCCAAACTCTGGCTTTCTTGACATATTATCTCTTGCTAAATCGCCTTTATCAAATTCATAGTAATGTGCTGATGAAGTTGGCACTGGTACAATAGGAAAAACCTTATGGGCAACAAACCCTGCCATGTTCTGAAAATAAGATAAACAGACATTAGTCAGATAAATGTGTGGCTTAAAAGCTCCTTTCTGGATGTCTGCTGCTATTTGTCCTGTAGTAAGTCCCATTATTCTTTACCTCCTTATTTTTCGTAGCCGCTGTTAGTAATCTGAATTTGTACTAATTCCCCAGCGGTAGTTGTTTCTGTCATAGCTATACCAAGAATATAATCTCCTGTTGCTGCTTTTTTTACTGTTCCCTTTGCGGTGGCAGTAAGAAAATCACCTTTTTTCACTTCCGCTTCTGTTTCAGCTAGACCAATACATCGTATTAAAATATCTACTTCGGTATTTGCTTTAGTGACACCGCTATCGCTGGCTGGTGTATCGCTTAAGATAACGCCAATTGCTGGGTCACCATCCACCGCTGGAAGTGCCAATTTACCATCAGCATTATAAGCAACTACTTTGTGTGGTGCATCTGTAACATCGGTTGCTAGTACATCACGAATAGTTGCACTATTATTGATAAACGCATTTAAATACTGCTTATCTGCCATCTTTCTTTACCTCCCCATATATTCTGCTTCATACTGTGCGGCTAGTTCTGGGTTTTCTTCCCACGCTTTGATTATTGATTCAGGCGTTGTCATTCCACTGACAGCAGATTTTTGTAGCTCCTGTGCCTTAATTCCAATAGTCTGTTCAGTACCAACACTTCCTTGCATATTACTGCCAATTTCTCTGAATATACCACTTTTATTAAGCATGGACACATTTTCGTCAAGCAATGCAACGTAGTCATCATAGACTGTACCACCAGCTTTTTTAAGTTCGTATAACTTCTCTGCCAGTTCAGGGGCTTTCTTACCTAATATCTCATACTTTTTTGCTACGGTCTTGAGTTTCTCAAGTTCAAGACTTTTTCTAAGTTCTTCCATTTCTTCGTTTTGACGTTTAGTAAGTTCTTCAAACTGTGTTAATGCTTTTGCCACGTCTGGATGAAGATTTTCCTTGCTGTTATCAGTGGTGTGTGGAACTTGTGTTGATTCTGTACTTTTTGTCACATCATTATCTAAAGTATCAGGTTCACTACTGATAGGTGGTTCATTGCTATCAGGCATACCATATTTCTTTTCGAAGTCTGCAAGTATAGCCTGTTCCTCTGGTGACATTTTGCTCTTATCAATTTGCATAGTATTAATTACCTCTCTCGTATTATATAGTAGTAGTGTTTATAGACCCTCTCCAAGGTCT
>CANOID010000050.1 GCA_947565985.1 uncultured Lachnoclostridium sp.
ATTATGTTGTATTTTTTAGTTTAATGTTTTATGTATATACAGTTGTAATATCAACATATGAATATGCAAGATATTTTATATGATTATAGAATAAACCATCAATCTGCTGATTTAATATTTCAGACAAGTCCCAGACCATCAATTTGTCTCTGGTACTCCTCATATGTTGTCATTATATAGCGTCTTGTTGTTTCTATACTGCTATGTCCAAGCACATCAGCAAGCTTGGCTATATCTTTACTTGCTTCATAAAATGTCTTTGCAAATAGATGTCTTAAATTATGTGGAAAGATTTTTTCTTTACCTATACCTGCTTCTTCCTGAAGTGCTTTCATTTCTCTCCATATATTGCTGCGGTCAACTGCTTTTCCACTTGATGTGCAGAATACTATACCATTTGTAATGCCATTTTCATGAATATATTCCAATAGAAGTTTTCTAAGCCCTTCTGGAATAAGTGCTTTTCTTTGTTTGCGTTTGCAGTAAATATCTACTTCTCCTTTTTTTACACTTTCTGTGGTTATAAAAACAAGTTCACTTATTCTAAGCCCCATCGAACACAAGGTCTGAATAATCATAGCAAGCCTTTTCTTACCTTTGTGCCAAGCAGCCATCACTAATTTTCTGTATTCTTGCATTGACAAGTCAATTTTTTTTGATGCAAAAGCGTCATTTTGTATACGGTAAAGTTTTACATTAATCCCATACCACCCAAGATAATCAAACAACCTGTTTGCCGCTATTAGAAATGAATTTATACTGGATAATTTGTATTTTTTGTCTACTCTCAAATACTCTTTAAATTCAAGCATAAGTTTTTTTGTAATTTCCTGCCCAGCGGCGTAATCTATTAACTTTCTAATATCGCATATGTATTTATTAATTGTTGCAATGCTTTTTTCTTCCTCGGTTAAATATTCCTTGTAATTTTCAAGTATCTGTTCTGTAATAATATGTAACATATAAATATCCTTTCAAGAATGGTGAGAACAGTCATATATGACTATACGAAAATTATCAGTTATTAACTCAAACTACAATATAACAGACTTTTTTCTTAAAAGGTAGTAGAATTAATAAAAAAATAGAAAACAATAATCCTTATAAAACATTGTGTGCAATTTAAATTTTAAAACATTTAACAAGAAGATTGTAGCTAAATTAATATATAATATTGCATTTAAAAACATTGTATATATATTGTATCTTTATAATTATTTTATTTAAAACTCTTGATTTTTATAAAAATATAGTATATACTGTTTAACATATTAGAGGATAAAAATTGACATTTATTATATTACTTATATTTGTTATAATTCAAAAGTTAATAAAATAAATATTTATTCTCTCATAAGAACAGATTAAACTAAAATTTAGGAAAGGAAAAGCTATCATGATAATGGATTTTAAGCTGTAGTGAACCAATACAGACTGTAAAGTGTGACTTAAAAGTCGTTAGCTTGTGCCTAATTTCCATATGTAGACCTAAGTGTATCACACAGCAAGATTTTCATATTATGTATAGTAGGTATTGTATTATGTTATGTGGAGGGTTTACCAAATTCAGACCAGTTACAGAAGAGGATGTAAAAGTGTTTAATGATGCAAAAGGAACATTAGTAGGAGTAGATTATGAGCCATTAATTGTAGCAACGCAGTTAGTAGCGGGAACTAATTATAAGTTTATTTGTAATGCAGAAGCAGTAGTTTTGCATCCTAATCCATACTTAGCAGAAATTTCTGTTTTTCAGCCGTTGCCTTCAGAAGAAGAAAAAAATCCAATGCCAATTCTTACTGGTATAAATGCATTACACTAATATATTGTTTGTTAGTTAGCTTTGTACATAGATAAGTATGTTTAAACATATTTTTAGAAGGAGATTATATGCGTTTATCAGTAAATGAGCAAAATCTTATAGTTGTTGAAGATGCAAAAAAAGAAGATGTAGATTTTATTATTGTAGACAATGTTTTTTTTAAAAGAGTAAATAATGCTTTTTGCAATATTACAAACGATAATATGAATGGTTATGAAGTAAAAATTTCATCGACAGATAGTATATATTTAGAACTAGAGATAACTACACACAAAGATACTGGAAAAGTATTCATTATTGTTGAAGATATCAATAGGCAACACAGCAAAATTTTGTTTGAGCCCAAAATAGTTGATAACTCAAAATGAAAGAAAAAGAATATATACTTAACTATTGGTCAGTAAAAAAATCGTCGCTGCCGCTTTCTAATTTGTAAGCTGTTGCGACGATTTTTTTATCTAACGGCTATATATGAGTCACAGATGGCGTTATAAGACCATAAGACCGCGAAACCAATAGTTGCCATAATATAAATTTTCTGATATAATTCAACTATTAAAAATGACAAGTAAATTATTTAAGGGGGATTGCGATGAGACATCTAATAAGTCCACTAGATTTATCTGTTGGAGAACTGGAAGAAATGCTTAATCTTGCACAGTCAGTTATGAATGCTCCTGAAGAATATGCACATATATGTGATGGAAAAAAACTGGCTACCTTATTTTATGAACCAAGCACACGAACACGTCTTAGCTTTGAAGCAGCGATGCTGAATTTAGGTGGTAAAGTGCTTGGTTTTTCTTCGGCTGATTCAAGTTCTGCCGCAAAGGGTGAAAGTGTTGCAGATACAATAAGAATTATATCTTCATACGCAGATATATGTGCTATGCGCCATCCAAAGGAGGGTGCGCCAACTGTCGCTGCAATGCACTCTAAAATTCCTGTTATTAATGCAGGTGATGGTGGACACAACCATCCTACACAAACTCTTACAGACCTTTTTACTATAAAGGAATTAACAGGACGGCTTGATAACCTTACAGTGGGTATGTGTGGCGACCTTAAGTTTGGCAGAACAGTTCATTCACTAATCAATGCGATGGTGCGTTATCAAAATGTACGTTTTATACTTATTTCTCCAAATGAACTGAAAATACCAGACTATCTGCGAAAAGAAGTGTTAGATGCTGATAATATAGATTATATTGAAACAAATGAACTTGAAAAGCATATGCCAGAGCTGGACATCCTGTATATGACACGTGTACAGAGAGAGCGCTTTTTTAACGAAGAAGATTATATACGTTTAAAGGATAGTTTTATCCTTGATGCGGACAAGATGAGATATGCAAAAAAGGATATGTACGTATTACATCCTCTTCCGCGTGTTAATGAAATTGCAGTCGAAGTGGATAATGACCCTCGTGCTGTATATTTTGAACAGGCAAGATTTGGAGTTTATATTCGTATGGCTCTTATTCTTACCTTACTGGGTCTAGATAAAAAATAAAAAGGCAGGTGTTTAATATAATGTTAAATATAAGCGGATTAAATGAAGGTGTAGTTATTGACCATATCCACGCAGGTGGTGCAATGAAAATATATGAATATCTTAATTTGGAAAAGCTTGACTGCCAAGTTGCCATTATTAAAAATGCAAGAAGCAGCAAAATGGGCAAAAAGGATATTATTAAAATTGAAGGTCCACTTAAAATTGATCTAAATGTGCTTGGTGTGTTAGACCACAACATTACCATAAACATAATAAAGGATAACCGTATCGCTTCTAAGGAATCTTTAGCACTTCCTGATACAGTGACGAATATAATAAAATGTAAAAATCCAAGATGTATTACTTCTATAGAACAAGAAATACCACACAAGTTTAAACTTACCGATAGGAAAAACAGAATATATAGATGTGTGTACTGTGAATCTAAATTTCAAGGAAACTAAGTATCTAAATATTATGATGACAGGGTCAAAAGTAGATAGCAATGCCTGTTTACATGCAAATTGCTATCTACTAGCTTGACCCGCCAAACACCGACAAGAAGCAGATTTGCTTGCCTTATAAAAAATGTTGAAAAGTTATTTATTAGTATTTTTGGCAAGTACTTTCTTTATATACTGTCCAGTGTATGATTCTTTATCTTCTGCTACTTCTTCAGGCGTTCCTATAGCAATAACTGTTCCACCATTTTCGCCCCCCTCGGGTCCCATATCTATTATATAGTCTGCTGTTTTTATAACATCAAGGTTATGTTCAATTACAATCACGGTGTTACCGCTTTCGGTAAGCCTTTTTAAAATATCTACTAGTTTGTGGACATCGGCAAAGTGCAGCCCTGTTGTAGGCTCATCAAGGATATAGACAGTTTTTCCTGTACTTCTCCTGCTAAGTTCTGTTGCAAGTTTTACACGCTGTGCTTCACCGCCTGACAGTGTAGTAGATGGTTGTCCAAGTTTAATATATGACAACCCTACATCATAGAGTGTTTCCATTTTATTGCGTATGCTTGGAATATTTTCAAAAAAAGTTACTGCTTCTTCTACAGTCATATCAAGCACATCATATATGTTTTTGCCTTTGTATTTTACATCAAGCGTCTCTCTATTATATCTTTTTCCTCGGCAAACCTCACATGGTACATAGACATCTGGCAAAAAATTCATCTCTATTTTTATAATTCCGTCACCTTTGCACGCTTCACATCTACCACCTTTAACATTAAAACTAAATCTGCCTTTTTTATATCCTTTCATCTTGGCATCTGGTGTAGATGCAAAAATATCTCTTATAAGGTCAAACACCCCTGTATATGTCGCAGGATTGGAACGTGGTGTTCTGCCTATAGGTGATTGGTCAATACTGATAACTTTATCCAGTTTATCAAGTCCTTCTATACTCTTACATAAGCCCGGTATACACCTTGCACGGTTAAGTTTTTTTGCGAGATATTTATAAAGTGTTTCGTTGACAAGAGAGCTTTTTCCTGAGCCAGAAACACCTGTAACACAAGTCATTACGCCTGTAGGAAATGACACATCTATATTTTTCAAGTTATTCTCTTTTGCACCTTTTACTGTTATCCAGCCTGATGGTTCTCTGCGTTTTAAAGGTACAGGGATATTTTTTTTACCACTAAGATAAGCTCCTGTAATTGAACTAGGTTCATTCATTATATCCTGTGCTGTTCCTTTCGCTATTACCTCTCCACCATGTGAGCCAGCACCAGGACCTATATCAACTATATAATCAGCAGCAAACATTGTGTCTTCGTCATGTTCTACTACTATAAGTGTATTGCCAAGGTCTCTAAGCTTATAAAGAGTCTGTAATAGCTTGTCATTATCACGTTGGTGCAGACCGATGCTTGGCTCATCGAGTATATATGCAACACCCACAAGTCCTGAACCAATCTGTGTAGCAAGGCGTATGCGTTGTGCCTCTCCACCCGAAAGACTTCCTGTGTAACGTGACAGCGAAAGGTACTCAAGCCCAACATCCATCAAAAAACGCACTCTTGAGCGTATCTCTTTAAGCACTAGTTTGCCAATTTGCAACTGTTTTTCGCTAAGGGATAGATTTTCAAGAAAAGCCATAAGGTCACGTATTGACATATCTGTAACTTCTGCAATATTTTTATCTGCTATTGTTACAGACAGTGCCTCTTTTTTAAGCCTTCTACCACCACACTCCTTACAAGGAGTGATACGCATAAATGTCTCGTATTCTCTTTTGGATATATCTGAACTGGTTTCACGATATCTGCGTTCAACATTTTTAATAACACCTTCAAATGCAACGTCATATACACCTTCACCTCGCTGTCCTTTATAACGGACTTTTACCTCTCTACCACCAGTTCCATGCATTATTATGTTTTGTATATCTTTTGTGAGTTCACCATATGGTGTGTTTAAATCAAACCCATATTCTATTGCCAGTGCATCTAAAAGACATCTTGAAAAGCTTGTCTTATCAGGTACTGACTGCCATCCATGTACAACAAGTGCACCTTCTGCGAGACTTAACGATTGGTCTGGAAGTATAAGTTCTTCATCAAATTCCATTTTATAACCTATTCCATGGCAGACTTCACACGCACCAAATGGATTGTTAAATGAAAATACCCTTGGTTCAATCTCATCAATGCTTATGCCACAGTCTGCACATGAAAAACTCTGGCTAAAATTAATTCTTCTATTGTCAGGTATATCTACTATAAGAAGTCCATCTGACAGCCTCATAACACTTTCTACAGAGTCTGTCAGTCTTTTTTCAATGCCTTCACGCACCACTAATCTGTCAACCATTATTTCTATATTGTGTTTTTTATTTTTATCAAGGGGAATTTCTTCTGAAAGCTCATACACATTGCCATCTACAACAACTCTGACATACCCGCTTTTTTTTGCACTCTCAAAAACTTTTATATGCTGTCCTTTTCTTCCTCTTACAACTGGGGCAAGAAGCTGTATCTTAGTTCGTTCAGGCAGTGACATAATTTCATCAACTATCTGATCCACTGTCTGTTTTTTAATTTCTTTGCCGCACTTAGGGCAGTGTGGTATTCCAGCTCTCGCATACAAAAGCCTAAAATAATCATAAATTTCTGTCACTGTACCAACTGTAGAACGTGGGTTTCTGTTAGTTGACTTCTGGTCGATAGATATAGCAGGAGGAAGTCCCTCTATGCTTTCAACACCGGGTTTTTCCATAAGTCCAAGAAACTGCCTTGCATAAGAAGAGAGCGACTCCATATATCTTCTCTGTCCCTCAGCATATATGGTATCAAATGCCAGTGATGACTTGCCAGAACCGCTAAGCCCTGTAAGTACAACAAAACTGTCGCGTGGAATATCAATATCTATATTTTTAAGGTTGTGTTCATATGCTTTTCTTATTTTAATATATTTTGTAACTTCATCATGTTTAGCCATATCCGCTCGTAACATCCTTTCCTGTTATTTAGAATTCTCCATTATTTCTTATGGAGAGTAATCATGTATAGAATATCACAAAACTATGGCTATTACAAGTACATATGTTCGATTTTTATCCTAGCAGTGCTTTGTCATTAGCAAATTCTTCACCACTTACTTCTTCAAATTTTTGTAGTAAATCCTCAACAGAGAGCTTCTTTTTCTCCGTACCCCTTATATCAAGTATTATTTGCCCTTCGTTCATCATTATAAGTCGGTTGCCATGTATAATGGCATCACGCATATTGTGTGTTACCATCATCGCTGTAAGATTATTTTCTGCAATTACCTTATCTGAAAGTTCTAGTACCTTTGCGGCTGTTTTTGGGTCAAGGGCAGCCGTATGTTCATCAAGCAGTAGAAGTTTTGGCTTTTTTAAAGTTGCCATAATAAGCGTAAGTGCTTGGCGCTGTCCACCTGATAAAAGCCCTACTTTTGATGTCATCCTGTCCTCAAGCCCTAAGTCAAGGCTTTTTACAATGTCTCTGTATCTAGACCGCTCAGCTTTTGTTATTCCCCATCTAAGACCTCTGTGCTGTCCTCGTCTTGCTGCAAGTGCAAGGTTTTCTTGTATTTCCATAGTAGCAGTAGTACCATTCATTGGGTCTTGGAATACTCTGCCAAGATAAGATGCCCTCTTGTGTTCTGGTAGTCTTGTAACATCGTTACCATCAATAATAATACTTCCGCTGTCTACTGGCCACACACCAGCCACAGCATTAAGCATTGTAGACTTGCCCGCACCATTGCCTCCTATAACTGTTGCAAAATCACCCTCTTCAAGATATAAAGTTACACCATTTAGAGCTTTTTTTTCGTTAATTGTGCCAAGGTTAAAAGTTTTATGAATATTGTTAATTTCTAACATTATTTTTTAGCCGCCTTTCTATATGAATTCTTGGATTTTGCACTCATATATGGCACTGCAAGGAATATTGCAACCACTAGGGCGGAGAACAGTTTCATATCTATAGTAGGGAGTCCTAACCAAAGTACAAACTGAATTACAACATAATAAATAATGCTTCCTATAGCAACAAATGCAAGTCTTCCTGAAAAATTAAGGTGTTTGCCAAGCAGTGCTTCTCCTATTACTTCCCCTATGATAACGGATGCTAGTCCGATAACGATAGCACCACGTCCCATATTTACATCAAAATTGCCTTGGTACTGTGATAATATGCCTCCTGCCAATGCGACAAGACCGTTTGAAAACGCAAGTGCTATTACTTTTGCTATAGAAGTATTAATTCCCTGTGCACGTGACATATTTTCATTGCACCCAGTTGCCCTTATTGTAAAGCCAATCTCTGTTCCAAAGAACCAATATAGCAGTGCAATTATTAAAATAAGTATGATAATAACTGTTAAAATCGTTGCTGGATTATTTCTACCTGTTACAATCAGGTTGTAAAGGTCAACACTGACAGCTTGATTTGCTCTTCCCTGTGATATATTTAAGTTTACAGAATAAAGTGCAATCTGTGTCAGAATACCTGAAAGAATTGCAGGAATGCCAAAAACAGTATGTAATATACCTGTCACCATGCCTGCAAGTATTCCTGCTAAAAATGCGATTCCAACCGCTACAACAGGCGGATACCCTGCAAGTATAAGCATAACTGTAACTGCACCACCAGTGCCAAATGAGCCGTCTACTGTTAAGTCGGCAAAATCAAGAATTTTAAAAGTAAGAAATACTCCTATCGCCATAATCCCCCAGATAAGACCCTGTGCTGCAGAACCTGGAAGTGCACGCACTAAAGACATAATATCATGCGCACATAATACTGGAATTAAATTATACATTTTTCCTCCGTTCCGCCAGCTAGGCAAAATGCACTAGCTGACATACAAAATACCACGCTTTTACACATGGTTTTTAATATCTTTTATAATAACACCTGATACAGGCGGACACTCCACATGGAGTACATTATTTTCTAAAGTGTATAGTTTTGCTTCATCTGAATAACCATCATGGTTTGTAATCATAAGCCTTGCCATATGTGTATTGTCAACCATTCCAAGTCTCCATACTGGTATACTAAGCGTTCTAGTTTCTTCGCTGCTGTTAATCACTACTACAACCTTGTCATTATCGTCGAACCTACCATAACTTATAAGCTGATACTCACCATTTAAAAAAAGTATTGAACCTGTTTTTAATACTTGATAATCTTTGTGTATACGTATAAGCTCTCTGTGATACTCTATCAGTTCTTTGTCTTCTCGCCCCCAAGGATAAGTACGTCTGTTATCAGGGTCAGTCCAACCGCAAAGTCCTGCTTCGTCACCATAGTAAATAGTAGGTGCACCAGGCCATGTCATCTGCATCATTACAGCAAGACGGAACACTGCTTTGTCAACACCTTCATTAGCAGCTTCTGGTCCTAATGTTGCTGTACGTCCAACTCGCCTGTTAGTCCTAGTTAAAAATCTTGAATGGTCATGATTGGAAAGCTCATTCATTGCAACCTGAAGTGACTGTGTACTAAACCTTGTCATAAAGTTACGCATTGAGCCAAAAAATGCATCTGCATTGCCAAGCAAATCTCCACGGTATTCATCACTGTGTTTTTCTACACCAGTAAGAAACCATGTTACAGGTTCCATAAATGCATCATAGTTCATTACAGTGTCCCACTGCCCGCCCCTAAGCCAGTCTGTAGGGTCTCCATAATGTTCTGCAAGAATTATTGCATTTGGATTGGCTTCTTTTACATTTCTTCTAAATTCCTGCCAGAAGTAGTGGTTATACTCTGGCGTGTGTCCAAGGTCTGCCGCAACGTCCAGCCTCCAGCCATCCACATTGTACGGCGGCGAAACCCATTTACGAGCAATCCTCATAATATAATTAAAAAGCTCTGGGGATTCTTCGTAATTGAGTTTTGGCAATGTGTCATGTCCCCACCATCCGTCATAATTATTATTATATGGCCATTTATCCTCATTGAATTTAAAAAATGAACGGTATGGGCTATCCCATGCAATATATGCACCTTTATCATATCCATCGGCATTCTCATATATACATTCTTTATCAAGCCACTTATTAAATGAACCACAATGGTTAAATACTCCATCAAGTATAACTTTCATGCCTCTTTTGTGAACTTCAGTAACAAACTGAGCAAATAATTCGTTACTTGCTTCAAGATTTTCTTTATTCGTCACACGGCATATATAACGTGTTGCACTCTTATTTGGGCGGTTATATTCACAGATAAGCTCTCCGTTATCTCCACGTCGTATAAGCTCTCCTTCATCTTTAACAATTTTTCCAAAATGTGGGTCTATATAATCATAATCTTGTATATCATATTTGTGGTTAGATGGCGAAACAAAAACAGGGTTTAAGTATATGGCATCAACACCAAGCTTTTGCAAATAGTCAAGTTTTTGCATTACACCAGCAATATCACCGCCATAAAATTCCCTTACACCCATTGCGGCAGGGTATTTAAACCAATCAATCACTCTGTCTGTTCCTTCACCTATATAGACATACTCATCTTTTTCCACATCATTGGAACGATCACCATTATAAAACCTATCAACATATATCTGATAAAATACAGCACCTTTTGCCCAGTCAGGAGTAGTGTATGATGGAGTGATAAAGAAATTATAATATGGTTCAACACCGCTACACACACCAACGCTGTTATAATAACACACTATCTGTCCGCTGTGTACCTCAAAATAATATTCTATCTTTTCAGTTCCAAGCTGGATAGTACCCTCATAGTAGTCAAATAGTCTATCATTAGCAATTTTAACCATAGACTGTTTATCATTGCCACATACAAGATAAACTGTATCAACATTTTCTCTGCCACTTCTAAAACGTATCCTTACCAGGTCATTAACCTGCGGTTCAGATGGTATTCTGTAAAGAGAAGTTCCATCACTGAACAACGCCTGTGGATTAAAAATCATTGTCAGATTGTCTATAAATAGCTGTGTTTTCATAGCTTTAGTCATTCTGTCAAACCTAACATTAAAATCCATAATAATTGTCTACCTCCGGCTTATTTCTTTATAAGCATAGTTTAACAACAATGCCTTTTCATTTTTTTCAGGCTCATCAAGAACTATATCAAGCAGCTTGTCAAGAATCCTGCCTATTTCAGGACCTTTTTGAACACCTGATGCTATAAGGTCAGTGCCATTTACTGCTAAATCTTTTATACAAAGTGGTGCTTTGTTAGCAATTACCTCTTTATACACTTCTGTCACACTATCAAGTGTGCCAAGTTTTTGGGCAAATGTATTCGGATTTTGTGCTAAAATATCAGCATATTGTACAAGAAAAAGCATATGCATTATATCACTGCCTATCTTTGCAACAGCTCTTCTCACAGCACGCGGCTCTGGTACTATCCTATAATCATGATGTTTTACAAGCCTTTTTACTGTTGAAACAGTTTCATTGTCAAATGATAGCCTTTTTAAGATTGCAGATGCCATCTTCTCTCCTACCTGTGGATGACCGTGAAAATGACCAGTTCCATTTTCATCAATAACCATAACTTCAGGCTTTGCAATATCGTGCAAAAGCATTGATAGACATAACATAAGCTGGTGTTTTCTGTCTATATCACTGGTAAAATCTGCTACCTTTTTAAGTACACTTGTTGGGATATAATTATATATACCCCCATCTATAGGTCGGTCTGAATTAAAAAACTGCACCATAATTCCAGCACTTCTTATACAGTGTTCTCCCACAGTATATATATGGTGTGGGTTATGCTGTCCGGCTTCCATTACCTTGTCAAATTCAGGTATAAAAACCTTAGTCAGCCCTGTTTTATGTGCTTCTCGTATCTTTCCTGGATTGTCTGAAACAAGTAACTTGCCAAGTTCTGTCATTATCCTTTCTGCACTAACTGCTTTAAGATTTCCTGCCATTTCTGATATAGCCTGCAATGTCTTTTTCTCGATGTCAAAACCTAATTGCCCAGAAAAACGCACAGCTCTAAGCATCCTTAATGCATCTTCGCCAAATCTACTTTTAGCATCACCTACACAGCGAATTATCCCATCTTTTAAATCCTGTATGCCGCCAAATTCATCAACAAGCCCAGTCTTATTATTAAATGCCATAGCATTAACTGTAAAGTCACGCCGCTCTAAGTCAAGACGCAGACTGCTCGTAAATTCAACACTTTTCGGGTGTCTACTGTCTTCATACTCACCATCTATCCTGTAAGTAGTTACTTCATACCCTGTATCTTTAATCATAACTGTAACAGTTCCATGTTGTATACCAGTATCTATAGTCTTCTTAAAACATGACTTTATAAAAGACGGCTGTGCGGATGTTGTTATATCCCAGTCTAAAGGTTTCCTGCCCAGTATTGTATCTCTTACGCATCCGCCAACTGCATATGCTTCATACCCTGCATCTTCTAATTTATTAATAATATATGAAACATCTTCTGGTAATATCATTTCCATAGCCGTAATCCGCCTTCCATATTTGTATAATGGAGTCCTGAACATAAAATGTACATCTAAAGTTACTGTCAATAGCAACCATCTGACACATAATAATTATGATAACATAAAACTACCATAAATGTAAACTAAAATAAAAATAGGAGTGCCGAAACACCCCTACTTCTCGAAAACATCTTATTTTTACAGATATTTTCTTAGAATGTCTACTTTGTCGAGCTTTTCCCATGACAAATCAAGGTCATTGCGTCCAAAATGTCCATAAGATGCTGTCTGCCTGTAAATTGGACGGCGTAAATCAAGCATTTTTATAATGCCAGCTGGACGCAAATCGAAATTTTCACGTATTATATTAACCAGTTTTTCATCACTTAACTTTCCAGTACCAAATGTGTCCACCATAATAGATATAGGCTGTGCAACGCCAATTGCATATGAAAGCTGTATCTCGCATCTATTTGCAAGCCCTGCTGCCACAATATTTTTTGCCACATAACGTGCAGCATAAGAAGCCGAACGGTCAACTTTAGTGCAGTCTTTTCCAGAAAAAGCACCACCACCATGACGTGCATAACCACCATATGTATCTACAATAATCTTGCGACCTGTAAGCCCACTGTCACCATTTGGACCACCTATAACAAATCTTCCTGTTGGATTGATAAAATACTTAGTATTTTCATCTACAAGCTCCTCTGGAAGTATAGGGTCAATTACATATTGGCGTATATCTTTGTGAATTTGCTCCTGTGGTACATCCTCTGCGTGCTGTGATGAAATAACTACTGCATTAATATGTACAGGTTTTCCGTTTTCATCATATTCAACAGTAACTTGGCTTTTTCCATCTGGACGCAGATATGCAAGTGTACCATTTTTACGTACTTCTGTCAGCTTTCTTGCAAGCTTATGTGCAAGTGATGCAGGATATGGCATATATTCTTCAGTTTCATTACTTGCAAAACCAAACATCATACCTTGGTCTCCTGCACCAATAGCTTCAATCTCCTTGTCACTCATCTGATTTTCTTTAGCTTCAAGTGCCTTGTCAACACCCATTGCAATATCTGTTGACTGCTTGTCAAGCAATATATTTACCTTGCACGTATCACAGTTAAATCCCTTTGCATTATCATCATATCCGATTTCTCGTATTGTATCACGCACAATTTTTTCATAATCAATATCTGCCTTAGTAGTAATTTCACCCATTACCATTACATAATCTGTCGTAATAACAGTTTCACATGCCACACGGCTCATAGGGTCTTTTGCAACCAATGCGTCAAGCACCGCATCAGAAATATTGTCACAAATTTTATCTGGATGACCTTCTGTAACTGATTCAGATGTAAATAATCTTCTTTCCATTGTATTGTACCTCTCTTTTTAATAAAAAAATAAGCCCGCAGGAACAACGGGCTTGATGTTTAAGCTCCTCTTATTGTTCGATTTATCGCTCAGATTGGCACCTTCCCAAAGGGGGTTGCCGTGGTTTCACAGAGCCTTCACTCTCCGCCACTCTTAATAAGAGATATTTGCTATATTTTTTTGTTTACATTTATACTATATATTCAATATGCATATATGTCAAGAGATTATTATAATTTCACATTTACTTTAATTTCTTTGGCATTTCCATTCTTAGCATATACGTAAATTATGCATGAGCCTTTTCTAACTGCTCTAATCTTGCCTGATAAAGAAACAGTTGCAATACTCTTGTCACTTGTTGTATAACGAAATTCTTTTGCATGGTTATCAGAAAGCAATTTTTTATTTTTATCTACTAATATTGTACTGGCATTAATCTTTGCAGTTTTTCCTTTTTTAAGGCTATATGAAGCTTTCTTTACTTCTATATTTTTTGCATTGGTGTACTTTTTATTCTTAATACCTGCATTATGTGCAATTATACTTTTGCCAAGTACAACTTTCTTATTATTTATAAACTTATAGGCTGTAACATAAAGTTTATAACTTTTCTTTAAATTTATTTTCTTTCCATTTATCGTTTTTATGTTAATTTTTGTCATTTTGCCATTTTTTACAGAATTGGACGGACTATTATTAAATTTTTTGCCGCAATACTGTATATAAACATCATAACCATTTGCTTCTGATACCTCTCCATATAATACTTTAATTTTATTGTTTGTTTGGGTAACTTTAAATTTTGCATTTAATGTTAATGTATTATCTGCATTTGTTGTTTCGTCTGATGGTTTTGATGGAGCTGGCGTACTATCATTATTATCTGGCACTGGTTTTTGTGTTGGTACAACACTGGCAGTTGGTGTCTGTGATGGATGTGCTGTGGAATCTGGCTGTGCTGTCAATGTCGCCGTTGGTATCTGTGTTGGCGCTGCCGTTGGTACTGGTGTTGGTGTTGTTGAAGGAGATGGCGATGCTGTATGTGTATAGTCTGTTGTATATCCACCGCTGCCTCCTATAAAAATAGATGATGGATTATTATTTGTCTGTTTTGCAGTATCTTTATATGCTATAGCATAAGTTGAAAAACGGTCTGTCTCAAATGTAAAGGTAAATGTTTGTTCATTATAAGTTCCTTGCAGTATTTCTGCACTGCTTTCACCAAAATGATGACAGATAATTTCATAAATTCTGATAAAGCTATTATTTTTATTTCTAAGATTTTCTGGAACAATAAAACTTATAACTATCTTTTTGTTTAACTGTGTTACTGGACTTGCTTCTTTGCCATCTATCTGTTTAAACATAGAAATATCTATGTATTCCCCTATTTCATAATCTTTTTTTTCATTGTCAATAATTTGCTTTTCCTCTTGTGTAACTGTCTTTTTTTCAACTTTAAGATATATTTTTATATCACTACCATTTTTAACTTCTGCCTGTTCTTCTGCTGTCAATGGTACTGCTTCTTTAATTTCATCTTGTGTACTTTCAGTATAAGTATGTGGAGTATCTTCTGCAATTACTGGTTCGGTTACAATAATATTTCCATTTGGAGAAGGTGTCATAGAAACTACTGGTTCTACTGATTCTGTCGGAGTTGGTTCTTCTGTTGAAATTGGTTCTTCTGTTGGAATTGGTTCTTTTGTTGGAGCTGGCGTATTCGTTACAATAGGAATTTTTTCATAAACTGCTTCTATAATAATATCTGTTGCTGGCATTATAAACTTGTTATCTGTTATTGTAACTGTATCAGGAGTAACTTTCCACTCTTTAAACTTCATACCTGCTGCAGCTTGTTCTGGTTGAAGTTCTATAGATTCATCTTGTATATGATATTCTGTAATTTGTCCGTCTTTTTGTATTAATGTAAGTTTATAGAGCCTTTCGTTATTATTTGTGTATAAATTATCACCCTTTTTTATAACACCTGAACCTGTACATAATATTTCATCACTATCTTCTGGTAAAATAAGAGTTCCATTATTTATCAATTTTCCATCTGTTTCTACTTGTAGTTTTACACTGTCTGGCACAGTTAAAATTATATCTTCTGGTATAGAAAGAGTTGCATTATCTGGTATAGAAAGAGTTGTATTTTCTGGCACTGTTAAATTTTCTGTAATTTCTACTTCACCATGTACCTTTCCTTGTGTACCATCAATAATAATACTGTTTTCTATTTGAGAATCTGGTTGATCATAACCATATATCCACTTATCTGCTATAACTATACTTCCGGAAACTGTAATTTTTTTACTGCTAGGAAAAATCGCTGGATATTCAGATTTAGTTCCGTTTGATACATTTATCTTTGGAGCTAAATTTGTATCATCTCCTTTTACAATATTTATACGTTTAGCATAAAGTGTTGTTTGTTCTCCATAACATGTTATATTGCCGCCACTAATATTAATGGACTGTTCCTGCTGTTGTTCATCTTCTGGGTCTTTTTTATTAATATGTATGCATGAAAATCCTGCTTTAATATTTATATTACCACCTGTAATATTAATTATTTGCTTTCCTGCTGCATATACATTACCTGGAATAAAAATACCAATATTAGAAACATCAATGTCAACTGTGCCTCCATTAATATTAACTGGACCATTAAGAGTATAAATTCCGTCTATATTATTAACATCTTCTGGTGTATGTATTTCTAAACTTCCATTTTGTATAGAAAAATCTTCTCGTATTATACAAAATATAATATTTGATTTAATATTTCCTGATTGTATATTAATGCTTTTTCCGGCAAACCCGTAAATGTCACCAGATGTTACAGGGCTCTCTGTTCCTATTTCAAGGCTTCCTTCTTCTTCTGCCATTATTGTATAATCAAGGTTGCTCTGTCCATTAGCACTAATTAAAGGAGCATATTCATTACTTGTAGTCTTTAGTATATTTTCACCACGAAGTATAATATTTATCTTCCTGTTTTCTGTTTCTATATCCTGAAATCTGAAAATGCTTGTTGTACTTGATTGTATATAGCAGTTTGTTAATTCTAGTGTACCACCTCCAGATGCATCTGGAGTCCATTGCCAGCCTTCACTTTCATTTCCTGCTGCTGTAGTTGACAATGCAATTGGTTTTTCCTGTGTACGTGTTGGTGTTTTTTGTTCTACTGCCTCTGCTGCTTTTGTATTAATTGGCAGTATTCCAATAATTAAAGTTAATGTGATTATAATACTCAAGATTTTTTTGCTCATATTATTATTCCTTTCTTCATTTTATATAAACTATTGTTACATAATAAAATTTTTATAATTAACGTCCGTTCGACAGAAATAATAAACAAAAATAATTTACTAAATTAATAGTTTATTATAACGAACTAATAATAAAAATTTTGCTATTTTTAAAAGCGTATGCTTTAAAAATAGCAAAAAATCAGATTTTTTAACCGCTTTATCGTATTTTCAAATTAGTTTTATCTGTCTTTCCATCAATATTTAGTTTGAGTATTGTTTTACCTTTTTTCAAACCTTTTACAGTTACAACAGCTTTTCCTACCTTTACTTTAGTTTTCACAACTTTTGCAATTTTCTTATTCTTTATAGTTACTTTTACCTTATTTTTTATAACCTTTTTATTATTAGTTGTCACAATTTTAAAATTAACATTCGACTTTTTATTCTTCTTAATTATTACTTTTTTTGTTACTGCTTTTACTTTTATAACCTTGTTCTTGACAGATGGTGTAACTGTTGGTTCTGATGGTTCTGATGTAGCAGTAGGTTCAATAGTTGGTGTAACTACTGGTACTGGTGTACTTGTAGGTACAGCAGTTGGAACAATAGTTGATGTAGGTACTGGTGCATTGGTTGGTGCAACAGTCGGTGTAGCTGTTAGTTCTGGTGCTGGTGTATATACTATTGATGTACCACCACCTAAAATTATTGGTGCAACTGTTGGTGTAACATCTGGTGAAGTGGTTGGTGCAACTGTTGGTGTAACATCTGGTGAAGTGGTTGGTATAACTGTTGGTGCCACATCTGGTGAAGTAGTTGGTGCAACTGTTGGTACTACAGATGGTGGAATTGTTGGTAGTATAACTATTGTATCAGAATAAATAATAGTAAAGTCTTTACCATTGACTTTATATGTAGCTGGTTTTGTAATATCAGTTACTTTAATTATATTATTTACTAATGTTACATTATGTAAATCAGATATAGTCGCTAAATAATGTAAATTGCTTTTATCTAATAACAATTTATCATATGTCTGACTATGCAACTTTAGTTCTATCAACTGGTTGCCGTAACAAGACAAGTATTCCAAAGCCGTATTCTTGCTTATATCTAGGCTTGTCAGTTGGTTGTTGGAACACTCCAAGGATGTCAAAGCCGTATTATTGCTTACATCTAGGTTTGTCAACTGGTTTTCGTAACAAGACAAGGATGTCAAAGCTGTATTCAAGTCTAGGCTTGTCAATTGATTGTCATAACACTCCAAGAATTCCAAAGCTGTATTCTTGCTTACATCTAGGCTTGTCAACTGGTTGTTGGAACAATACAAGGACGTCAAAGCCGTATTATTGCTTACATCTAGGTTTGTCAACTGGTTGTTGGAACAATACAAGGATGTCAAAGCTGTATTCAAGTCTAGGCTTGTCAACTGATTGTCATAACACTCCAAGAATTCCAAAGCCGTATTATTGCTTACATCTAGGTTTGTCAACTGGTTTTCGTAACAAGAC
>CANOID010000051.1 GCA_947565985.1 uncultured Lachnoclostridium sp.
TTTGACAGAAATGTACTTTATTATCCGTCAAAAGATGTGATTTTTTATAGTGCAGATATCCACGGAAGTGCAATAAGTATTGAAAGGCTAAAAGTTATAAAGGCACTTATTAAAAAAGATAGCGGAACAGTAGTTACAACAATGGATGCAGGAATGGAACTAGTAGCGTCATTAAATACATTTACAAAGGCTGTAAGGGTAATAAGAGAGGAAGATATAGTTGATATAGATGAACTGGCAGCTCACCTTGTATCTATAGGATATGAGCGTCAGTATCAAGTGCAGTCTCCCGGTGAATTTTCTATAAGAGGTGGAATTATAGATATTTTTCCTGTGACAGAAGAATGTCCATTTCGCATCGAGTTGTGGGATACTGAAGTCGACACTATACGTTCTTTTGATGCTGAAAGCCAGCGTTCAATTGAAAAGACAGGTGTTGTTGAAATATTTCCAGCCTCAGAGATTATGTTATCAGATGAAGAGCTTAATGCTGGTATGGGAAATATTGAAAAAGATTATATTGATACTGTGGGAAGACTTAGGGATGCAAAAAATCTTACAGCGATAAACAGACTAAAAGACAGGATTGGTGAAATAAGGGAAACACTTGAAATGTACCATGGACGAATTGGTATGGAAAGTTTTATTAGGTATTTTGGGATACAGGCAGAGTCTTTTTTTGACTATTTTGACAGTGAAAAAACAGTATTTTTTATAGATGAACTGGCACGCTGCATTGAAAAAATGGAAACTGTGGAAACAGAATTTAGAGACAGTATGGAGAGCAGACTTGAAAAAGGCGATATACTACCTGGACAGATTGATATATTGTACTCAGCCATGTCAGCTTATGCAGTGCTTACTAAAAAAAAGTGTATTTATATAACTACGCTAGATATTTTGCCAAAGGGCACTAACGTAAAAGAACAATTCAATGTGTCGGTGCAGGCGACTGGCTCATACAATAAACACTTTGAGCTTCTTATTGATGATATAAAAAAATGGTGTAAGGACGGATGCCGTGTGCTTATACTTTCAAGCTCACGTATACGTGCAGAACGTCTAAGTAAGGATATAAATGAATATGAAATACCTGCATTTTATAGGGAAAAATTAGACATAGTACTTGAACCAGGTCAGGTTATGGTATCTTATGGTCAGCTTCACAGAGGATTTGCATATATACAACAGAAATTTGTGGTGGTTACGGAAGGTGATATATTCGGTGCAAAACAGAAGAAGCGTAAAAAACACAAAAATTATGATGGCAAATCAATACAGAGTTTTAATGAATTAAATATTGGCGACTATGTAGTACATGAAAATCATGGGCTTGGAATTTACAGAGGTATAGATAAACTGCGTGTGGATAATATTACAAAAGACTTTATTAAAATTGAGTATGGTGATGGTGGTAATCTTTATGTACCTGTTTCTGGTCTTGATGTTTTGCAAAAATATGCAAGCCAAGATGTAGCAAAGACTCCAAAATTAAACAAACTTAATTCTACAGATTGGAAGAAGACAAAATCAAAAGTAAAAAGTGCTGTAAAAGATATTGCAAAAGAACTTGTGATGCTTTATGCAGAGCGGCAGCAAAGACAAGGATTTAAATTTAGCCCTGATACAGTATGGCAAAAAGAATTTGAAGATTTATTTCCATTTGATGAAACACAAGACCAGCTTGACGCAATAATTGCAACAAAGAAGGATATGGAAAGTAATAAGGTAATGGACAGACTTATATGTGGTGATGTCGGCTATGGCAAAACTGAGATTGCCATAAGGGCAGCATTTAAAGCTGTAAGTGATGGAAAGCAGGTCGCGTTCCTTGTACCTACAACTATACTTGCACAACAGCATTATAATACACTGAAAGAACGTCTGGGAGATTTTCCTGTAAATGTTGAGATGCTTTCAAGATTTCGCACTCCTGCACAACAAAAAAAGGCTATAACTTCACTTAAGAAAGGACTGGCTGATATTGTAGTGGGGACACACAGGCTTTTATCAAAAGATGTTATATTTAAAAATCTGGGACTTCTCGTTGTCGATGAAGAACAGCGGTTCGGAGTTACACACAAAGAAAAAATCAAACAGATGAAAGGTGATATAGATGTGCTTACATTAAGTGCTACACCTATTCCAAGAACTCTTCATATGAGCCTTGTTGGTATAAGAGATATGAGCGTACTTGAAGAACCACCAGTTGACAGGCTTCCGATACAGACATTTGTAATGGAACACAATAGCGAGATAATAAGAGAAGCAATCAACAGGGAACTTTCAAGAGGAGGACAGGTATTTTATGTATATAATAGGGTACAGCATATTGACGAAGTGGCATCAGAAGTTTCAAAACTTGTGCCTGACGCATCGGTAGCATTTGCACATGGACAGATGGCTGAGAGACAGCTTGAAAATATAATGCTCTCATTTATCAATGGAGAAATAGATGTACTTGTTTCAACTACAATTATAGAAACAGGTCTTGACATTTCAAATGTAAATACAATAATTATAGATAATGCAGACCAAATGGGATTGTCGCAGTTGTATCAGCTTCGGGGCAGGGTCGGGCGTTCTAACCGTGTAGCTTATGCATTTCTTATGTATAAGCGTGATAAAATGCTTAAAGAAATCGCAGAAAAAAGACTTGCTGCAATTAAAGAGTTTACCGATTTAGGTTCAGGTATAAGAGTTGCAATGCGAGACCTTGAAATAAGGGGTGCGGGAAATCTTTTAGGTGCGGCTCAGTCTGGTCATATGGAGGCAGTAGGATATGACCTTTATTGTAAAATGTTAAATGATGCTGTGCGTACGCTTAAAGGAGAAAAAAAGGATGATGAGGAATTTGAAACATCTATTGACCTTGCAGTAAATGCATTTATATCCAATACTTATATTAAGAGTGAATTTCAAAAACTTGATATGTATAAGCGAATTGCATCTATTGAAACGAATGAAGAATATTTAGACTTGCAGGATGAACTTATAGACAGATTTGGCAATATTCCTGCTGCCACAGGAAATCTTTTAAAAATAGCACTATTAAAATCAGATGCACACAAGGCGTATATATCACAAATAGTACAAAAATCGGATGGAATAAGGTTTTATCTTTATAAGAAATCTACACTAAATACAAATGGCATTATGTCAATGTTAGAAAAATATAATGGAAAGCTTAAATACGTACAGGAGGATGAACCATATTTTAATTATGCCATATGTAAAGAAGATGAAAAAAAACCAGTGACGCGTCATTATGCGTCAACGACAAAAAGTGGACTGAAAAAAAAGAAACTCTTGACAGCAGACGATATTTTTCATATTGTTGAAGGAGTAATAAAAAATATTGGAGGCTTGTATGAGGAAAAATAAAATTGCAGTGGGCATTTTATCTATACTGCTTATTGTATCTGCTGTACTGTCAGGATGCAGCAAAGATAGAATATCAACAAAAAAGACAAAGCTTGAAAAAGGCGATATGCAGGACACATCTGTAGTAATAAAAGTTGGAGATACAGGGGTTAAGTACAGTGAAGTGCGTAATTACTGCTATCTGTTAAAATGCCAGTATGAAGACAACTTTGGCAAAGAATTGTGGCAGTATAAACTGGGAGATAATGATACTATAGGCAATGAGGCACGGCAGGAAATTGCAAGTCTTGTTACACAACTTAAAGTTATAAGAAAAACAGCCGATAAGATGAAGATAGCACTGGATTCAGATGAAAAAAACGAGGCTGTTCGCAGTGCAGAAGATATAGTAGGCAGTGCAAGTGCAGAAGATAAAAAAAATTACTGTTTAAGTGTTCAAAATATGACAACTTTATATGAAGATAATATTCTTGCAGAAAAAATGTTCTATGTGGCTACTGATGATGCAGATACTGTTGTAACAGATGATGAAGCACGACAGATTGACATTCAGTATATAGCGGTTATTACAAATGGAAAAGACAGGAATGGCACTAATATATCCATGAATGCAAGAGCTAAAAAAGAAGCTGCAAAAAGAGCTGCCAATCTTTTAAAGAAAGCAAAAAAATCAAAGGATTTTCTCGCATTTGCAGAAGAAAATACAGATGCAGAAAGTGTAAGTGCTACAATAGGTAAAAATAATGACTTACTTGGGCGTTCGGTCACTGCAGAGGCGTTAAAACTTAAAAAAGGCAAGATAAGTAAAGTTATAACTAGTAAAACTACTGATGGTACACAAGGATATTTTATTATTTACTGTATAGATAATAATAATGAGGATGCAACATATAAGCGAAAAGAAGAGATTATAGAAGAACGTCAAATTAATATGTTTAAGGAAAAATATGCAGAATGGCTCAAAGACTGTGATGTAAAAATAAGTCAAAAATTCTGGGAAACATTTGAAATGTAATGATTGTGAGATGAATAGTATAATTATCAAGTAAATATATATAAAATGCTTGCTATCATATGTTTAATATGTTATTATATACACATAAGATGCGACCGATAAATAATAGGTAGGTGATGTAGTGGAAGCAGAATATGTGAATTTATTTATTATGTCAATATGCAGAATTATGGAAGCAACATGTATGATTAATTTTAAAGCTGGAGAGCCAATATCTAAAAAGAATGGGTATCTGCCAGATAGCTCAATAGTTCGTATAGATTTTTTTTCAGGTCTTACAGGAGGATTAGTGTTAAATATAAGTCATGATACAGCACTTGGAATTATTTCAAATATGGTTAAAAAAATGGATGGTATGATAGATGAACTAGGACAAAGTGCTTTTTGCGAGCTGGGCAATATAATGGCTGGCAATGCTGTTACAATATGTGCAAATAATAACAACAATATTGTATATATTACACCGCCTGTATATTGTACTGGTGAGCAGTATCAGGATGACGACAGAGAAATGTTAAGTATACCATTTTTTTCGGAAATTGGTAGTTTTTCTGTGAATATATTTTTTGATGTATAACAAAATTTATTACTAAAGAGAGAGGTTTTATACCCTCTCTTTTTCCCATATGTGAACAGCAAAAACTAAAAATATGGAGATATAAGATGGCATCATATAAAAGATATCATAAAGAAGACAATGTCTCATATGCACTTGGAATTACAGTTACTTTTGAAATGCTTTTATCTAAAGTGGAGTATGTAAACCATGTATATGTGCATTCTGCAATGAAAAAAGGTGATACATTAGATAAACTTAAATCCATGTGCGAAAGTGCTGAAATTAATATAACTTATACAGATAAAATATTTAATGTATTATCAAAGAAGGAAAATTGTTATGTAATAGGTGAGTTTAGAAAATTTGATAGTGGACTTGATGACAGAAAGTCCCATATAGTACTTGTCAATCCATCAGATTTTGGCAATATGGGTACAATTTTAAGAAGTGCATTAGGATTTGGACTAAATCAGATAGCTATAATCCGTGAAGCTGCTGATATATTTAATCCAAAAGTTATAAGAGCATCGATGGGAGCAGTATTTTCATCAAAATATGAATACTTTGACAACTTTAATGAATATCGTGTAAAATACGGCAACAGGGAACTTTATCCTTTTATGCTTGACGCAAAAATTAGCTTACATGATTTAAAACCATGTAAAAAGTTTTCACTTATATTTGGCAATGAAGCAAGAGGGCTTCCAGCAGAATTTCTATCAATAGGGACATCTGTAGTTATTCCACACTCGGCAGGAATTGACAGTCTTAATCTGCCTATAGCAGCAAGCATAGCTATGTATGAGGCAACAAAAACAGATTTTATAATATAACAAATATAATAATATCTTATTAGAAAGGAAGTAGATACAAATGGCAAAAATTGACATTATTTCAGGATTTCTTGGAGCAGGAAAAACAACTTTAATCAAAAAACTTATAGCAGAAGCATTTCAGGGTCAAAAACTCGTTATCATTGAAAATGAATTTGGCGAGATAGGGATTGATGGAGGTTTTTTAAAAGAGTCTGGTATACAGATTACAGAGATGAATTCTGGTTGTATATGCTGCTCACTTGTTGGTGATTTTAGTGAAGCTTTAAAAGAAGTTCTGGAAAAATATGCACCTGACAGGGTTATTATAGAACCTTCAGGTGTAGGAAAGCTTTCAGATGTAGTGAAAGCAGTTAAAAATACAGGAAATGTTGTTGAGATAAATAGTACTGCTGTTGTTGTAGATGCGTCAAAATGTAAGATGTATATGAAAAATTATGGTGAATTTTATAACAACCAAGTTGAATATGCAGGAACTATTGTACTCAGTAGGACACAGAAGATATCAGAAGAAAAACTTGAAACTTGTCTAAAACTTATACATGAAAAAAATAGTGAAGCCTCAGTGATTACTACGCCATGGGATGATATAGATGGCAAGAAGATTTTAGAAGCAATGGAAAAGGTCAATTCACTTGAGAAAGAACTGGTCGAGGAACATGAACATCATCACCACCATCACGAAGATGGAGAAGAGTGCCATTGCCATGAACATGAGCATGAAGAACATCATCACCATCACGAACATGAAGAAGAGCATCATCACCATGAACATCATCACCATCATCATCATGCAGATGAAGTATTTACAAGCTGTGGCATAGAGACTGCACATAAATTTACAGAAGAAGAGTTGCATGATATTCTTAATAAACTTTCTACAGACACAAGTTATGGTGAAGTGTTACGTGCAAAAGGAATAGTAGCACCAGATAAAGGTGAGTGGTTTCACTTTGACCTTGTACCAGAGGAAACCGAGCTTAGAAGAGGGGTCGCTGATTTTACAGGCAGAGTGTGCGTAATAGGCTCAAAGTTAAATGAAGAAGCTATAAAAGAGCTATTTCACGTGGCATAGTCTACAGCCATAACAAAGGGAGATATGTTATGTTTAGAAAGAAGAAAAAAGAAATGATGGTATATGTCATTATGGGGTTTTTAGAGGCAGGGAAGACAAGCCTGATTTGTGACCTTATAACAGATGATATGTACGATGATGGAGTAAAAACACTTATACTTGTATGCGAAGAAGGAGAAGAAGAGTACACGCAAGAAATTCTTGATAAAGGAAAAGCAGTTTGTGAATATATTGAGGATGAAGATTCGTTTAATGGTAAAGTTATAAAAAAGTTTTTAGTAAAGCATAGACCTGACAGAATAATTATAGAGTATAATGGTATGTGGTCTACAGCACTTATATCAGAATTTTGTGATGAATTGAAAGAGATATGCTTTGATAGCGAGATAATATTCCAAACATTAGATGTTGCCAATGATGAAACATTTTTACTATATATGAAAAATATGCCATCTATCATGGTGGAACATTTCAAAATGGCACAGATGGTTATAGTAAACAGATGCACTCTTGAAACTAGTAAACTGGCAATAAGAGGCAGCATAAAAGCGGTGAACCCAAGTGCACAGATTGTATATGAATCAGAAGATGACGCATTTTATGATATGAAAGAAGAACTGCCATTTGATATCAATGCTGAAGTGATAGATATATCTAATGATGACTTTGGACTTTGGTATATAGATATGTCTGAAAATCAAGAAAATTATGACGGAAAGACATTAAAAGTTACAGGAATGATACAAAAGCCATCAGGACTTCCCAAAGGATTTGCAATATTTGGAAGATTTGTCATGACGTGTTGTGCAGACGATGTACAGTATATGGGATTTTTGTGTAAAGCAGACAATTGGAGCAAGTATAAAAATAAGCAGTATGTGACAGTTATTGCTAGGATGGAATATAAATATATGGATGAATATGGCGAAGAAGGACCTATATTTTATGCGGAAAAGATAATTCCAGCAGAAAAACCAAGTGAAGAACTAGTGTATTTTAACTAAAAATTTTTAATTTAGAACCACCAATATAGTTGGCGGTTCTTTTATTGGTTGCATAAACTTACAATTATTTCATCTTCAGTTTTATAGTCATTTCGATAAAAAAAGTCCATAAGTTTTTTTCTTTGACTTTGATAATTTACTGTTGAAGTTGTGCCCATTTTTTGTGATTTTGTTTGCTTATTTTTTTTATCTTATTTGCAAATTCTGTCGATGCGGCATGGTTTTGCTCAAACTGGCTTTTCCCTACGAGAAAATAATCATATCGCAAAATATCTCCACTGCCTGTTGGGTCGTCCCATGTTGTGTCAAGATAATACCATTTATTTCCAACTCTGACCATATTCCATGCATGATTTTGTGTCTGTCTGCCATTATTGGCCTTTCCAGTAATTACATAACACTTTACTCCTGCTTCCATAAGCATTTTGTATGTGAGCTGTGCATATCCCTGACAAACTGCCATCCCATCTATCAATGCTCCATATGCAGTATAGCAGTTAGGTGCGGATTGATATTTCGTGTTATTTATGATATAGTCATGAATTAATTTAACTTTTTGATAGTCTGTTTTTCCATTGATTTTTAAAGCGGTTAGAACTTCTTTTACCCCAGAATTAACTGCTGCAAGCTGTTGTGCGGTTTCCCTATACTGTATCTGAACAGTAAATTCTGTACGCCGTATATGGTTTCCTATATATTCTTGCCGTGTTCTTACATTCATGGATGCTACACTGTTCGCCAAATAATCAGCATCATCTGAAGTATTTTTATCAATGGCACAAACCTCTTGGAGTAAATTATTTAAGTTTCCATCAAATATTTCACTGCCATTTCCACTACAATAAAATACACTAGAACCTTTTCTTTTTAATGCCATCTTGTATATTTTATTTATAAATTGTTTATGGCTACTAACAGGTATTGCGGATGCCTTAGTATATACTGCACCTGTATTTATTGCCATAGTAATGCAAATAAATATAGCTGCAAGTTTCTTCAATATAATTCTTTTCTTTTTCTTAATTAAACGTTCTTTTCTATCCACTCTGCCACACTCCTATAAAATTTATTTGTCTTTTTATTTTACCACTATATACTTTGATATACAAGTGTGTGACTTTAATATACATCCGCAAATGTTTCATACACTGTACGTATTATAACTACTGCAAATGGACCAAGGACTATTCCACTTATACCAAATATTTTAAGTCCTATATATATCGTAGTCAGCATAAAAAACGGAAGTATATTCATATTGTTTCCAAGTAGCTTGGCTTCGAGAATTTCACGTACAAATATAGTTATAATATATGCAATAAATAAAATTGCAGCATAGCCAAAATTACCATGAAAAATATAGTATATGCCAATTGGACATAAAATTATTCCACTTCCGAGTATAGGAAGTGCATCAATAAGCGAAATTAAAAGTCCAATAAGAATAAAATATGGGTTTTTAATTAACATAAATGCAGCACTGCATATAAACCAGTTTGTACATATTATTATTCCTTGTGATTTAAGATATCCAAGCCCAGTTTCTTTTAATGTGTGCATTATCTTATGTATATATGGATAAAATTTATTGTGGGTATATGAGCTATGGATATGTTCTATATCCTTGCATAATACAATCATACTGATAAGTATTATAAATATAAGAGCAACAACTTGTACAAATACGTTGATACAACCCGAAAATATTTGCCCTGCATTGTTTACAAGCTTATCAACATATCCAGACTGTAAAAGTGAGATTTTTTCACTAGCAAAATTTAGTGTAGTGCCATCCTGCATACTAAAATAATAATCAATGCAATGACAGCATTTTTTAAAACAGTTATAGAAAAGACTGCTGTAAAGCTGGTAGTATATAGGAAAATTATTTATTAAAAGTTGTAGTTGTCTGCATATAAGCCATATAATTAGTGAAAATGCACCAGAAGCTGATACAAAAAATCCTGTGAGTACACTTCCATATGAAAACCATACAGGCAGTCCACATTTATTCTTTAAAAAATTAATGGAAGGTAATAACATTCTTAAGAATAAATATGCTACTATAAATGGAAATACAAGTGGAAGAATAAATTTTAGCGAAAGGCATACAACGGCTGTTATCAATGTAAGTATAGTAAGTGTTTTAAGCAAAGAGCGAGTGTTCATAAAAAACCTCATTTCTGCGTTGTTTTTGTGCATAATCAATTTTTAGAGTTTCTTATGAATTTATTGTTTGCAAAAGAAATGTCTAGTATTCAAGGCAAAAAATTGTAATAAATATATTATAATTACAAAGTTTACCTGTATTATAATTAAGCGTATGGTTATAATATTTATGCCAAACAAATATCGGAAAATAAGGGGGATTATAATGGATAACCACAGTAATAATAATGATAATAGGCAGATATACCATACCACAACAAATAGTATTAATAATAATGACACTAAGATGAGTACAAAGGACTATGAAAGAGCTCTTGCTACAGAAAGAAAGCTTGCAGGATATAAAGAGCAGATGAGTCAACTTGTAGATAGACTAGCTTCTAAAAATTTTCAGGGATAATTAAAGCTTGACGTTTCAAAAAGTTGTCTTTATAATAAATGATATTAATCGTCGTTTACAGAACTGGGGATGATATACATTGATGATATTTCGTAAAGCACTATGGGACAAGGGCTATCACTATAGAAAGAATTACACAGCTTTGCCGGGGTCTCCAGATATAGTCTTGACAAAGTATAAGATTGCAATATTCTGTGATGGAGAGTTTTTTCATGGCAAGGACTGGGATAGACTTAAATTGAGGCTTGAGAAGGATAAAAATGGTGATTACTGGATTAAAAAGATAACTAAAAATATGGAACGTGATGAAGAAATTAACAAACAGCTTATGTTTAAAGGGTGGACTGTGTTAAGATTTTGGAAAAATGACATTGAAAAAAACACCAATGAATGTGTGAAGGCTGTTGAAGAAGCTGTATTTGATATATCAGTAAGTCGATAGACCAAGGATATGCACAAGTCTGCATTAGCGGCTTGTGCTATTTATGATATTATGCATTTTTGGTACAAGTTGTGCTGCTATAATTGCTTTAATGGCATCAAGTGCAATAAACGGAATAAATCCTATAACAAATGCAGCTTTAAAAGATACTTTAGAAACAGCCATAATCCACAGAGTTCCTGTTAAATTAACAATTACAGCAGATAATATGGCGACTGCTGAGAAATAAAGCAGGTTGTATTTCTTAGAGCACAACAGTGGTATAAAGATTGCAATAAGAACAAATGCAATGCTGTATCCTCCATATGGACCTAATATATAGCCAATTCCTGCATTGCCACCAACAAGAACAGGAACTCCAGTAACACCAAGTAGCAGCCATGCCAGAATTATAGTAAGTGCTTGTTTAACTGGAAATGTAAGAACAATAATTGTAACAATAAAGTTGAATGCAGTAATATGTGAGCCATTTGGCAATGGAATGCTTATGTATGATGATGCACATAATACTGCTGTAAACATTGCCATAATTACAAGGTATCTGGTAGATAACTGGCTGATTGGTTTATTGGTGTGTGTTTCCATTTTAATCGCTACCTCCATTTTGAATATTATATGATGTTGGGGTCAAAAAGTATTTTGCCCCCAACTGATGCTACGGATTGCTACATTGCCCTGCAATTTCCGCAATCCTGCCAACACCTCCAATCCCGCATATTTGCAAGCAAATCTGCTTCTTGTCGGTGTTTGGCGAGTCAAGCTAGTAGATAGCAACTTGCATGTAAACATACATTGCTATCTACTTTTGACCATGGCATCATTATATTGTTTTAAGTACAACGATATTATATAGTAGTCTTTTGTGTATGTCAACCTAAAATTATAACAGGTTGACATATTTTTGCTATAGTATTATATTTATAACAGTCTAGTATTAATAGGTAGGATTATATATGGAAAATATTTACAAAAAATTAGTGACAAATTTTTCAGCAATTAAAGGTTTCGATGGCTGGATGATAGCCAAGGCAGAATTTAATATATTAAATAAAGATATAAATATAGAAACAAACAACATTAAAATTCTAAAACAACAAAGAAACTATTGTACTATTATATCAAAAATTATTGATAATGATATGGAGTATACGCTTGTTGCATATCTTGTCAAGCCTAAACCATGTCATACTTGTAATTCTGCAAATGCCAGAAATAATTGCAGTTATTTATTTACATTAAAATATACTAAAGAAGATATAAGGCAGTTTGTTTATGATTTGGGGGACTATAACTATATTCATCAGACGGATATGCCTGTAGTTCCGGGTTTTTTAGTGTTGTGGGATATTATTAAAAAACTGTTTTTAGGAATAGGTAAATATACAATAGTTTTTAAAAATCCGGCATTTGCAAATGAAGTTATAGATGTATTTCAAATAAATGATTGTGAGTTTCAATTAATTCTTAGTGAAAGAGGAATAGTATATGGAGAGAGCGTATATAGTAGGAGGAGCTAGAAGTTATATCGGAATTGAGAATAGTATGTATCGACATATCCCAGCAGAAACTCTTGGTGCAAAAGTCATTAAAAGTGTGTTACACAAATATAGCTGTTTAGATGTTAACATGATTATTGCGGGCAATGCAACAGGAGCTGGTGGTAATATTACAAGACTTATGGCACTTGAAGCAGGACTTCCAAAAAATATCCCAGCTTTTACTATAGATTTACAGTGTGGCTCTGGACTGGAGAGTATCGCCGTGGCTGCTGCTAAGATACAAAGTGGATATTCAGACTGTATTATTGCAGGAGGTTTTGAGAGCAGTTCAACAGCGCCAAGGCGTGGTTACAACAAAAATCATCCTGATTTTAAATTATATGGCGGGGAATCTTCATGGTATAAGACGGCAAAATTTTCCCCTAACAATCACAGACAAACTGCTATGCTTGAGGGTGCTGAAGGGACGGCAGTTACAGAGGGTATTACAAGAACTATGCTTGATAAGTGGGTTTTGCGAAGTCACAGGCTTGCAAAAGAAGCAAGAGAAAAAGGGGTATTAAGAGATATAATTGTAACAGTTGCAGATAGATGTGATAAAGATGAAGGAATCCGTGACCGCATGAATCAGAGACTTTTAGACAGACTGCCATGTGTATTAAATGGAGGAAGTGTAATTACTGCTGCCAATGCGTGTTTAACTAATGATGGAGCAGCATTTATTATTATATGTTCTAAAAGGTATCTAAAAAAGCATAGGATGACTCCTATAGCAGAAATTATAGACGTGGCAGAAATAGGAGTAGACCCAGATAAAAGCCCATGTTCAGCAATAGCAGCAGTGGACAAACTTCTTATAAAGAACAACTTGAATTACCGAGATGTATCAGTTTATGAATGTAATGAGGCTTTTGCAGTTATAGATGAACTTTTCGCAAGAAAATATCCTGATGTTATAGATAGGTACAATATCTTTGGTGGAGCGTTAGCTTATGGGCATCCATATGGTGCTTCTGGTGGTATTATAGTGCTTCACGCACTTAAAGCACTTGAAAATACTAGTATTATATGTGAAAACAATGACATATGCAAATACGCTGTGTGTAGCATAGCGGCAGCAGGTGGTATTGGAACGGCGGTTCTTATAAAAAAAACAGGGATGGAGATTTAATATAATGGATAATTATTTTGAATTAGTAAAATCTATTAGTCCTGACAGAATTGCACTTATAGAGGATGGCACTGTGTATACATATGGAAAACTTGTAGCACTGGCAGAAAAGATGTCAGTAGAAATAACAAGTAAAAGAGCAGTATATATAATACAAGAAAAAAGTGTATTAAACCAGCTTATATTATTTCTTGCTTGCAATGCCACAGGAATAATTCCTGTAATTGTGCCATCTGACATAAAGGTACTTCCAGATATAGATATTAAAAATGTGCCAAAAAATGTCTGTATGGCAGTTATGACTTCAGGTACAACAGGTATGCCAAAAATTTTGTATAGGACATATAAAAGCTGGGCAGATTTTTTTCCAGTGCAAAATAAGATATTTGGAATAGATGAAAAAAGTATTTTATTTGTACAGGGCAGCCTTGCATTTACTGGCAATATGAATCTTTATATGGCACAGTTTTATGCTGGAGGAGTAGTTGTTGCAGAAAATAAATTTAATCCTAAAAGATGGGCTTATATTATAGAAAAAGAAAATATAAATACAATATATCTAATTCCGTCTAAACTTAAGCTTTTGCCAAATATTATTAAAAAACCATATTATAATATAAAATCTGTTTTGACAGGTTCACAGAGTCTTGGCGGTGAAGATGCAAAAAAGCTTAAAAAAATATTTCCTAACGCTGATATAATACTTTACTATGGTTCAAGTGAACTGAGTTATATTACATATGTGAAGGATAAAGATATGTGTTCAAAGAAAAATCTTATAGGAAAACCATTTCCAGAAGTAGAAGTTTTTATACATGACGGCAGGATATATGCAAAAAGCAACTTTCATGCTGAAGGCATAAAATGCCCTTATGCTCTTCCAGACAATGGACATATGGATAGTGAAGGTAATCTGTATTTTGATGGAAGAAGTGATGATACAGTTAATATACATGGACGAAAAGTTTCATTGACACGTATTGAGAATGAACTTGAAAAGTTTGAAGAAATACATGAGGCAGTCGTAATCTTTACAGAAGAAGATGGAAAGGGAATACTTGTAGCCTTTGTTGATGTTTGCCAAAGTTTTAAGGATAAGAATAATATATTGCATCAATTAAGAAAGTCTGTTGCCCACTATGAAATGCCCTCGAAAATAATTGTACTAGATAAGATGTTCTATAATGAAAGCGGCAAGAAAGATAAAAAGAAGATTTGTGAGCTTTATAAAACTAGTTCTTTGTTTCAATAAAAAAAGCATTTTTAGAGTTATAATAACATCTCTTTTAGCGTAAACCATATGTTTTATTAAATCCATTGTAGACTTATATATGATATATAGAAATATTTAGTTTAATCGGTGATTACATAAACTTTACACTTAGCTTTCGTTCCGTCTTCACTTACTGTTATTGTAGAAGTGCCTGTTTCGAGAGCATATACATTGCCAAGCTGGTCAACTGCTACGACATCCTCTTTACTTGAAGTCCAGACAGGCGCATTGCCAGAGGATATTGTCATGCCTATTTTCATTTTATCTCCAGCTTGTAGTGTTATTGAGCTTTGTTCTAGCTTTATTTCGGGTGGCTTAACAACAATTTCACATTTTTTGCTTATGCCATCAACTTTGGCTGTAATAATAGCTGTTCCATGTTTTATTGCTGTGACTTTGCCAGTTTCGTCAACTGTGGCAACACTTTTTTTACTTGATGTCCAGATAGGCATAATGCCTGAGGAGACAGTTGCATTTAGTTGAAATCTTTGGCATCTGTAAAGACTTTTATAAAGCCTGTTAAGTTTAATAACAGGCTGTTTTACTGTAACCGTGCAATTTTTTTCTGAGCCATCAGCTTTTACTGTGATTATTGCACTTCCTGGTTTGCAGCCTGTTATATTGCCTTCACTGTCAACTATGGCAACGCTTTTTTTATTACTTCTAAATGTTGGTATGGAATTATTAGAAGTTTCTGTGACTAACTGAATGGTTTCATTATTTTCAATGGATACAGAACTTTTATCAAGTTTAATCTGTGTTTTTAACACTTCCAGATAACAATATACTTCTGTGGTAAATGCTTTTACAGTAATAGTACATTTGCCCGCTTTTTTAGCCGTGATTTTGCCATATTGGTCAACAGTGGCAATTTTACGGTCGGAGCTGCTAAATTTAGGTGTTCTGCCATCTGATGAATATGCAAACAAATAGTCTTGTTCTCCTATATTCATTTCTTTCTGATATTCGGAAAGAAAAATCATAGGAACAATTTTAGCAGAAGCATGGGATACTGCTATAAAATTGGTGAATACTGTGAATAATAATAAAAATGTGACTTGCCATAAGATATACTTTATAGTATGTTTTTTATCCATAGTTTTACCTCCTATCAAAATGTAAAGACATGGATATAACGTTAAACATGGGCTGGTAAAACTATACATACTAAAAGAGATGTTATACTGTATAAATTGTATCGTATGTTCTTAAATAAGTCAATAGCAATATTGTACTTTATTTTATTTTATTTTCGTGGTACAATAGGAAAGCATATTAAATTAAATGAAATGGAGGAACATATTAATGAATAAAATTAAAATGACCACCCCGCTAGTTGAGATGGATGGGGATGAAATGACGCGTATTCTTTGGAAGATGATTAAGGATGAACTGCTTCTTCCTTTCATTGATTTAAAGACTGAGTACTATGACCTTGGGCTTAAATATCGCAATGAAACTGATGACAAGGTTACGCTTGATTCAGCAGAGGCAACGAAAAAATACGGTGTTGCAGTAAAATGTGCTACTATTACTCCTAATGCTGCGAGGATGGATGAGTATGACTTAAAGGAGATGTGGAAATCACCTAATGGCACTATAAGAGCTGCCCTAGATGGCACAGTTTTTCGCACTCCTATTAAAGTAAAAGGTATTGAGCCATGCGTTAAGAACTGGGAAAAACCAATTACGCTTGCAAGACACGCATATGGCGATGTATATAAGAATACAGAGATTAAAATTCCATGTGCTGGTAAAGCAGAACTTGTATTTACAGGAGATGATGGGCAAAAAATACGAAAGACTATACATGAATTTACAGGAAGCGGTATAATACAAGGCATACATAATACTGACAAATCTATTACCAGCTTTGCAAAGTCATGTTTTGCCTATGCACTTGATACTAAACAAGATTTATGGTTTGCAACTAAGGACACAATCTCAAAAGTTTATGACCACAATTTCAAAGATATTTTTCAGGAAATATATGACAGTGAGTTTAAAGATAAATTTGAAGAAGCAGGAATAGAATATTTCTACACCCTTATTGATGATGCAGTAGCACGTATTATGAGGTCTAAGGGAGGAATAATATGGGCGTGCAAAAATTATGATGGCGATGTTATGAGTGATATGGTTTCTTCTGCGTGTGGCTCACTTGCAATGATGACATCAGTCCTTGTATCACCAGATGGTGTATATGAATACGAAGCTGCACATGGCACTGTACAAAGGCATTATTATAAACACTTAGCAGGTGAAGAAACTTCTACTAATTCTGTGGCTACAATATTTGCATGGACAGGTGCTTTGCGTAAGCGTGGGGAAATTGACAATCTGCCAGAACTTATGGAGTTTGCAGACAAGCTTGAAAAAGCAACACTGGGAACAATTGAGTCTGGAAAGATGACAAAGGATTTATCGCTTATGACAACCCTTGATAATGTAACTATTTTAAACAGTCAAGACTTTATTAAGGCAATAAGGCAGAACTTTGAGGCTATGTAATATCAAATAGGCATAAGATTATAATATATATAGTTTAAGAAAGGCAAGGATATTATGGATATACCTGTACGCGGATTTACACATGGAAGCAAATTTCATTCCGATGATGTATTTGCAACGGCTTTTTTAAGACTGCTTAATCCAGATATTGAGATTGAAAGGGGTTTTGAAGTTCCAAAAGACTTTGATGGTATTGTATATGATATTGGAAGGGGAAAGTTTGACCACCATCAGGCAGATAAAGAGTATCGTAATAATGGTTGTCCATATGCTGCATTTGGACTTATATGGCGTGAATTTGGTGCAGGATATGTTGGTGAAGAAGAGGCAGCAAAGTTTGATGCAAAGTTTATACAGCCTTTGGATGAATCTGACAATACAGGTAAGGAAAACATTCTTGCTAGTATTATAGATGAGTTTAATCCGGGGTGGGATGAAGATAAGTTATATGATAAATATTTCTGGAAAGCTGTAGATTTTGCAAAACAAATACTTGATAACCATTTTAAATCAGTAGCAGGTATAGTCAAAGCACGTGACTTTGTTGACAAGGCAATGGCTGAATGTGATGGAAGTGTACTGATACTTCCTAGGTTTGTCCCATGGAAAGGTGAAGTAGTAGGAAGTTCTTATAAATTTGTGATATATCCATCTTCTAGAGGTGGTTACAGTGTACAAGGAGTTCCTATAAGCGTGGAAGATAATACATTAGTATGTTCATTTCCCAAAGAATGGTGTGGTAAACAGCCAGAAGAACTTATAACACTTACAGGAATACCTACAGTACGTTTTTGTCATCCAAGCGGATTTCTCGTAGCAGCAGATAAAAAAGAAGATGCTATAAAGGTGGCAAGAATGGCTATTAATTTAAGTGATTAAAAAACTAATGTCATGATGCTACGGATTGCTATCTACTTTTGACCTTGGCATCATGTCATTATATTGTAATTTTTTTAGTCTTGTGGATATAAAGATTAATCTCCGACTGATAATAAATCAGCCGGAGATTTTTAAAATAACTATTTAAAAGTTTTTTTATATATTTTTTATTGCAGTAACTGCATCATTAAACCAACTGCATTCAAGCT
>CANOID010000052.1 GCA_947565985.1 uncultured Lachnoclostridium sp.
CTGTTGTGTCAACAATTTCAATTTCACAGTCATATAATTCAGCGATATACTCAATATTTATCCCAGTTTCTTAAAGCCTGTGCTGTTACTCCCAAAATTTCTGTCATTTCATGTATTGTGTAATATTTCATTTTTCACCTCTATACATGATTATGACATATCATATTATAAAAATCAATAGACTATTTATAATTTTTTATAATTTTCTTTCAATTGTTAAGTACCTCCTAAAAAATATAAATTAACGAGCCAAAAGTTCTTTTTCAAGCTTGTCAAGTTCTTCCTGTGATACTTCCCTTTGATGGAACTGATGAAATTTATTTTTACTTTGTGTGTTTTTTTGTACAACTGTTACATTATTTTTAGGTTGTGTTTTTGTCTTGGTTTTATTCTGTTCGTAGGTCGCATCTGCTTTTTGAACATCTTGAAGAGTATGAACATGGGTTTCATGCCAATTATTAATTATACTTTGTACATAGCCAAGAGTTGGCGATTGTGTCTTTAGTACAGTACGGTTACATGCCTCAAGTACAACCGCAAGGTCCATATTCCATGTATTAAGCCAACGGTCTACAAGTTCCTTTTCAGCTATTAACAGTGTTCTTTTAAAGCCAAGTGCTTTAGAGATAGCTGTATAGGTAGCATTATACTCAGAAGACACTTGTTTTGCATCTTCAGGGCTTTTAATATCTTGATTATGCCATGAAATGGCAATACGCTCTATATATTTTACATGTGTTGAGCCATGAGATATACCATATTCATAAAGATATAAAAGCAAGTCTGAGGAAAAGCCAAGGCTGTCATATAGATAAGATATAAGCTCTACTTCTCCGGATATTAATGGTCTGTTTACATAACTTTCTATTACGCGACAGGTCCAAATAAATTCTTCATCTTTTGCCAAGCGTTCAGTTTGAGCCAACGTGGTTTTTATTTCCACTACTCTGTTATTTTGGGTATTTTTATCTGTTCCTTTAACTTCTTTAGCCTCTATAACTTCTTTAAATTCGTTCTTTTTATCTGTGGTGTTTTCTTTTGTAGTTTTTGTGTATGTATTTTCATCTGTGCAGGCTGCTTCTGTGCCATTTGTTCTGGCAGATGTTTTTTCCTCCACAGGTTTTATTGCCGATACTGGTTCATGAATACCAGATGTATTTGATTTTACAGGAATTTCAGGATTTAACATCTCTATTCCTGTTATTCCTGATTCATCTTTTGACAAATGTATAAGGTTATGTTTTTCCCAATAATGAAGCGCTCTTAAAACATCTTTTTCTGTATTATCCATTCTATCAGCAAGCGTAGAAATGGATAAATCTTTTTCGCCCGTCTGTATGCATTTTGAAAGATACAGGTATACTTTTACATAACTGCCATTAGCAGAAAGCATATAATTTTCAATAAATATATTGTGTATTAATGTTGTTGTGGGTAGATACCCCGAGCATCGTAATATATTGTCCATAGCGCCTCCATATGTTAAACCTGTTTCTTTTTAATTAAGTTTTCTCCGATATTTACTACATCACCAGCTCCCATAGTTATAAGTAGGTCGCCGTTTGTACAGTGTTTATATAAAAATTCTTCTATTTCTTCAAATGAATGAAAATAGTACACTTTTTTACCTGATTTTTCCAGTTCAAGTTGTAAGGTGTGTGAAGATATATCACCTGGGTCCGCTTCCCTTGCAGCGTATATATCGGCAAGTATGACATTTTCAGCAAGTGAAAGTGCATTAGCAAATTCAGGTAGTAAAGCACGTGTTCTACTGTATGTATGTGGCTGAAATACACACCATAAATGATTGTGTGGATATTTAAGTGTTGCATTTAGTGTTGCTATAATTTCAGTAGGATGATGTGCATAGTCATCAATTACAGTTACCCCATTAAATGAACCTTTAAGCTGGAAACGTCTTTCGGTACCACCATATGCAGCAAGACCACCAACTATAGCTTCAAATGGAATATGGTAATAGTCTGCTAGTGCAATAGCAGCAAGTGCATTGATAATATTGTGGTATCCAATAACGTTAAGAGAGATACGTATACCTGTATTTTTCCCATATTTTACAAGTTCAAAACTGCCACATCCATTATTATCAAATAAGATGTTTGATGCACAGTAACCATTGTTATCATCTATACCAAAAGTTACCACTTTGCATTTTACATTATCTGTAATATAAAAAAGGTCTTCTATAGTACTGTTAATCACAAGTACACCGTTTTCAGGTATAAGTTTTGCAAACTTCAAGAAAGAAGAGCGTATATCATCAATATCCTTAAAAAAATCAAGATGGTCGGCATCTATATTTAATATAATTCCTGCAGTTGGATGAAATTTTAAGAAACTATTAGTATATTCGCAAGCTTCAGTAATAAAATTATCTGAATGACCAATACGTATATTTCCATTAATTACATCTAACATTCCGCCCACAGATATGGTAGGGTCTTTATGTGCGGCAAGATATATATGTGACAGCATTGATGTAGTAGTAGTTTTACCGTGTGTTCCAGATACTGCTATAGCATTAGTATAATTTCTCATTACTTGCCCCACCATATCAGCACGTTCCATCATGGGTATACCTAGTTCCTTAGCGGCAACATACTCTGGATTATCAGGGTGTATTGCTGCTGTATATACTATGAAATCAATATCATTAGTAATATTTGCTGAGTTGTGTCCATATAATATATGGATACCTGATGAGCTAAGACGTTTTGTGATTTTACTTTCCTTAATATCAGAACCACATACATCAAAGCCGTTTTCATGGAGAAGTTCTGCAAAGCCGCTCATACTTATACCACCTATTCCAATAAAGTATGCTTTACATGGACTGTTTAAATTAATCTGGTACATAAGTGCCACCATCCTATCTGGTTAATATTTGCATCATAATGCATTCAATTATAATTATAGCCAATGTTATAGAAAATACAATTCAAATTTGAAAAATACGTTTCAAATAATTATTATATGACAAAAATTAGTCGAGTTGCATAAAATTGTTAAAAAATTTTTAAAAAAATAGTAAAATTTATTCACAATTTGGCACAGATATGTTATACTATATTTGTAAGAAAATAGATAAACTTGTTATAGACATCAATATATTTTGTTGATGTTTTATATATTTAGCTCATGGTTAAAAGTATTATTCCATAAATTATAAACAACGGGGGTGAAAGCGTGATTAAGAAAGAAATGATAGCTATGTTACTTGCAGGAGGACAAGGTTCTCGGCTAGGCATTCTTACAGCAGATGTTGCCAAGCCAGCGGTCTCATTTGGAGGTAAGTACAGAATTATTGATTTCCCGCTTAGTAATTGTATTAACTCAGGAGTTGATACGGTAGGTGTGCTGACACAGTACCAGCCGTTACGTCTGAATACACATATAGGTATTGGAATACCTTGGGACTTGGACAGGAATGTTGGTGGTGTTTCTATACTCCCGCCATATGAAAAGAGTACAAGCAGTGAATGGTATACAGGTACTGCTAATGCAATATTCCAGAATATGCGTTTTATGGAACTTTATAATCCAGAATATGTACTTATACTTGGTGGTGACCATATATATAAGATGGATTATGAAGTTATGCTTGATTTCCATAAGGCAAGTAAAGCAGACGTTACATTGGCTACAATTCCAGTTCCTGTTGAGGAAGCAAATCGTTTTGGTGTTGTTATTACAGACGAACACAAGCAGATACAGGAATTTGAAGAAAAGCCTGAACATCCACGTAGTAATCTTGCTTCGATGGGTATATATATATTCTCATGGTCAGTACTTAGGGAAGCTTTATTAAAACTGAAAGACCAGCCGTCATGTGATTTTGGCAAACATATTATTCCATATTGTCATGAACAAGGTAAGAGGATTTTCGCCTATGAATATAATGGTTACTGGAAAGATGTAGGAACTCTTTGTTCTTACTGGCAAGCTAATATGGAACTTATAGATCTTATACCTGTATTTAACCTCTATGAAGAATTTTGGAAGATATATACAAAAAATGAACTTGTATCACCTCAGTTTGTAGCAGAAGAAGCTATCATTGATAAAGCAATTATTGGTGAGGCATCTGAGATATATGGAGAAGTACATAATTGTGTCATAGGTTCTGGTGTGTACATAGCACCAGGGGCAGTGGTAAAAGATTCAATTATTATGAGTTCTGCTTCCATTGGCCAGAATACTGTTGTTGACAGAGCTATTATTGCTGAAAAAGCACAGGTAGGAAATAACTGCATCCTTGGCACTGGTGAAGATATACCAAACAGAGTGAAACCTGATGTATATTCGTTTGGACTTGTTACGATTGGTGAAGACAGCATTGTTCCTGACAATGTCAGGATAGGTAAGAATACAGCAATTTCAGGTGAAACTGTAATAAGTGATTATCCGGATGGTGTTCTTGCAAGCGGAGAAACTTTGATTAAGGCAGGTGAAAAAATATGAGAGCAATAGGTATCGTATTAGCCGGTGGCAATAGCAACAAGATGAGAGAACTTTCAAATAAACGTGCAGTAGCAGCCATGCCTATTGCAGGAGGATACAGGAGTATTGACTTTGTGTTAAGCAGTATGAGCAATTCACATATTCAGAAAGTAGCAGTGTTTACACAGTATAACGCTAAATCTTTAAATGAGCATTTAAATTCATCAAAATGGTGGGATTTTGGAAGAAAACAAGGAGGTCTTTATGTCTTTACCCCTACTACCACGCCAAAGAACAGTTACTGGTACAGGGGAACAGCGGATGCAATAGCACAGAATCTTGACTTTTTAAAAAATAGCCATGAGCCTTATGTAGTAATAGCTTCAGGTGATGGAATATATAAACTTGATTACTCTAAGGTACTTGAGTATCATATAGCAAAGAAATCAGATTTTACAGTTGTTACAGCAGATGTAGGAGGCAGGGATGACCCAAGCCGCTTTGGTGTTATTAAGACCGATGCGGATGGCAGAGTTACTGACTTTGAGGAGAAACCAATAAGTGCAGAGAGTACACAAGTTTCAACTGGCATATATATTGTACGTCGTAGACAGCTTATTGAACTTATTGAAAAAGCTATTGACGAAGAAAGGTATGACTTTGTAAAGGATATAGTTATAAGATATAAGGGAGTGAAGAGGATATACGCATATCCAATAGATTTGTATTGGAGCAACATTTCTTCTGTTGAATCATATTTTAGAACAAATATGGATTTCCTCGATGGAAAAATACGCAATTATTTCTTTAAGGAATATCCGAATGTATACTCAAAAGTGGAAGATTTGCCTCCAGCAAAGTACAATTGGGGCTCATATGTTAAAAATAGCCTTGTATCAAGTGGATGTATAATAAATGGCAATGTAGAACATTCAGTTTTGTTTAAGAAAGTATATGTAGGTAATAACTGCTCAATTAAGAATTCTATTATATTAAACGATGTTTATATTGGAGATAACACGCATATTGAGAATTGTATCGTAGAAAGCAGAGATACAATCCGTGCAAACACAAATTATGTAGGAGAGGATGGGAGAATAAAAATTGTAATTGAGAAAAATGAGAGATACGCAATATAAAATCATCAAGCCGTCGCGTGATGGCCAAAGGGGGTTATAGTGTGCAGATAACGGACGTAAGAGTGCGTAAAATCGCAAAGGAAGGTAAGATGAAAGCAGTAGTTTCAATGACTTTAGATAACGAATTTGTTGTACATGATATAAAAGTCATTGATGGTGACAAAGGTTTATTTATTGCGATGCCGAGCAGGCGTGCAGGAGACGGCGAATTTAGAGATATAGCGCATCCGATTAATTCAGAAACAAGGGATATGATTCAGAAAGTTATTCTGGAAAAATATGCTCTGGCTGTTGCAGAGTTGGGAGGAGAAAGCAGTTCCGAACTGGAACAGCAGTGAAATGTAATATTGAAAATAAAAGCGTCACTTTTTAGTGACGCTTTTATTTAATATGGTGAAATTTAGCTATTTTTTCGGAAATAATTTATTTTTTTTGTCTCTTTTTAATAAATTGCATAAAAAAGCAAAAAATTTTAATTACCCCCTTGCAAAAAATTTGAAAAAAGTGTATATTAGTTAATGCTGTGACATTGATAGCTGTGAAGCGAGAGGTTGCTGCTGTTAGATACAGCAGGTTTTTCCGTGGAGCGAATGTCATGTTAGGAAACTGGCGGCAAGTCACTGTACAACAAGAAATTTTATATGGGTGTTTTTATGTTTTTGTAAATATTTGCAAGATACACCCGGATAAGTGTACAGTCACCACTTGTTGCGCTGGATATAACGAGCTAATAGCTTGTATAAGTGCGAAAAGGAGGCGGCTTTTTTTATGGCAACAAATGTAATGAGAATTACACTGAAAGCATATGACCACAATCAGGTGGACCATGCTGCAGCAAAAATTATTGATACAGTTAAGAAGACAGGTGCAAAGGTGAGTGGTCCTGTACCACTTCCAACCAAGAAGGAAGTAGTAACAATTCTGCGTGCAGTTCATAAGTATAAGGATTCCAGAGAACAGTTTGAACAGAGAACTCACAAAAGACTTATTGATGTTATTGCTCCTACACAGAAGACTATAGAGGCTCTTACAAAGATGGAAATGCCATCTGGTGTAGCTGTAGTTCTTAAGATGAAAGAAAAGTAATTTTCTAGTTTAATTAATAATATGTAGAAACTCTTAGGGTTTATTATATATATAGACCATCTAGGATGATTTCAACACCATGCGTTGGGCAGGATTTGAAATCCGCTGTAGATTAACAGGAGGTGCATTATGAAGAAAGGCATTTTAGCTACGAAAATCGGAATGACACAGATTTTCAATGATAATGGAGTATTAACTCCAGTTACTGTACTTCAAGCAGGTCCGTGCTATGTAACTCAAATAAAGACTGAAAGCACTGATGGATATAGTGCAGTACAGGTAGGCTTTGTTGATAAAAAAGATAAAGTTATCACAAAAGATGCTACAGGAAGAAAAGAAGTAAAGAGAATTCATGGCGTAAATAAGCCATTACAGGGACATTTTGCAAAGGCAAGTGTTTCTGGTAAGAGATATCTGAAAGAATTTAAGTTTGAGAACGCTGAAGAGTACACACTTGGTCAGGAGATTAAGGCTGACATCTTTGAGGTCGGAGACAAAATTGATGCAACTGGTACTTCAAAGGGTAAAGGTTTTCAAGGTGCTATCAAGAGACATGGACTCCACAGAGGACCTATGGGTCATGGCTCAAAGTTCCACAGACACGCAGGTTCTAACGGAGCTTGTTCAGATCCAAGCCGTGTATTTAAAGGAAAGAAGATGCCCGGACAGATGGGTAACGCAAAGGTTACAATCCAAAACCTTGAAGTTGTAAGGGTAGACACAGAGAAAAACCTAATCTTAGTTAAAGGTGCTGTACCTGGACCAAAGAAAGCATGTATTGTAATTAAAGAAAGCGTTAAGTCTGGCAAATAATTCTTTTGGAAAGGAGGAACACACAGATGGCTAATGTATCTGTTTATAATATGGAAGGCAGCGAAGTTGGCAACATAGAATTAAATGATGGAATATTCGCTGTAAAAGTAAATGAGCATTTAATGCATATGGCTGTGACATTACAGCTGGCAAATAAACGCCAAGGTACACAAAAGGCAAAAACACGCTCAGAAGTAAGGGGCGGTGGCAAAAAGCCTTGGAGACAGAAAGGAACTGGTCATGCAAGACAAGGTTCTATAAGGGCTCCACAGTGGAAAGGCGGCGGTGTTGTATTTGCTCCAGTACCAAGAAGTTACTCATTTAAGATGAATAAAAAGGAAAAGGCACTTGCGATTAAGTCTGCACTTACAAGCAGAGTAAATGAAGAGAAATTCCTTGTTATGGATTCACTTAAATTGGATGAGATTAAAACAAAGAAGATGTTAAACGTGCTTGATGCATTAAAGGTAAAGAAAGCACTTGTAATCCTTGATGGTGAAGACAATGCAAATGTAGCTCTTTCTACAAGGAATATTCAGGGTGTAAAAACTGTTACATCTAATGCAATTAATGTATATGATATCTTAAAATATGAGACAGTTATTATTACTAAAAATGCTGTATCTAAGATTGAGGAGGTGTACGCATAATGGCAGATTTAAAGTATTATGATATTATATTAAAGCCAATTATTACTGAAAAGTCAATGAATGCTATGGAAGAGAAGAAGTACACTTTCGCTGTACACACTGATGCAACAAAAAGTCAGATAAAAGAAGCTGTTGAGAAACTTTTTGAAGGGACAAAAGTTGAGAAAGTAAATACAATGAATCTTGACGGAAAGACAAGACGCCGTGGCAGGACATCAGGCAAGACAGCAAAGTCTAAAAAGGCCATTGTCAAGCTGACTAAAGACAGCGAAGAAATTGAGATTTTTGAAGGGCTTTAATTTTTAGAAAGTATATCGAAAGGAGAAAATGTCATGGGAATAAAAACATTTAACCCGTATACACCTTCCAGAAGGCACATGACAGTGGTTGATAGGTCTGAGATTACAGCAGACAAGCCAGAGAAGTCTCTTACAGTGTCATTAAAGAAGAACTCCGGCCGCAATAACCAAGGTAAAATTACTGTAAGACACCACGGCGGAGGTTCAAGAAGAAAATACAGAATTATAGATTTTAAAAGAAATAAAGATGGCATTCCAGCAACAGTAAAGACTATTGAGTATGACCCTAACAGAACAGCTAATATTGCATTAATTGCATATGCTGATGGACAGAAGGCATATATTCTTGCACCAGAAGGACTTACACCAGGCAAGAAGGTTATGAATGGTGCTACAGCCGAAATTGAAGTTGGTAACTGCCTCCCTCTTGAAAATATCCCAGTTGGTACACAGGTACACAACATTGAGTTACAGCCAGGTAAAGGAGGACAGCTTGTACGTGCAGCAGGAAATGGTGCACAGCTTATGGCTAAAGAAGGCAAGTATGCAACACTTAGACTTCCTTCAGGCGAAATGAGAATGGTGCCAATTAAGTGCCGTGCTACAGTTGGTGTTATTGGCAATGGTGAACACGCACTTGTAAACATTGGTAAGGCAGGACGTAAGCGTCATATGGGTATAAGACCTACAGTCCGTGGTTCAGTTATGAACCCTAATGACCATCCACATGGTGGTGGTGAAGGTAAGACAAGTGTTGGTCGTCCGGGTCCATGTACACCTTGGGGCAAACCTGCTCTTGGCTTAAAGACCCGCAAGAAGAACAAGCAGTCAAATAAGTATATAGTAAGAAGAAGAGACGGAAAAGCCCTGGCTAAATAATTAAAAGACAGGTGTTTAAGAGGATTGGCCGGTGATATAAATATACTGGCAGAATGGAGGATATAATGGCACGTTCATTAAAGAAAGGACCTTTTGCTGATGCAAGCCTTCTTAAAAAGGTAGATGCTCAAGTTGCATCTGGCGATAAGCAGGTTATTAAGACATGGTCACGCCGTTCAACTATTTTCCCGTCATTCGTTGGCTTGACATTTGCAGTACATGATGGTAGAAAACATGTACCTGTATATGTAACAGAGGATATGGTTGGACACAAACTTGGTGAGTTCGTTTCAACGAGAACTTACAGGGGTCATGGAAAGGACGAGAAAAGACGTTAATACAATAATGTAAATAATGCTATGTGTGGCATATGCCACCGTAGCTGGTATTTAATCTTGAAAGGAGGCTTCATCAATGGCAAAGGGGCATAGAAGTCAGATAAAAAGAGAAAGAAATGAGAACCAGAGAGACACCAGACCTTCAGCAAAGTTATCATATGCGAGGGTTTCGGTTCAAAAAGCTTGCTTTGTATTAGATGCTATAAGAGGCAAAGATGTAGCAACAGCGATTGGTATACTGACATACAGTCCAAGAAATGCTTCACGCATTATTTTAAAGATATTACAGTCTGCGATTGCAAATGCTGAAAATAACAATGGCATGAATCCAGATAATTTGTATATAGAAGAGTGTTTCGCAAATAAGGGACCGACAATGAAGAGAATAAGACCAAGAGCCCAAGGCAGGGCATACCGCATCGAGAAGAGAATGAGCCATATTACAATAATTCTCAACGAGCGTTAATTACTTTATTTGTCTATGAAAGGAGATTAAAATGGGACAGAAAGTTAATCCTCATGGTTTAAGGGTCGGCGTTATAAGTGACTGGGATTCCAACTGGTATGCAGAGGAAAAATTTGCAGATTTTCTTGTAGAAGATTACAAGATAAGAGAATTTGTAAAGAAAAAATTATACAGTGCTGGTATTTCAAAAATAGAGATTGAAAGACCTGCAGATAAGGTAAGAGTAATAATCCACACAGAAAGACCGGGCTTTGTTATTGGCAAGGGCGGTTCAGAGATTGAGAATTTAAAGAGAGAACTTCTTAAAGTAATAGGAAGAAAAATAGCACTTGACATAAAGATTATGGATATTAAAAATCCTGACAGGCATGCACAGCTTGTTGCTGAAAAGATTGCACAGCAGTTAGAAAACCGTGTTTCATTCCGTCGTGCAATGAAGTCTGCAATGGGCAGGACATTAAAGACAGGAGCTAAAGGTATCAAGGCAAGCTGTTCAGGTCGTCTTGGCGGCGCTGATATGGCACGTACAGAGTTTTATAGCGAAGGTACCATTCCTCTCCAGACGTTGCGTGCAGATATTGATTATGGTTTCGCAGAAGCTGACACAACTTATGGTAAAGTTGGTGTAAAAGTCTGGATTTACAATGGTGAAGTACTTCCAGCAAAGAAAGATGCCAATAAGGAAGGGAGCGATAAATAATGTTAATGCCAAAGAGAGTAAAACATCGTAAACAGTTCCGTGGCCGTATGAAAGGAAAAGCACTCAGGGGCAATAAAATCACAAATGGTGAATATGGTATTGTAGCATTAGAGCCAGCATGGATTAAATCTAATCAGATTGAAGCTGCCCGTGTCGCTATGACACGTTATATCAAGCGTGGTGGTAAAGTCTGGATTAAGATTTTCCCAGATAAGCCAGTTACAAAGACTCCTGCTGAAACTCGTATGGGTAAAGGTAAAGGTGCTCTCGAATACTGGGTAGCTGTTGTAAAACCAGGACGTGTAATGTTTGAGATTTCTGGTGTGTCAGAAGAGATAGCTAAAGAAGCTTTGCGTCTTGCAACACATAAGTTGCCAATAAAGTGCAAGATTGTATCTCGGGCAGATTTAGAAGGAGGTGCGGGCAGTGAAGAGTAAACAGTATATGGAAGATTTAAGGAATAAATCTGTAGAAGAGTTAAATGCTGATTTAGTAGCTGCAAAAAAGGAACTTTTTAATTTAAGGTTTCAGAACGCAACTAACCAGCTTCAAAATACAAGCAGGATTAAAGAAGTAAAAAGGAATATTGCAAGAATTAAGACAGTGCTTACAGCACAGGAGTAGTGCCGTAGTATAGAGGCAGCATTGGAAGGAGGACACGTAAGGTGGAGAGAAATCTTAGGAAAACGCGTGTAGGTAAAGTAATCAGTGATAAGATGGATAAGACAATCGTTGTTGCAATCGTCGATAACGTAAAACATCCGCTTTATAATAAAATCATTAAGAGAACTTACAAGTTAAAAGCCCACGATGAAGAGAACACCTGCAAGATTGGTGACAGAGTAAGGGTTATGGAGACAAGACCATTATCTAAGGATAAGAGATGGAGGCTTGTTGAGATAGTTGAAAGAGCTAAATAATTTTGTTAAATGGCAGATGCAGCCGCAAGGCAGCTATATTGCGGCAGAATATGGAGGTTAAACATGGTACAGCAGGAATCAAGACTTAAAGTAGCTGATAATACAGGTGCTAAAGAACTTCTTTGTATCAGGGTTATGGGTGGTTCAACAAGGAGATATGCCGGTGTAGGTGATATTATTGTTGCTTCCGTTAAAGATGCAACACCAGGCGGTGTTGTAAAAAAAGGTGATGTGGTTAAGGCTGTTGTTGTGCGTACAGTAAAGAGCATACGCCGTCCTGATGGTTCTTATATCAGGTTTGACGAAAATGCGGCAGTAATTATTCGTGACGACAAGACACCAAGAGGAACACGTATATTTGGACCTGTTGCAAGAGAGTTAAGAGAAAAACAGTTTATGAAAATAGTTTCATTAGCACCAGAAGTATTATAAGGAGGTGTCATTGTGGCAACAAGTAAGATTAAAAAAGGCGATACAGTAAAGGTTATCACCGGTAAAGATAAAGGCAGAGAGGGCAAAGTAACAGCCGTTAAAGGCGGTAAAGTAATCATTGAAGGCATTAACCAAGTTACAAAGCATGCAAAACCGAGCCAGAAAAATCCACAGGGTGGTATTGTAAAACAGTCTGCTCCTATGGATATGTCAAATGTTATGTACGTTAGCAAAGGAAAGGCTTCACGTGTAGGATTTAAATTTGAGAATGGCAAAAAAGTCCGTTATGCAAAAGCAACTGGTGAAGTGATTGATTAGTTTCAGAAAGGAGGCTGTTAACGTTGACTCGTTTAAGAGAGATGTATCAGAATGAAATCGTTGACGGTATGGTCAAAAAATTTGGCTATAAAAACGTTATGCAGGTGCCAAGGCTCGAAAAGATAGTTATTAACATGGGTATTGGCGAAGCAAAAGAAAATTCAAAGGTGCTCGATGCCGCTATGGCTGAGCTTGCTATTATTTCAGGACAGAAGCCTATCGCAACAAAGGCTAAAAATTCAATTGCAAACTTTAAAATCAGGGAAGGTATGCCAATAGGCTGCAAAGTTACACTGAGAGGTGCAAGGATGTATGAGTTCCTTGACCGCCTTGTAAACTTAGCATTGCCACGTGTACGTGACTTCCGTGGTGTAAATCCCAATGCATTTGATGGCAGAGGTAACTATGCACTTGGTATTAAGGAGCAGCTGATTTTCCCTGAAATCGAATATGATAAAGTAGATAAAGTCAGAGGCATGGATGTTATAATAGTTACTACGGCTGCAACTGATGAAGAAGCTCGTGAATTATTGGCACAGTTTGGTATGCCATTCAGAAAATAAGGAGGGGAATTTCATGGCTAAAACTTCTATGAAAGTTAAGCAGCAGCGTAAAGCTAAATTCTCTACAAGAGAATACAGCCGCTGCAGGATTTGTGGCAGGCCACATGCTTATTTGAGAAAATACGGAATTTGCAGAATCTGTTTTCGTGAGTTAGCTTATAAAGGACAGATTCCAGGCGTGAAGAAAGCAAGCTGGTAAGGAGGTAAAACTAAGATGATGACGAGCGATCCTATTGCAGATATGCTTACAAGAATCCGTAATGCAAATACTGCAAAGCATGATACAGTAGATGTGCCTGCTTCAAAGATGAAGGTTTCTATCGCAGAAATCCTCTTAAAAGAAGGTTACATTAAAAAGTTTGATATGGTCAATGTTGACGGTATCAATATGATTCATATTACATTAAAATATGGCGTAGATAAGAATGATAAGATTATTACTGGTTTAAAAAGAATTTCAAAACCGGGACTGCGTATCTATGCTGGCAGGGATGAGCTTCCTAAGGTTCTTGGAGGACTTGGTATTGCCATTATTTCTACAAATAAGGGCGTTATGACAGATAAGGAAGCTAGAAAAGAAAATGTTGGCGGCGAGGTTCTTGCATTTATTTGGTAGTTGAGAATTAACCGCATTATATAAACCTAAGAATATGGAGGTGCACGGCATGTCACGTATTGGAAAAATGCCTATCGCTATACCAGCAGGAGTGACTGTTGATATTGCAGAAAATAATAAAGTGACTGTAAAGGGACCAAAAGGTACCCTTGAGAGAATATTACCAGCAGAGATGGAGATAAAAAAAGAGGGCGAAGAAATCTTAGTTTCAAGGCCAAACGACCTTAAAAAGATGAAATCTTTGCACGGACTTACAAGAACTCTTGTTTACAACATGGTTGTAGGTGTAACAGAGGGATATTCTAAAGTTCTGGAAGTAAATGGTGTTGGTTACAGAGCGCAGAAACAGGGCAAGAAGTTAGTACTTTCCCTTGGGTATTCACATCCTGTAGAAATGGAAGACCCTGAGGACCTTGAAGTAGTTGTTGAAGGACAAAATAAGATTATTGTAAAAGGAATTGATAAAGAGAAAGTCGGACAGTACGCTGCCGAAATCAGGGAAAAGAGAGCTCCAGAGCCTTATAAGGGCAAGGGTATTAAATACGCTGATGAGGTTATCAGACGTAAAGTTGGTAAGACAGGTAAAAAATAAGTAAAGGAGTGAAATACTATGATTAAGAAGCAGTCAAGAAGTGAAGTCCGTGTGAAAAAACACATGAAAGTCCGTAAACGCTTTTCAGGAACAGCTGAAAGACCGCGCCTGGCTGTATTTAGAAGCAACAATCATATGTACGCCCAGATTATAGATGATACCGCTGGTCATACTTTAGTTGCCGCTTCAACTCTCCAAAAGGAAGTTAAAGCAGAATTAGAGAAGACAAATAATGTTGAAGCAGCTGCAAAACTTGGTGAAGTAATCGCTAAAAAGGCACTGGATAAAGGCATTAAAACTGTTGTCTATGACAGAGGCGGATTTATATACCAGGGCAAAGTTAAGGCTCTTGCTGATGCAGCAAGAGAAGCAGGCTTAGATTTCTAATAGCAGATTTAGGAGGAAAACACATGAAACGTACAATTATTGACGCCAGCCAGTTAGAGCTGGAAGATAATGTAGTAACGATTAAGCGTGTTACCAAAGTAGTTAAGGGTGGACGCAATATGAGATTTACTGCATTAGTAGTAGTTGGCGATAAGAACGGACATGTTGGCGTTGGTCTTGGTAAAGCTACTGAAATACCAGAAGCAATCCGCAAAGGTAAGGAAGACGCAACAAAGAAATTAGTTGAAGTTCCTATCGACGAAAACGGCAGTGTACCACATGACTTTATTGGCAAATTTGGCAGCGCTTCCGTACTGATTAAAAAGGCTCCAGAAGGTACAGGTATAATTGCCGGCGGTCCAGCACGTGCTGTACTTGAGCTTGCAGGTTATAAAAATATCCGTACAAAGTCTCTTGGTTCTAATAACAAGCAGAATGTTGTACTTGCTGCAATTAATGGTCTTGATAATTTAAAGAGACCTGAAGATGTAGCCAAGGCACGTGGAATATCTCTTGAAGAGCTTTTAGGATAATTGGAGGTAATTATGGCAGAAAAATTAAAGGTTACATTAGTAAAATCTACAATAGGTGCCATTCCAAAACAGCGTGCAACTGTTGAAGCTTTAGGTTTAAGAAAACTTAATAAGACAGTTGAGCTGCCTGATAACGATGCTGTAAGAGGTATGATATGGCATGTAAGGCATCTTGTAAAGGTTGAAGAAATATAATCCTTAAAGGCAAGCAGGGCTGCTTGCCATTAGTGTTATTATTTAAAAAATAAGCGAGGGCATAAACCTTTGCCCGTATAGTGACTGACGGCTGAAAGTATCAGCCGTATAAATGGAGGTAAAACAATGAATTTATCAACTTTAAAGCCAGCAGAAGGTTCTAAGCAGAGCAATAATTTCAGAAGAGGTCGTGGACATGGTTCAGGCAATGGAAAGACAGCAGGCAAGGGACATAAAGGTCAAAAAGCACGTTCAGGTGCTCCACGTCCTGGTTTTGAAGGTGGTCAGATGCCACTTTACAGACGTATTCCTAAGAGAGGTTTTACAAACAGAAATTCTAAAGAAATTGTTGCAATAAATGTTGACAGATTAGAAAAATTTAATGACGGAGATGTAATTACTGTAGATGCATTACTCGGAGAAGGCATAATTAGTAATCCAAAAGATGGGGTTAAGATACTTGGAAATGGAGAATTAACTAAGAAGCTGACAGTTCAGGTAAATGCATTCAGTAAGAGTGCTGTTCAGAAGATTGAGGCTCTTGGTGGAAAAGCTGAGGTGATTTAAGGATGTTTCAGACAGTCCAGAACGCATTTAAAATCAAAGAGCTGAGGAATAAGATTTTATATACTTTAGTGGCTTTGGTTATTGTACGTATAGGATGTCAGCTGCCAGTACCAGGGGTTGACGCATCATATATTTCAGAATGGTTTAATAGCCAAAATTCACTTGATTTTTTTAACCAGCTGACAGGTGGTTCTTTTTCAACAATGTCTATTTTTGCATTGAATATTACACCTTACATTACGTCGTCCATTATTATACAGCTTCTTACAATTGCGATTCCAAGACTTGAAGAGCTCCATAAAGATGGTGAAGAAGGAAGGAAAAAGCTTGCAGAGTACACAAGATATCTTACCATTGCCCTTTCAATAATGGAAAGTACTGCAATGGCAGTAGGATTTGGCAGAGGCGGTTATCTGACAGAGGGTGTGTCATTTACATCTGTGTCAGTTATCGTTGTTTCATTAACAGCCGGTTCTGCATATCTTATGTGGTTAGGTGAGCAAATTACAGAAAGAGGAGTAGGAAATGGTATTTCCATAATACTTCTCTACAACATTATATCAAGGGTACCAGAGGATATAGCAAATCTTTACGAGAAATTTGTATCAGGTGCAAGCACTATAACAAATGGTCTTCTTGGTGCAGTAGTTATTATTGTTGTTATAGTTGGAATGGTTGTCTTTATTGTAATTCTTTCCGACGGTGAAAGAAGAATAAATGTACAATATTCTAAAAAGACACAGGGCAGGAAACTAGTAGGAGGTCAGTCTTCACATATTCCGCTCAAAGTAAATACAGCAGGAGTTATTCCTGTAATTTTCGCAGGTTCACTTTTCTCAATGCCAATAGTTATCGCCAACTTTGCAGGCGTACAGCCAGCATCAGGCGATGGTGCTTCACTGGGACAGAAGATATTAAAGATTCTCAACCAGAATGCATGGTGTAATTTTGAGAGTTTTGGCGAGTTTAAATATACACTGGGACTTATTATATATATTGCACTGTTAATTTTCTTTGCTTACTTCTACACATCAATAACATTCAATCCACAAGAGATTGCTATTAATATGAAGAAGCAAGGTGGCTTTATACCAGGTATTAGACCAGGTAAACCAACCACAGATTACCTCACAAAGGTATTAAATAATATTATTTTTATAGGTGCACTTGGTTTATCGTTTGTAGCGGTTGTACCTATATTCTTCTCAGGTGCATTTGGTGCAGATGTATCATTTGGTGGCACATCACTTATTATTATAGTTGGTGTTATACTTGAAACATTAAAGCAGATTGAGTCTCAGATGCTTGTACGCCATTATAGAGGTTTTATAAGTGAATAACTTTAATTCTATCGAAAGTCTCCCGGCTATTATGTTATAAAACATAAAGCAGATAGGGGGATTTTTGATTGTGGGTAGAAATTTGATTGTGAATAGAAATATAATAATTTTCCAATTATACTTGCAATAGACGTTTGATAGAAGTATAATAAGATATAGTATAAAATAGAAATGGGGGATATTATGATTGTACAGAGAATTTCCAGTAACAAAGCAGCTAATAATCTGTATATATTCAATAACAATAATTACAGTCAAGTAAAAAATGCTTCTGTATCACCTATTAAACCTGTTAAAGAATTAGCTGGGCTAGCGGGCAAGGAAGATAAAAAAGAGCCAGCCGCCATATACAAGAATGATAAAGAATCATCTGAAATACAGGCATCAGGTATGAAGCAGATAGATGCAATTAAGAATGAATATGCATCTTCTGAAAAGGTGGATTATAATACTGACAGTATATATGAACGCAAGAGAATGGCAACAGAAGGAACGGTTCTTCTTGGCATGAATTATGATGAGTTTGTGTAAAGATAGCAATTATAAAATGGAAGGAAGTTTTTGAATGCGTTGGTGGAAAAGGCTTATATTTTCAATTATTAGTCTTATTTGGGGAGTTGTATCTCTAGACTACTTGTATTACGCATTCTCAAAACTCACCAATGCTAAGGGAAGACCAGAAAACTATGAACCAGAAAGTGACGGATTGATGCAGTTGTTAGGGCTTGGTATGTTTATATTCTGGTTCTTTATAACTGCATTATATTTCTGGCTGCTTAAAAAGTCGTCTCCACAGATAGATGTAGTTGAAGAAGATTATAAAACTGGAAAGCAGACAGTTAAAAAAAAGTGGTTTGATATAATTTTACAGATTGCTTTTATCTTAACAGGAATTATACTGAGGTGGGTATATATTATTTATATATATCTTCCAAATGCATAACAGAGATTTGTGCAAAAATATATAAGTTTTTATTGTTGACAAAATGCTAATATCAATATAAACTATAGTATGTGGTTGCCACATTGCAATGCTGAAATAGCTCAGTTGGTAGAGCACTTCACTCGTAATGAAGGGGTCGTGGGT
>CANOID010000053.1 GCA_947565985.1 uncultured Lachnoclostridium sp.
GACCATCCATATGAAAGTAGGTGGTCCAGTTAGTATCTAAAGGAATATGCCATTTTTGGGACAACTGCTTATTGCCCCGCTCCAGTAAAAAATCAGTGTAGTTAATAGGACTTTTATCTGGATCAGAATCCCGGAGAAAAAATCCATCATACTTTCTCGCTAACTGCATATCTTCCTTATCTGTCAGAATTAAGAAAAGCCCTGTAGTGGAATTGTTCTGCAGGATATCCATGCACTTAGGAAATAACTGCTCCAACAATTGGCTTTTCCTCTCATTGGACAGCATAAGGTCCTCCAGCTCAATTCCTTTTTGATCAAGAAACTTTTCCAGCAGTTCATTAATTACTGTTTCCTGTTCCTTGATCGATGCCCAATGTTGATTCATCTCATTTTGCAGCACCACCTGACGGTTTTCCACTAGCCGCCTCATCATACCACTAGAATATTCTTTCAATGTCCGAGCAGTCCCCATTGCCACCAGAGAGCCAATGGTAATCGCACTCTGTACCAGCATAATGGCAATCAGGGGAATTAAGAATATTCGAAAAATAGTTGATTTTTTTTTCATTCAATTTTTACCTCTTATACTATTCCTGCTTGTTTACTGCATTATTTATTGCTTGGACAAAATCAGTATACCACACTGTGAAGGCCTCTTGGGTCACATAAGGAGCAGCAGCCTCCTCCAAGCTCACACCCTGCTTTAAGGCTACCTCTACAGCAGCACGGTTCTTTGCTGCTAGGTCTGCCAAATTATACTCCAGCACCTTTCTGGCTTCAGTGCCGTTTTTAAAGCTCTTGTTGGTATAAAGAGTTAAGTCTGCCATATTGTCCAGCATGGTGGTCAGACAGTCATAGGTCTTGGGAGATACCTCTAGCCCTTCATCCGCAATCACCTGATCTAGCTTTTGAACACTGTTGGCTTCCTTAAGTACTGGCAAATAACCAGATACACAACCAAATTGAAGATTGTTTTCTGTCTGGGTGAACCATTTTAGGAATTCCACGGCAGCATATTCGTGTTGTTCATCCGATTTACTGACTACCATACCAGCTCCCTGTTGTACAGCATAGTTCTGTCCTCCCTCAAAAACGGGTGGCATCTTTACAATGTAGTCGATGGCATGGCTGTCGTTGTCCAGTTCCACCTGACTAGGGAAATACATGGCGGAGGAGATGGAACCAGTATAAGCCAAAATATCCCCTGTTTTCACATCATCAGAACGGAAGGAACCATATGCCCCGAAATATCCCTTCACCAAAGGGACATAGTAGTTTTCCCACAACCGGAATAGTTCCTCTTTAGGGATGCTAAGGGTCATCTCTCCGTTTTCTACATGGAATATCTCTACCCCTAGCTGCTGAAGTCCAATGATAAAGTAATTGGCTAAAGCGTCCCGACCATAGAAAGCTTTTCCGTCTCCATGAATATCAGGAGTGAGACTGTCAGTCCATTCATAATAAGCCTGAGCGGTAGCCGTTACTCCCTCAATAGTATTCAAATCTTCCAGTGAGGCTTTGGTAGCCTTTGCGAAGACATCCCAGTCAGTTTTGTTGATCATCATAACCTCGGTAGATTTTGCTGTTGGGAAGATACGGAGAGTACCATCAGAGGCAATGCATCCTTCCTCTATGTAGGAATCTACATACTGGTTCAGCTCCTCTTGACTGAGGTAGTCTGACAAATTTGCCAGAGCCCCTGCCTGTTCTACCTCATAGGCAGTATCGGCGTATGATGAGAAAATGTCTGGTATGACATCGGCTCCCACCTTACCGTTAATGGCATCCCGCACCGCTGTCTCCAGATCAGAAACTGAGCCCTGAGAGTAACTCTGCACATAAATGCCCTTTTCCCGACCAACGGTGTTGTTAAACTCCTCCACCAGTGCGTCAAAAGCGGCTTGTTGAGAACCGTTGTAGTAATGCCACACCGTAAGAGATACTGGATTTTTGGGATCCAGAGGATCTTTTTTTCCACATGCCGCCATGCTAAGAAGCAGAGCTGCTGTCAAGGTAATCTGAATGCCTCTCTTTCTTATATATCTAAACTGTTTCATAGGTCTTAACTCCTTCCATTTGTTACAAAATGTTGTTCATTATACCAAGGTATTAGCACAACTGCGTCTCTTCACAATGTATGTACTGTACAAATTGTGGGATTACACACTATTTCTCATGCACAAGTTCTATAGATGTCTTACTTAGTTACTTATTCAAGACCTGCTATTACACCTAATATATGCACTAAAAATGCTACTGCCCATGCAATTGTACACTGTGCTAACACTATCCCAACTGTAGATTTGACGCTCCCTACTTCTTGTTTTACTGTGGCTATTGCAGCAACACAAGGTGTATATAAAAGTGTAAAGACCAAAAATACTACAGCCGTAAATGGTGTAAACAGTGTAGAAAGCATTGATACATCACCATTCATCAGCACTGTAAGGGTGGAAACGATGCTTTCTTTTGCGGCAAATCCTGTAATTAGTGCAGTGGAAACACGCCAATCGCCAAAACCAAGTGGAACAAAGAGTGGAGCAGCCAAACTTCCAACTAGTGCAAGCAAGCTTGAATCAGATGATTCTGCTACATTTAGTCTTAAGTCAAATGTCTGTAAGAACCATATTATTATGGTGGCAATAAATATTATTGTAAATGCTTTATGTATAAACCCTTTTGACTTTTCCCATATCAAATGACAGACACTTTTTGCACTAGGCAGACGGTAGTTTGGCAGTTCCATTACAAATGGCACAGGTTCTCCCTTATATTTACTGTGTTTTAAGAAAATTGCATAGAAAACTGCACATACAATCCCAAACAGATACAGACAGACCATTACAATTCCACGCCATTTTCGTGGAAAAAATGCTGCTGTAAAAAGTCCATAAACTGGAAGTTTTGCACTACAGCTCATAAATGGAGTCAGTAAAATTGTCATTTTCCTATCTCGCTCACTTGACAGTGTTCTCGTTGCCATAATGGCAGGAACTGAACATCCAAATCCAATAAGCATTGGCACAAAACTCTTCCCTGACAGACCAATACGTCTGAGCAGTTTGTCCATTACAAATGCAACTCTTGCCATATATCCACTGTCTTCTAGTATTGAAAGGAAAAAGAACAGTGTTACTATTGTTGGCAAAAAGCTTAATACACTTCCGACACCACTGCATATACCATCGACAACAAGTGAATGTACTACTGGATTTATCTGCCATGCTAACAGTCCTTTGCTGATTAAACCTGTTACTGCATCAACTCCTAAAGACATAAAGTCGGACAGTATAGCACCTATAAAACTAAACGATGCAAGAAAAACTACTGCCATAATCCCAATAAAGCATGGAATGGCAGTATATTTTCCTGTAAGAACTTTGTCAGCTGCCATGCTTCTTTTGTGTTCTCGACTTTCTACAGGTTTAACTATCGTCTCATCACATAATTTTTCTATAAAGCTAAACCTCATATCTGCGAGGGCAGCCTTTCTGTCAAGTCCTGATTCCTCCTCCATCATGCTTACAATGCCTTTTAAAACCTCGTCTTCATTTGCTGGTAGGTCAAATTCACTTGCAATCAGCTTATCACCTTCAATCATTCTAACTGATGCAAAACGTACAGGAATTTCTGCTTTTTTTGCATATGGCTCAAGTAAGTGGACTACAGCATGGATACATCCATGTACAGAGCCTTTTGCGTCTCCTGCTTTTTCAGTGTCCGGGCAAAAATCAATTCTCCCAGGTGCTTCTCTATGTCTTGCCACGTGCATTGCATGATCTACAAGTTCATCTATGCCTTCATTTTTTACTGCTGAAATAGGTACAACTGGAACTCCAAGAATCTTTTCTAGTTCATTGACATGGACTGAGCCGCCATTTGCCCTTACCTCATCCATCATATTCAACGCCAGTACCATAGGTATACCAAGCTCCATTAACTGTATAGTTAAATAAAGATTTCGTTCAATATTAGATGTGTCAATTATATTAATAATTCCATCTGGCCTAGATTTTATCAAAAAATCCCTTGTAACAATTTCTTCGTTTGAATAGGGAGACAGTGAATATATTCCAGGTAAGTCTACAACTGTTGCCTCTGGATGGCTTCTAATTGTACCCTCTTTTTTATCTACTGTAACACCGGGAAAGTTGCCAACGTGTTGGTTAGAACCTGTAAGCTGATTAAAAAGCGTTGTTTTACCACAGTTTTGGTTTCCTGCCAGTGCAAAAGTGACAGGTTTTCCTTTCGGAATAGCTTTTCCAATTTTATTTGTATGATAATCTCCTGCTTTTCCAAGTTCACCGACACCCGGGTGGGCAATTGGGTCATACCTTTTTTCTACATTTTTTTTCTGCTCTTCTTGCTTTATTTTTTCTATCTCTATTTCTTTCGCATCGTCAAGCCTTATCGTAAGCTCATACCCACGCAGTCTGAGTTCTATTGGGTCACCCATAGGTGCAACTTTAATAAGTTTTACTACTATTCCTGGTGTCAGTCCCATATCAAGAAGATGGTTTCTTAATGCACCTTCACCATTGACTTTTATAACTTTTACACTCTGTCCAGTTTCCAATTCGTCAAGTGTCATAATTAAGTCTCCTTCCCCTTTAGTTTTTTAGGGAAAACTTTAAGCTAAACTTCTTCAATGTTGTCTCTTTTCTCGAATGCCACTGTATAATCTGTTCTGTAAGTTTTTGACAGATATTGTATTGCAAGTTTATAAGAACCTGCTGGAATATCCATCAATGGCATATTTACAAAATACTTCTGTGTTTTAAATACATTAAGAGGTTGTGTAGTATTTGTGAAATCCTGCATAAAAACTGCATTATCACTGTACAGATATATTTTTTCAAGGTCATGATCCACAGCATAAATCTGTATTAAATCTCCATATCTTCTAAATTTTAATGCACTTGATACATCTGCTGGCATGGTGTCTGCACTTTTTAGTTCTTTTGGAATACTTTTAAGACATATTGGAGGAACAAGCTTTCCAAGCATCATGCCTTCTTCTATTGGCACAGGTTTTGACATTGATTGTATATTAAAATCAAATGTATGTGCAGAAAAAAAGTCTGTTATACATGATATTTCATTAATACATTCTTTTGTATTATAATCAAATTCGTATATTTTTGCATCATATCCATCTACTGGTGGCTTAAAGTGTGCACACATTGCCTTGACAAGTTGTTTATTTGGCTCATATTCACTGTTTGAACGTGTTACACTGAGAGGTGTCTGGAAGCGAGCATCCTGTGTAACAGTTCTGTTTATCTCATCAATTGTATAAAATACTACATATGATTTCTCTTCTTTATCAAACCACTTGACAGGTCTTCTATTGGCTGTATGGTTATCAAACAGCATTACACGTAGTTTAGAAGGGTCATTGTCAGTTTCATCATGTACAATTTGTATGCCATGTTGTTGGAAAAACCAGTCATGTTCACCTAAAGGCTTTAATACCTTGTCTTCAACATTAGTATCTCTATAAAATTTAGGTTTTGCAATAAGCCATACAATTTCCCTCTTTGCAAGATTAATCTTAGCTATTGTATGAACATTTCTCATAGAAACGACAACTGAACCATCTTCTGGTATATAATCTATAGAATTAATATGTGCCCAGTCATTTCTTGTTTTATAAGTGTCATCAAACAGCTCATTCATGCTGAGTTCGTAAATTGTTTCACCTGTTTTGCGGTCAATTTCTACTATAGCATTTTCCATATAAGTGTCACTCATAGAACTTGATAACCCAAGTATATTTCCGCCTGGCTCTTTTTCTATAGCCCAATGATGCATACCTTTTTTCTGATGATAGGTGCGATAAACCCTTCCAAGCATGTCCATCTCATGTGTAATAACTGTATGTGCATTGCCATACGCAGGAATACGCATATTTTTTTCAGGAAACAAAAATTTGCCATCGTTAAAAAGGTATACACCATAATACTGTGGTATTCTGTTTAATGCAAAACGTATATTTCCCTTAGTATCAAACGCATATACTCCACCACTATATCCCCCAGACACAAAAATAAACCCACCTGTAAATGGTCGCTTGCTTTTAGTAATTTTTACGCAGTCATGTACGGGTTTGCTAAGCTGTGGTGTTCTGATTTTAATATTTTTAGAATTAATTTCTATACCATTTGAATCAAGCAACCGTACTCTAACTCTGTTAAAATGTCCTTCATAAAGCCCAAGAACTGGTACTCTGTGGTATTTTGTAATTGTTTCATCGCATTTTGTATAGTCATCTGACCCCATATATCCCTTAATGGTATATTCTACCTTACACTCCATGTCAGTATTAAATACCATCATTGCTGATAAAGGCGAAATCTTGTAAGGATTGTTGAGTACAAGAATATTTTTGAAGTTATACTCACCCTTTTCAAGAAGCATCCTAACCATTTTTTCCTTGCAATACGTTAAGAATGCAGGAGGTTCTATTTTATTTTCAAGATTTGTATGATAAGAATTAGTAAGCATTTCTTTTTTATAAGAAAACTTTTTGGCTTCTTTTGCAAATCTACCTTCGCTGCAAGTTGAAGTGTTAAGCACCACCCTCTTAATTGGTGTTAAAATTTTTGACGTTATGTTCATAATAAATCAACAAGGAAATCCTGTTTCCTGCATTCTCCTCTCTGTTAAAAATAGCTCTCTAATATTTTTCAACAATTTCTCCTCTGTTCTTATAAATACTTTTGCCCGGCACAAACCCACGCACCATTGACAACGGGTAAATATTAGTATTACTTCCTATAATTGTTCCCGGATTTAACACACTGTTACATCCTACTTCAACATAATTACCAAGTATTGCTCCCATTTTCTTAAGCCCTGTTCCTATTTTATCCCCTTCGTACCAGAGTGTGACTTTTGTCTTATCAGATTTTACGTTTGAAGTAATAGAACCTGCTCCCATGTGTGATTTATAACCAAGAATTGAATCGCCTACATAATTGTAGTGTGGAACTTGAACATTGTTAAAAAGTAGCACATTTTTAAGTTCTGTTGAATTGCCTACAACACAGTTTTCGCCAATAATGGCACTACCTCTTATAAATGCACAATGGCGCACTTCTGTATTTTTACCAATAATACATGGTCCTGTAATAGAAGCAGTAGGTGCAACTTTAGCACTTTTTGCAACCCATATATTTTCACCACGCATTTCATATTCATCTGAATTCAATTTTTTGCCAAGTTCTATTGTAAAATCTTTAATTTTAGGAAGGACTTCCCAAGGAAACTCTACATCCTCAAATATTTCTGTAGCTATAGTTTCATCAAGGTTAAATAATTTTTTGATTTTTAATCTGTCATACATAATATATCTCCAATCTTGTCTATTTTATTTATAATACTCTGCTGCCGCATGGAAACACTGTTTAAGAGCATATGTATTATTTGTATTCTTCACCCCATCTACACGCTTTGTGATAAAATCATTGAGTTTTTTCATATATTCATCTTCTGACACTTTCCCTTCTGCTACAAGTGCAAGCCCCAGTTCCCAGCTTGCAGTAAGCTCAGGATTAAGAAGTTGGTGTATAGAAGTATTGACAACATCATATACCATCTCCCCGATAAGCTCAGGAGATATTATTTGTGTTTTTTTATTTAGTTTAAGATATCTAATATTGACAAGTTTGCTTAAAATTTCAGCTCTTGTAGCACTTGTGCCAATCCCACTTCCCTTTATCTGTGCACGCAAATCTTCATCTTCAATAAGCTGTCCAGCGTTTTCCATTGCAAGAATCATTGAGCCTGAATTATAGCGTTTAGGGGGCGAAGTTTCTCCTTCTTTAATCTCTGCATTGTCAAATGTAATTTCCATGCCTTTTTTTAATTGGCTGACCATGTTTATAAGGTCTTTATCAGACACTTCTTGTTCTATGCTGCTTTCAGATGATTTTTCCTTTGTTTCCTGTTTTTTTTCACTCTGTTTTTTTGCAAATGAAGCCGTAGCAAGTTCAAGATACCCCTGTTTTACTAGTACTTTAAAGTTTGTAAAGAAGGATTCTTTGCCACGCTTCACTACTACTGTAGTTTTCATATATTCTGCTGGAGGATAAAAAATGCATAAAAAACGGCGTACTACTACCTCATAAATTCTTTGTGCTATTAGATTGACGCTTTTTAACGCACCAAGCCCCTGCCCTGTAGGAATTATTGCATAGTGGTCTGTAATTTGTTTGTCATTGACATACCTTGTACGCACAATACTTTTATAGCTTTCATTTTGTAAAATATCATTTGCATATTCACTGATTATGGCATAATTTGTAAGCCCCTTTATATTCTTGTGAATTTCCTTTGAGACAGCTGTAGAAAGTACCCTTGCGTCAGTTCTTGGATATGTCACTAGCTTTTTTTCGTACAGTTCCTGAACAATTTTAAGAGTTTCATCAGGACTTAGTTTAAAAAGTTTTGAACATATATTTTGTAATTCTGCAAGGTTAAAAAGTAGTGGGGGATTCTTTTTTTCTTTCTTCCTTTCAGCCTTGTCTATAACAGCAGTAGTTGCGAATGGACCAAGGCTTAGGCAAAGATTTTGAGCGTCTTTTTCTTCTTTAAAGCCATTTTCTTTATAAAGAAATGGTGATTGAAAATAGACTGATTCTTCTGTTACACGCCATTCTGCTTCAAATGTCTGATTACTATAACTAAAATACCCAACTACTCTGTAAAAAGGTGTTTTTACAAAATTTCTAATTTCACGCTCACGACGTACCACCATTCCAAGTACACATGTCATAACACGCCCTACAGCTATTGATATCCATTTGCCATCATTAAGATAATTCATAACAATACGCCCATACTTTAGGGAAAGAACACGTGAAAAATTAATTCCCATAAGATAGTCTTCTTTAGCCCGTAAATATGCAGAAGATGAAAGGTTGTCATACTCAGATAATGGTTTTGCTTCACGTATTCCTCTCTGTATCTCCTCTTCTGTCTGAGAATCAATCCATACACGTCGTTTGTCCTTGCTTTCAGGAACTTTAGCCATCTGGTCTACAAGTCGGTAGATATACTCCCCCTCCCGTCCTGAATCAGTACATACATAAATCCTTTTAACATCATTCCTGTTTAAAAGTTTTTCAACTATACTAAACTGTGTTTTTACATCTGGTATAAGTTCATAAAGGAAATTGTCTGGTAAAAAAGGAAGAGTATCAAACGACCACTTTTTTAATTTTGGCTCATAGACATCTGGATAACTCATAGTCACAAGATGACCAACACACCACGTAACTATATATTTATCCGACTCAAGATATCCACTTCCTTGATTCCCTGATACCCCAAGGGCTTTAGCAAATTCCTTTGCAACACTTGGTTTTTCAGCTATAAATAAATATTTATCCATATTAATAATTCCTGATTCTTGTTCAATTGTTTTACTGCTAATCCCTAGATTTTATAAATTCTTTAAAAGCAAGTTCTCCAAAAATTGCAGCGACAATAACTGCTCCTGCAATACATACGTATTTTACAATCTTTGTAACATTAACTTCAATGCATACCTCTGTTTCTTTTTTCATAATATTTTCTGTTCCTTTCCCAATATTATAATACTTAGTTTAATTTTTAGACCTTATAGTCTCCGCGTTCCATTACTACTCTATACCCTACTGTCTCTATACGCTTTTTTAAAAGTTCTAGGCACTGTGCCGATTCTGCTCCTGTGCTTGCTTTATTGTCATAAAGGCTATATTTATCTCTTACAGATAAAGGTGAAAGATTTGGCATAACAACATTCGCTCCAGCAAGAAGCCCTTGTTCACGCCCATTAGGTGCAATAGTACCAAGTGCAGTTGTAGCTGGTAGCAGTACATTAGGCAATATAAGCCTGATTATGCCGAGTAAAAAAATCGTCTGCTCCAAAGTACCGCTGCTTTTTTCTGCAAATGGCGTATCTTTCTGCGGAATAAATGGTCCTATACCAACCATTTGTGGTTTTAATTTATATAAAAAATATAAGTCCTTTATAATATAGTCCACAGTCTGTTCTGGTGAACCTACCATAAAACCAGCACCTGTCTGATAACCTATATCTTTTAACTGGTACAGACATTCTTTTCTGTGTTCTAACGACATTGTCTGTGGATGAAGTTTTTTATAGTGTTCTGACGAAGCCGTTTCATGACGCAAAAGGTATCTATTAGCACCACTTTTATACCATGCAAGATAATCCTCATACTCCCTTTCACCTACAGAAAGAGTTATTGCACAGTCTGGATATTTACTTTTAATCTTTTCTATAATACCACAAAGTCTTTCTTTAGTAAAATACATATCTTCTCCGCCCTGCAATACAAAAGTCAAAAAGCCTGCTTTATAACCATTATCACAACAGCTTAATATATCTTCATCGCTTAATCTGTATCTACTGGCATTGTTATTACTGCATCTTATACCACAGTAATAGCAGTCATTACGACAATAATTTGTGAATTCAATCAGTCCACGTATATATACATCTTTGCCATAAACTTTTTCACGCACCTGTCTTGCAAGTTTAAAAAGATACTGTGCATCTTCTTCATTATGACAACTTATTAGCGACTTAAACTCATAATGGCTTAACATATCACCAGCATAAAGTCTGTTAATAAGCTGTTTATTATCTGGCATAATCAGTAGCCTAGCTCCTCTCCTACAAGAATAACCTTAATACGTCCTCTCACACGTGACATCCTTGTAATAACAATTTGGTCACAGATACAGTCAGCCGTCATACAGTCACAACACCGTCCAGCACTCGCACAAGGTGTATTAAGTCCAAGTCGTACAGAATTTGGAGGTGCAGCAATATTTCTTGTACGTGAAATACCTTCTTTAACATTTTTTACTATTTTATTCATTCCTGCAATAATTATTACATTGGCAGGACCACTGCAAAGGCAGGCGACCCTGTTCCCATTGCCATCAATATTTACAAGCTCTCCATCAAGTGTTATAGCATTAGAACTCATAAAATAGTAATCTACAGTGACAATTTTGCCAAACATCTCTCTTTTTTCTTCTGGAGTAATGGCTACTGCCCTATCATATAATATATAGTCATCCGATTTCTTTAAATCATTAATTAGCCCAATTTCGGACAGCGTTGCAGAGCCACCCCATGAAATAGTGCAGTCAGGTGCAAGAAAGTGTTTTGCTTTTTCATTGGCATCTTTCTTATTGGCACAGTAGTAACCTTCAATTCCACGCAGATTAAATTTATTTATAATGCTTTCAGCAAGATTTTGATAATTAATCTGCTTTGGCGTAAGTTTTGTTTTGGTATTATCCATAATTAACTCCTCCTTGTAATTTTATACCAGCTATTATAACATAATATAATATCATGGTCAAAAAGTCTATAAAAGTTATATTATATATAAACCAAAAATATAGACCGAGGGCATGATATACCACTCGGTCTTGCACAAAAGTATAGTTAATCATAAATTAACGTGAAATATCAATATATTTCATATCTTTATCCGAATCTGAACCATTATCTATTCTCAAAAGCATTTTATCTGTCATATCCTCATCCACAAAATATGCGAAATTAAAAGTCCTTTCCTCTCCTGCGCTAAGTTCCTGTATCCAGAAAGATTTACCACCTGCTGTTTCTTCAAAATAGCATGGCATATGGTCAATAAATGCGTCTTCGACCGTTCCCGGTCTATTTGAATTATCATAAATATTAGTTAAATAATATTCCCCATTCTTTTTACTAGTGAAACAGACATCTGGCAGACAAAAAGTATTTTTTTCTTTGCTGTTATTCTTAATATTCATTGTCACATATACTAACTTTGGCTTAATAACTTCTCTGCTTTCAACTTTCTTTTCTGGTTTATTTTTACCATTTCCAGTTTGAAGGTTTTCACGTTTATAAGACTTTAAATTTCCATTTTCATCCCATAAGCCGCTGCCATCTTCAATTTTAAATGAAGATAATTTAAGACTATTTACGGAATCCAAAAGTTTCACATTATCTATCTGTATAGAAAATTGCTCATGCTCTAGCCTTTCTCCGATTTTGCAGACAGGGGCATCTATCTTTTCATCTTTTCTAGGAGTGAGTTCAACATTAGCACTTATTGGATTTTTCATATATTCACTTAACAGTGTATAACCTGAAGCACTATCTTTGTCAGTTACTGTTACTGACACATTTTCTGCCAGTTTTACAAGCTCGTTTTTTTCTAATTTATTCATACTGTTAAACTGAACAATATATCCATATTCATCATAAAATACAAGAAGATGCTGACCATAACAGGTGTCATATTTTTCGGCATATTCTGTACCAACAATTTCATTTGTTTTAAAATAAACTGCTTCATGACCATTCACTTTTAAGTTTTCAACAACTTCATTGTCATAAGTGGTATAAATAGTATCTTTTTTACCATCTACTTTAATTATTTCATACCAGAAATCTTTACCTGCGTCAAACCCATCTTTGTGGGTAAAAGTACACAGTCCACTATCTTCTTTATCTATTTTATATGCAGAACCAAAATTTGCTTTAAGTTTAATATATTTTTCTGGTGCCTTTGTAGTAGATTGTTCATTCTTCTTATGTATATCCACTTTCATCTGATAGTCTTCTACAGACACTTGACTACGGAAGTAGTGTGAAATCTCTACTGCTGCAAATACGCTGCTTGGTACAAGAAATGCTACCCCAAGACATGCCGCAACAACTTGCCAATGTTTCCATTTCTTTTTCATATTATTAGTCTCCGTTTCTTTTCTTATTTGTCTAAGGACACCTTCTGTAAGAAGTTCCTTTTCATATCCATCTAGCTTTTCACCAAAGTGATACACTTCATCTTTACTTGGCTGTACAAAAAATTCGGTACTGGTATTCTCACTTTTATCTATATTAATTCTCTTTTTCATGCAGGATACCTCTTTTCTCTAATGATTTTTTTAATTTCTGTCTGCCACGCCTAAGCCTGTTTTCAACATAATCCTCTGTTAGATTTAAGCATTCTGCTACTTCTCTTACTTTATAGAAATAAAAATAACGCAGCAGAAATATCTTATGGTCTGGTTCATCCATTCCAGCAATAACTTCATGTAACAGTTTTTCATTATGTTTACGTGCAAAAACATGTTCAACATCAGCATTTTCTGCTACCAGAACCTGCTCGATGCCCTCCGTCCCATCTATGCTTATATTGCCTGTATGTCGGCTATTTTTGCGCAATATTTCAAGGGATTTTTTCCGTGCAATCCCATACAGATAAGCTTCAAGTGTAGTATTGATTTTCTTACCAGACTGTATAAACTGCCATAAGCTTGTAAAACTCTCCATCATGGCATCCTCTGCATAATCTCTGTAACTATCCCTTAAAATATTATAACAGATTGCTTTTACACCACCTCCATATCTATTTATGCACTCAGCAATCCCGCGGTCTGGTTCTGTGCGTATCAGCTTAACTAATTGTTTATCTGTCCGTTCCATCTTTACTTTTTCCTTTCAAAAACAGTACACTTGTCTGTCTTATTAATAAGCGCTTATACTATATAGTTGCATAAAAGGACAATTTTCCGTCAAAAAAAATAAAAAAGTATTAAGTGTAGTTAATTGACAAAGAAAATACCCAAATATATAATACTATTATTAAATATGTAATAAATTAAATAAGGAGATTGTCAACTTCATGAAGAACTTACCCCAGATTTCAGAAGCAGAATATGAAGTCATGAAAATTGTGTGGAAAAATGCACCAATTAATACAAATGAAATCACTGGCATATTGACACAAACTACTGAATGGAGCCCTAAAACTATACAGACACTTATAAAACGTCTTGTAAATAAAGGTGCATTGTCCTATGAAAAGGACAGTCGTGTCTTTGTCTATACACCTCTTGTACAGGAAGAAGAATACCTTGAGCAACAGAGCGACTCGTTTTTAAAGCGTTATTTTAATGGCAATATTGCGACTATGTTAAACAGCTACTTAAAAAATGATGTCTTATCTAATAATGAAATTGCAGAACTGCGAGATATATTAAATAGTGCTTCAGATGGAGAGGAGAAATAATATGACAGGTTCTTTTGCTATACAATTTTTAATTACTAATATTATAGCTTCTTTATTATCAGGCTGTATTATTTTGATAAAAAAACTGCTGGCAAAACACCTTTCACCTAGTATACAGTACTATCTCTGGTTGCTGGCACTTTTAACTTTTCTAACACCATTTCTGCCACAGAAAAGGCTTTTTTTCTTACCAGATAACACAAGCACTGCACTTATACCGTTGCCTGAAAAAACGGTTTCTGTACATTCTAGCAGTGCCAGTATTATAAATGATTTTTCTGTTTCTGTAAATAAGGATATTTTTCCTATTATAACCACGACTCTTATAATTGTTTGGAGTATAGGTATGCTTTGTACTGCTGCTATAACACTGTATACAAGTTTTAAGATTATAAAATTGTATCACACCTCAATGCCAGTACAAAACAGACAGATTAAGCAGATTTTTTTTAATTGTAAAGATATAACAGGCGTTAAAGCAAAAACAAGTTTCAGAAGTAGTGCATTTTTACAGTCTCCTGTTACATTTGGAGTAATAAGACCATGTATCATCATTCCAATCAGGCTTGTATCAGGACACAATACAGATGAAATTCGCTATATACTGCTGCATGAACTTCACCATTGCAAATGTAAAGATTCTCTTATAAACTATCTTACTTGCCTTATAGGTATTATTTACTGGTTTAATCCAGTTGTGTGGTATATGAAGAGAGAGATTTGCACTGACAGAGAAATTGCCTGTGATACAGCGGTACTTAATAGATTAGAACCAAAGGAATATATTAACTATGGCAACACATTAATTACATTTGCAGAAAAAATGTCAGTTTCATCTTATGCTGCTTCAAGCATAGGTGGTACTAAAAAACAGATAAAAAAGAGAATTATAAATATAGCTTCATATCAGGTTGAAACACCTTTAAAAAAAATAAAAAGCACATTTATTGTTCTTCTGTCTTGTGCCTTAGTATTAAGCTGTATTCCATATCTGTCTGTCAATGCCTCATCAAATAATAAATACAAATTTGAAGAAAGCAATATTACTGATATAGTGGAGCAAGACTACAATTCCTTTTTTGGAAATTATAACGGAAGTTTTGCTTTGTACGATTTAAGAGAAAACTCTTGGCAGCTATACAATCGTGAAGGCTGCCAAGAACGCATACCACCAAATTCTACTTATAAGATTTACAGTGCTTTGTGTGCACTTGAAAATGGAATTATTACGCCCAGTAAAAACAATCTTTCATGGGATGGCGTGCCATACTCTATTGATGCATGGAATCAGAATCAGTCACTAAAAACTGCAATGCAAAATTCTGTCAACTGGTACTTTAATCTTCTGGATGAAAAGAGTGGTTATGGTCATATGGCACAGTTTTTCCATAAGATACACTATGGCAATGAAGACCTATCAAGTGGGCTAAATAGATACTGGCTGGAATCTTCATTAAAAATTTCACCTGTTGAACAGACAAAACTACTTAAACAAACATTTACAAATGAACTTGGTTTTAATGAAGAAAATATACAATCTGTAAAATCCTCACTGTTAATTTCATCTAATGGTATAGTGTCACTTTATGGAAAAACAGGAACTGGTAATGTCAATGGCAAAAATACTAGCGGCTGGTTTATAGGCTTTGTAGAGACACCAGATAATACATTTTTCTTTGCCTGCAATATACAATCGGATGACGATGCAAATGGAAAAACTGCTGCCAAAATTACACTGGATATATTAAATGAAAATGGAATTTATGCCAAGTGAAAATAGTATTCAAGTATATCCCTGCCAGCCATAACAGCATTTGAGGAACCATATCCATTTGCAATTCTTACTGTGATTGAAATTTTAGGATTTTTGGCCGGTGCATATCCAATAAATAGTGAATGCTCTGGCCTTGTTTTTGCTTCTTGTGCTGTGCCAGTCTTGCCAGCAACATTTATTTTCATTTCCTTTAGATAAGTATTCTGTTTGGCAAACTGCATCATGCCATCTTTAATACTGTTCCATATATAATTATCAAGCTCTGCTCTGCCTTTTATAATTGGCTTTTTCTCTTTTTTCTTATTATTTTTATCAGATGTTCCTTGTATAAGTGACAATGAAAAAATTTTCCCATTTGTAGCAAGTGTATTTGTATATCTTGCAAGCTGAACTGTTGTATAGTTATGTGTGCCTTGACCGATTGCGGAAGGTATTGCATATTGGTCTGTTATATGTGGTGAACTTTCTGCAATTTCAACTCCGGATTTTTGGTCCAGCCCAAATAGCTTAGCGTATTTTTGCAGATAGTTTAATGCACGCTTATCTAAAAAAGAGCCATTTTCACTTAAACCAAGCCTATAAGATATCTCACAGAGATAGTCATTGCAGGATGCAGCAAGTCCTGCCGCCGCATTTGTCAATTTTCCATGTCCTGAATGGTTCCAACATTTTAATGAAGGAGTTACTTTATCAAATACTCCATCACAAAATACAGAAGTACTAGTTTGTATAACACCTTGATTTAGTCCTGCTGCAATAGTAACTGGTTTTAGTGCTGAACCCGGAGCAGTAAGCTGCTGGGTTGCTCGGTTGTAAAATGGCAGCGATAAATCATTATAAAGTTTAAAATAATATTCACTGTCCATTTTATTGGCAAGGCGATTATTATCATATCCCGGGTATGTTACACAAGCAAGTAGTTTGCCACTGTTTGGTTCTACTAATACCGCAGAAGCAGAACAAGGGTCTAGTGCAAGCTGTGCAGGAGTTAAATCTAACTGTGATAATTTTTTCTTTATAAAGCTATATGGTGTTAAATCTCCATTAATAAGCTTTTTATAATCATTGTCTTTTATAGAAAGAATGTCTTGTTTATACAATAGTATGCATACATCCCGCTCTGTTATCTTTCCATCCAGCAATAAATAATAAAACAGTTTTTTCTCGAATTCAGAATCACTAAACAGTTTTTTTGCCATAGCCTTATACAGTGCTGCAGCCATTTCTGTTCCTGTTAGATATTGTATATCTGTATGTACTTTTTCTGTGTCAAACCATCCCTGCCTAAGACAGTGTAAAACAAAATCTTTTGTACAAACAGTTCCCTTAGTCCATGCCTTATATATAGAATCTTCTGTATCCACTTTTGATACATTATAAAGTTCAGTTTTATTTATAGCATAATTTATATATTCTTGTATTTCTTCTGACAAGTCTTTATACAAAATAGGTTCAGTTGTAAAAATGCTTTCAAGAATACTTATAACTTGTTTTTTCTTATATTTAATTTTTTTTAAAATACTACGTTCAAGCTTAGATGCACTGTCAGATTTAAAATTGTCAAGACTTATAATATTGTTATTAATTAGTGCTTGATATATATTATATACTGGAATGCGAATATCGCCAGCATCCTTTACTGCTGTTTTGTCAAACTTTTTTGCATTGATTAAATTTTCTATTAAAATATCTGCAATTTTTTGCTCAAGTATCTTGTACACTTTATTTTGTAAATCTCTGTCAATGCTTAAATAAACATCTCTGCCCGCTTCTGGCTCATTAATTAGCTTATCACTTACAACTTTTCCATTATCAGCTATAGTAACCTCTTTCTTACCATCTTTTCCACGTAATACATCTTCCATATAATATTCAATGCCAGTTCTTCCAGTATCTTGCTCTTGTACATAATATACGCTATCTTTTTTAGTATTTTCTAATTCTTCTACAGATACTTTCCCAGTATATCCAAGAATATGTGCAAATGCTTCGCCGCCCTTATACACACGTATTAATTCTTTTTCAATAGCAGCACCACGCAAAATACCACTATTTTCTTTTATATAGACTGCCATTTTATATGGAACGTCCTTTGCCACAGTTATAGGAATATAACTGTGGTATTTATTCAGGGATAACATATATCGAATTCCTATAATATCTAAAACTTGCTCTTTTGTATATTTTTCTGGAAGTTCGTATTTATACAACTCTTCTTTTGTATATTTTTCTTTGCCCTGACCATAGAGGCAATATCTGGTATTGCCTGATAAATATTTAATACAGTCCTCTGCACTTGCTTCTTTTTGCTCTGTAGTCATATCTTTAGGGTTTGCCTGTCCAAAAATATCAGCTTTAAATCTAAGCAATGCTGTCCCATCTGTAGTATAATAATATTTTCCGTCTTTTCCTGTCTCAACCTCAATACCATTTTCAAGCTTTAT
>CANOID010000054.1 GCA_947565985.1 uncultured Lachnoclostridium sp.
TTCTTGCGTTGTTACAGATGGTGCTGTTATAGTAGAAAAACTATTAACGATGCCTTTTTGGTCATCAGCAAATATACTTCTTTTATCATTATAGAATTTAATAAAGTTATCAAGCATCTCGTGTCCATAAAGTTTTTCACCATTTTTCTTTACAACAAATGGTGTATAATATGAAGCATTGCTTGAATAATTGGACCAAAGCATAAAATAACAACAGTTGTATTCAGATTTTGTTACTATATCAAGTATTTCCATATACCAATCTTTACGTGGATTATCTTTCGGAAGAAGTCCAAAACTATCATTGCTAATACCTGTTTCTGTTACTGCAAACAGTTTGTTATGTTTCTGTGCAAAAGAATTCGTAAGCTTGACTGTATTTTCAAAATTTTTCATAAAAGTATAGCTTTCACTATTTGAAGGTTTAGCATCATATGAATCAAATCCTACCATATCAACATAGTTATCACCCGGATAACGTTCTTCATACTCTGCTTCTGAGGCAGCTTCTGAGCCAGGTCCATATAAATAAAGGAAATTGTGAACATTCTTATCATCACGAAGATAGTCAACAGTATACTTAAATACACTCTTATAAGTTTCAGCATCGCAGAAAGCTTTGCCCCACCAGAACCAGCTTCCTGTATTTTCATGAAGTGGCCTAAAAAGAACTGGACCGTTTACCTGCTTTGCATACTCTGCTATCAAATCAAGATATGAAGTATATGCATCATTAAATTTTCCGCCTGGAAGTATGTTATTCATACAATCCCCCGTCAATTCATAAGAATCTTTAATTGTATAGTCATACTTATCATACGCTTTTTCAAATGAATCTGCATTGCTTTTCTTTTGAGCATAAGCAAAGTTAGGCAAATGTGATGAAAGTGTTATAATTGCACCTTTTTCAATTGACTCATTTGAAAGCAGTGCTGCTGCTTTTACATCATCTGCAAATGTAGCATCATCTATTACCACTCCAGCCTCATTATCTTTGCCATGCCTATCAACATATTTTTGTGCAAATCCGCTAAATAGACTTCCACAGTCCAAACCATCAATAGCTGATATTGAACCTGTTACATCTTCAGTATCAGAATATGTAAACTCCGGATTTCCTGCCTTAAGAACTGTATCTTCCATATGCCCATAAATTACAGAAGAAGATTCTCCAATAGCTTTAAGATACTGATATAAAGCTTTAGTTTCATCGTTTGCACCTGAATCAACAAGTTTTATGTTGTCTGTATATTGTTTGGTTTCATTATTTACTTTAAGTTCTGTTGATGTAGTACTTACGTTTGTTGTACTGTTAACTGATACTGTAGACTCCTTATACCCTTTGTCAATGGTTTCTAATTTAATATTATCAAAGTATACTGCACCATTATAATTTGTATTGTTTCCAATAAGTACAAACAAAAGTTTCTCTGGAAAAGCATTTTCAGTACTATTTTCATCTAGCACAAATTCAAACCTGACCTTTTTATAGCCATCTTTGTCATCTACAGAGGTCAGATTGTTGACAGATTGTGACTGGTCACCAACAAAAAGATTTTTTTTCTTATCTTCACTTTTGTATTCAGCCACAGGTTTTATTGATATATTGCCCTGTAATGGAGCTTTATAATAAAAGTCAAAGGAAAGCTGGTTGTAACCTACAAATGAAAGTCCTCCTTTATTTGAATAACTTATACCACCTACTTGTGCCCATCCTTTATCTGACAATTTTGAATAGTCAATATTTGCTTGTAATCTCTGTCCAGCAGAATCATAGTCAACCGAACCTGTAAAGTCAATATTTTGGTCTTTCCAACTATCATTATCATATATCCATTTACCTTTTTCTTGTGCAAAATCCCAGCCTGTTACTTTTTCTGGTGCAAAATATTCAAATTTAATATTGTCAATATAAATAATACCATTGTAATCTGTTTTATTACCTACAATTACTATATCAATCTTATCAGGGTTTATAGTTTTTGCTAATTCTTGATCAATAGAGAATCCAAAAGTAGCCTTTTTTAAACCATCGCCTTCATCTCTAAAATCTAAATTATTAAAATTAATCATCTGATCGCCAAATAAATTTTGGTTATTAACATTAGAATCTATTTTTACTAAAAGGTCTCCTTTAGTTTTTTTAGAATCTTCATAATATAAATCAAAAGATAAATAATTATATGGTTCAAAATTTAATTTACTACTATCACTATTTGCAAAATATATGCAAGCATTTTGCCATTCTTTTTCACTTACTGAACTATAGTCTACTTGCATTTTTAACTTATCTGTGTCATGCGTAACTGTATTAACTACACCTTCAGATGTATAACCACTATCCTGTTTCCAGCCTTCAAGACCATTATTAAATTCATATAAATCTTTTAACGTTTCGTCTATATCTGGATTGTCTGGAGTTGATGGTCCTTCTATTGATTCAGAAAGAATCTTTACATTATTTATAGTAATTTCCTCTAATCCATTTACTGCAATTTTAAAATCAATTTCTTTGATTTCAATTTCATTTTTATCCATATCTGTTAATTTGAATTCAAATTGAATTGATGTTTTGTAGTTATCATTATCAATATTAAAAATATTCTTTGGAACTAATTGTTTTTTTGAAATTGATTTCCAATCATTATCATATTTTATCTGTCCCTCAATGTTTATTTCTTCTGTATTATTCCAAGTCTCATAGATATTTTTTTTCATCGAAATATCTGCTGTCATTATAAAATCATTTTTTGCTGTAATGTTATTAGGATAATCATAATCATTCCATTCTGTAGGTATAATTATATTATATGTATCTGTATCTGAATAGTAATTTTTTAGATTTTCATCCGATTTAGATGATAATTTTAGATTTTTAACTGAAACGGTCTTTCCTCTTAAACCATCTGCCTTAATATTAAACTGAATATTCTTAATTGCGGTAATACTATTATTAGCACTAATTATTCCTTTATCGGATGATTGTAATTCAAAACTAACTGATATTGTATTATTTGCAAAATCAGCTTTTGTAACAGTGCATTTTCCCTCATACCAATCCCAACTATCATTACACTGTATGACACCACGAAATTCCAAATCAGTATTATTAGAAATCCAAGAATCATAAACATCTTGTGTCATAGAAATATCAGCCTTCATTACAATTTCTTCTTTAATTTCCTCATTTGTATTAGGATTACTACAAGTAGTCCACTCTTTATATGGCATTATATTCAGTTCTTTTTGATTAGAATAAATTTCACTTGATTCCGCTGCTTGTACCACACTGCTGCTATTATACATATATGGTATACTCTCAACACCTGGCAAAGAAATAGACATTGCAAATGCAAGAGCAAAAGCAGTAATACGTTTTGCAAAAAACTTTTTATGCATAATCATTCCTCCTATATTTTTATATAATTAAAGTTTATAATTAATTTAATATTAATACTGCTTTATAATATAACTTATTTTATAAAAAGCAATATAATATTTTTTCCTGTGTTAATTTATCACTTTTCTTAGGTTTTTGGATATTCCTCCTTTCTTTCTCTATTTTGCTATTTTCTGTCTTTGCTTTTCCTTAATAGACAGTACCTTGTCACCAAACAATTTTTTAATTTCTTTAGTCTGCAAATTCTCAAAGTTTATATATATCTAGATATTTTAAGAAATATGTAAAACCTGTCTGATAACAAATTAATTAATCTTAATAATATTTTTTCAAGATTAATTTTAAGCTAATTTTTTTCTATCCTTAATTATATCATCTTTTTAGTTTTTGTCAATATTAATATAAATTTTTCTGAAATATAAATATTTTTGACTAATTTTATTAATTTTTTTAAGCTAGAGATTGCATACCCTTGTATAAATATAATAATTATTATAATAGATTAATAATATATTAGTATAAACCGTATAGCTAAATGTTTTTTATACTTTATATGTAATATTATGCTGTTTAATTCTTACTTGTAAATTTAAACAACAAAGAAAAGGCACCTTGAAATAATTCCAAAGTGCCTTAATATAATAATTAATTATATAGCCTATATCGTTAAATTTACTTAAAAATTAAGTTACAATAATATCTTTTAGCAGAACCAGTCTTTTGCTAAACATATCATAGTATTGAGGTAATTTTACAAATAACTCCTTTTTTACGTTTTTTATCTGGTTAAGCCCTATGCATTTTACTGCATATATAGCAGCATCTTTTTGTGTCATATGGTTATTAAATGTAGTCTGACAGTTTGCACCTTCTAAAGATTCATATGCATTGAAAGCTTGGTTAAAATCCATCAATTTATGAAGACATATGGGCTTATTATTAGAATTTTTTACAAGCACACCCCAATTTCCCCAATGCCTGTCAGTATTTCCAATAAGATAATCTATTATATTCATCATATAATAATTATGTTTATCAAGACTTAAAATATATTTCTCTGTATTCTTGTTTTTATTCTGACAATAAATTTCAAATGCTTCCATTGATGCAACCGAATATTCTTTTGAAGTTATGTTATCACTTATACTTACCTTTTCTCCATTAAAAAAGCCCTCTTCATATAAAACCTGTGAAACGTCAAAGCATCTACATATACGGCTTGCAAGTAGTTCTCTGTCAACTATATCATCGCCACCATTCTTTAACAATCTGAAACTATTCCCTGACCTTTGCCATGCTTTAGGAAAGCAGCCATTAGTTGACAAATCTCTGGCAAGGTATTCATTCTGGACAGTGTACTGCTTTCCTCTTAATGCAATATCTATAAAAGTATTATCAAGGTGGTTGTCATATAGATTTACTTCACTAAATGTTATATGCTCTCCTTTTTTTTTCACCCAAAAAACATCTGTCAGTGAAGCACATCTATACGATAATGCAATTTTTGCTCTGTCTCTGTCTGTTATTGCCTGTGACATTCCAATACTGTTTAATATTTCTTTTGCATATTTTCTATCAAGTGTCAAAAGTCTGGTAGCACACCAATAATGAAAATTAGTCACATTATTTACTAATGAATCTATATCATTTTCTTCTTCTAAATACAGATTATATGGCATAAACGATTTAAAATATATTTTGCAATGCCCTGTTTCATCTATTCTTACAACTTTTCTGTCTTTGTGCATAATTTCATATACAATTTTTTGCATAGTATACTCCATTTGTTTTGAATACTAGTTCTTATAATACTAGTATTATATGGAATATATACATATAAGTCAAATTATAAAAATTTATTAATATTCATATTATTTATCTGGTATATAGTATAGATGCACAACCACCTTTTAAAAGCAGACATTAACGCTTTGTGTATATATAATAATAATTTTTTCCTTAAAAATTAACTAAATGCAGTATCAACAATATATAGGATTTTTATGCTTATTCTTCAAGAAGCTTTTCAAGAAGTCTATATATTTTACGAAATTTTTTATCACTATCTGGTACATCTGCTGTCTCTAATTCGTCACGCAGTTTTTTTACAAGTTTTTTTTGCTCTTCAAATTTTGCAACAAGCCCAAGCTTTTCTTCATATCTTTTAAGCTGTTTCACTGCACGTTTTACTGTATCATACACTCCCTGCCTTGTAATATTTTCATCCTGTGCAATTTCACTAAAATTAAAATCTTCAAGTACACTTGCTTCAAACATCCTGCGCTGATTCTCTTTTAATAATGCACCATAAAAATCATATAATATTGATAATTTAAGACGTTCATCTATAGAATGTATAGAGTGTTCATTTTTAGTTTCAGTCATATATTTCTCCATTCTGTATAAGTAAAAAATACCCCAAAAGGGGTATTTTTACTTAATTATTAATCCATATAACCTATTTTTTAAACAGGATAAGCTACATTTTCTTTGTCTGCTGCTGTCATATCAACTTTATTTTTTTGTGCATCTCTGTATTTAAAGAATTCCATAGCAACCTGTGGGAAAAGTGCATAAGACAATATGTCTTCATCCTGTTGTTTATATTGTTTCATTTCCTTCTCAAGCTCTGCAAGCTGTGGCTTGATTAAATCAGCTGGACGGCAAGTAATTGGTTCTACATCGCCAATACACTTTTTCTGCACTTCAGAATTAAATGGCTTAACTGTCTGACCAAACTCTCCTGAAAGAAGTTTCTTTGACTCTTTTGTAACCATTTTGTATCTTTCGCCTGATACTACGTTAAGAACCGCCTGTGTTCCTACAATCTGTGATGAAGGTGTAACAAGTGGTGGTTCACCGAAGTCCTTACGCACCCTTGGCACTTCTTCAAGCACTTTTTCATACTTATCTTCCTGTCCCATCTCTTTAAGCTGTGACACAAGGTTACTAAGCATTCCACCCGGAACTTGATAGCGCAGTGTCTGAATATTTACTCCAAGCACTTTTGTGTTCATAAGACCTGATTTAAGTGCTTCTTCACGCAGTGGACGGAAATAATCAGCTATTTCTGCCAGCTTATTCTGGTCAAGTCCTGTATCATAAGGTGTACCCTTAAATGCTTCAACCATAACTTCTGTAGCTGGCTGACTTGTACCCATTGAAAATGGAGACATAGCTGTATCAATAATATCGCAACCTGCCTCAACAGCTTTCATATATGTCATAGCAGCTACACCTGACGTATAATGGGTATGAAGGTCTATAGGAATATCTACTGATTCTTTAAGTGCAGTTACAAGCTCTGTAGCCTTTACTGGTACTAATAGTCCTGCCATATCTTTAATACAGAGTGACTTTGCACCCATTGCTTCTATTTTCTTTGCCATATCTTTCCAATAGTCAAGAGTATATGCATCACCAAGAGTATATGAAAGAGCTACCTGTGCATGACCATTTTCTTTATTAGCTGCTTTTACAGCCGTTTCAAGGTTTCTAAGGTCATTAAGACAGTCAAAAATACGGATTATATCAATACCATTTGCGATAGACTTCTGTACAAAATATTCAACTACATCATCTGCATAGTGGTTATATCCTAAGATGTTCTGTCCACGGAATAGCATCTGTAATTTTGTATTCTTAAAACCTGCCCTTAACTTGCGAAGTCTTTCCCATGGGTCTTCTTTAAGGAACCTAAGCGAAGCATCAAATGTTGCACCACCCCAGCACTCTACCGAATGGTATCCTACTTGGTCCATTTTGTCTATTATTGGAAGCATCTGCTCTGTTGTCATTCTTGTGGCAATCAGGGACTGATGCGCATCACGAAGAATTGTCTCCGTAATTTTTAAAGGTTTCTTTTCTATATCTGCCATTGTTAATCCTCCTAAAATCAAGCGGATATTCGCAATCCGCATTGCCTGTCACTATCGTTCGGTTAAACTCCAAATATTGCCATAAATACACCAGCAGCAACCGCTGTACCGATAACACCAGCAACATTTGGTCCCATTGCGTGCATAAGCAGGAAGTTTGTAGGGTCTGCCTCTGAACCGACCTTCTGTGAAACTCTCGCTGCCATAGGCACCGCAGATACACCAGCTGAACCAATCAGTGGATTTATCTTGCCATTTGTTACCTTACACATCAGTTTGCCAAACAATACACCTGCTGCTGTACCAACACAGAATGCAACAAGTCCTAATGCAACGATTTTTAATGTTGACAATCTTAAAAATGCTTCGGCACTTGTAGATGCACCTACTGATGTACCAAGTAAAATAACTACAATGTACATAAGTGCATTGGAAGCCGTCTCTGCAAGCTGTTTTACAACACCTGACTCCCTGAAAAGGTTACCAAGCATAAGCATACCTACAAGAGGAGCTGTTGTTGGCAATATAAGACAAACAACAATAGTAACTATAATAGGGAAAAGTATCTTCTCTAATTTAGATACTGGACGAAGCTGTTCCATTTTAATTTTACGCTCATCTTCTGTTGTAAAAAGTTTCATAATAGGTGGCTGAATAATAGGCACAAGTGACATATATGAATAAGCTGCCACTGCTATAGGTCCCATATACTCCGTCTGTCCTAATTTACCACAAAGGAAAATGGATGTAGGACCATCTGCACCACCAATAATTGAGATTGCTGCTGCTGCCTTATCATTGAATCCAAGCAAAATAGCGATAAGGTAAGCAGAAAAAATACCAAACTGTGCTGCTGCTCCAAGAAGGAAGCTTACTGGATTGGCAATTAACGGACCAAAGTCTGTCATCGCACCTACACCAAGGAATATCAGTGAAGGTAAAATACTCCATTCATCGAGCAGATAAAAATAATGTAGTAAACCGCCGACACCATTTGATGTATCCTCTGGACTTGCCATGATATCTGGATAAATATTTACCAAAATCATACCAAATGCAATAGGAACTAACAATAATGGCTCGTACTCTTTTTTAATCGCCAGATAGAGAAACACACAGCCCACCAGTATCATCAGGTAATTACCTAATGTAAGATTCGCAAACGCGGTCTGATGCAGCAGGTTCTCTAGCGTTGTAATAACGTAATCCAAAGCCGTTCCCTCCTAGTTTAATGATGCAAGTACAGCTCCTGCCTCTACTGAATCGCCTGCTGACACATTAATGCCTGCGATTGTACCATCCTGTGGTGCAACAATTTCATTCTCCATCTTCATAGCTTCTAATATCATTATAACATCACCTTTTTTAACAGCCTGCCCTGCGGAAGCTTTTACAGATAAAATCTTGCCAGGCATAGGTGCATTTACCTTAACTGCTCCTGTGGCTCCTGCTGGTGCAGCAGGCTTTGGTGCTGCTTTAGGTGCTGCTGCTTTAGGTGCTGCTGCCCTTGGTGCTGTTGAAGCTGCAGATGAACCAGCACCACCCTCTTCTACTGTAACATCATAAACATTACCATTAACAGTAATTGTATAATTCTTCATTGTTTTTTCCTCCATATACTATACTCATTTATATGATTAAATTATTATAGCTACTTTCTTCTGATAATTGAGCGTATCATAAGCCCGTCAGTACACTCATTTTCACTTGCTGCGGCAATCGCTGCCGTAATAACTGCAACAAGTTCAAGGTCGTCAGTTAAGTCTTCCTCTTCTTCTATAATAGGTTCTGGCTCTACTGGTGCTATTTCCTGTACAGGCTCTGGTGCTTTACTCTTATTCTGTGCAGCACTGATATGCTTAAACTGTGCAATAATAATTGCAATGAATATAAGAACTAAAAATACAATAGCCATACTCATTACTGTATTAAGTGCAGCTGTGCTCATCGTCTGACCAAGTGACTTGTATTCATCTACTTTCCATGAAGACATTTGTCCTTCTTCATCAAAAGTTACTGAAAATACAAGTTTTTTTCCAGAACTTGTAAGAATTGTTTCATTCACTGTTGCAGTATCAGTGGTTATTGTAAACTCGGTGTCTGTTTTTTTGTCAAAATCACCATACTGCTCACGCAGTTTGCCTGACTCTTTATACTGGGCTGCTGTATTTTCATCCATCTGATCCGAATAAGTAGATAACATACCATCAAAATCATATTCAAACCAGCTTGATACAAATGAATCAGCATTGGTTTCAAGCGTCTTTTCATCAAAGTTTTCGTTAGTCTTAACAATACTAAAACTACATCCCGCCATCACCAGTATACAGGATATGATACAGCAAATTAAAGCTAATCTCTTTTTCATATGCCACTCCTTACTTAGATGGTTCCATGCTTTTTACCAATTGGATACCCGCTTTTTGCAAATAACATTTCAAATGCATATATAAGCTGCTTTCTTGTCTGTGCTGGAGTTATCACAGAATCTATATAACCCCTTGCTGCTGCTGCCTCTGTTCCAGAATTTGCAGCAAATTCAGCAGCTTTTGCACTTATATCTACATTTTTGTCATCTCCATACATAATCTTTGCTGCAACTTGTGCGTCCATTGTGCCAATATTTGCCCCTTCAAGTGCAAATACCATGTCAGCACCAATGTGCTTTGAATTCATGCATATATATGCAGTACCATAAGCATTGCCAGTTATAAGATTTATCTTAGGCACATCCGCTTCTGTAAATGCTGCAGTAAGTCTGGCAGCAGCTTCTGCTATAGTCTTTTCTTCTTCTACTGTTGTAGCAAATCCCTCTGTATTTGTCATTGTGAGTATAGGAATATTAAATGCATCACATTTTTTAATAAATGAAACTGCTTTATTACATCCTGCAGTTGTAAGACGTGGTGCATATTTTGCAGCAGTCTTGCCATTTTCATCAAACTGTGCAGTGCGGTTAGCAACAACGCCTGTAGTTATACCATCAAGGCAGATAAACCCTGTGACCATCTCTTTGGCATAGCCTTTCTTTACTTCCATAAAGAAATTGTTGTCTCCAATGTCTTCAAGTGCCAGAGCTGGGTCAGCAGCTTCTGCTGCAAAGTTTTCTGTCATACGGTTTAAGTCATCCATACACTCATCAGAAAATGCCGTTTCATTATTGTTGCTAGGAAGAATTGACACAAGCTCTCTTACACTGGCAAGCAGTTCTTCTTCGCCTTCCACAATAAAGCTTGCAGTTGATGCTTGCTGCTGGAAATCAGCTGATGCAGTGTCGAGCTTATCTGTATAATTGCCCTCAAGTGTATTTGGAGAATTTACAAAAAGCTTTGAATTTTTCTTTTCCATAAACGTAAAATCACTCATTGCTGTAAGCACAGCAACACCACCACCGCAATTTCCAAAGACAGCAGTAATCTGTGGAACTATGCCTGACGCTTTAACTTTCATCCTGTAAACTTGCCCAAATCCTGCAAGAGCGTCTGTAGATTCCTGAAGACGTATTCCTGCACAGTCTATAAGGCCAATAACAGGCACTCCGGTCTTCATGGCAAGCTCATATATATGCGCTATCTTTTTTGCATGCATTTCGCCAATAGTACCATTAAGTGCAGATACATCCTGGCTGTATATAAAGACAGGATTATTTTGGATAAGTCCATAACCGGTTATAACTCCATCTGCCGGTACTGACTTTTCCTGCATGTTAAAATCAGTGCTTCTTTTTGTCACGCCCGCACCAATCTCAACAAAACTATTCTCGTCAGCTAAAGCTTCTATACGGTCTTTTGCTGACAAAGCATTCGTGTTACTCATTTTCAGCCCTCCAATATTGTAAATTAATAGCAACTGTAGGTAAACAGATGCATGGCATAGCAGATTTAAAGAAAACAAAATCTACACCAATATAATTCTATTACTTTTGCCATAAAATAGCAACCTTTTTTTGAATTTCTCCGTTTATTCATAAACATTTTTTTAATGCTGTTATAGTCCCCATTATCTCATCAACGAAGTTGTCTCACTTTGGAAAGCGTATACAAAAAACTGCCCCGCCTTCTGGATCATTTTTTGCGGTAACTGTACCACCTTGTTTTGTGATAATTGTCCTGCACAGTGCCAACCCTATTCCATATCCTGAACTGCTTTTACTATTTCCACGGTAAAATCTGTCAAATATATGCGGTAAATCTTCTTTTTCAAAACCTTTGCCACTGTCATGTATACTAATCATTATATAAATGGGATTATCTTCACAGATAATTTCAATCTTGCCATCATCACCTGTGTTTTCAATACAGTTTTTAAGAATATTCTTTACTGCTTCTGAAAGCCACCCTAAGTCACACCAAATTTTTATATCTTCTGGCACACACATTTCTAAAGTGATATTGTGCAGCTCCATTAAAATTAAGAATGGGTGAAGTGCATTTTTTAATAAGGTATTCACATCTTCTATTTTATTTTTAAATACTACGATTCCTGCATCAAGACGTGATAATTTAAGCAGTGAAGTTACAAGCCAATCCATCTGTATAAACAATTCTTCCATTTCACGCATAAGTGCTTTTTCATCGTTTTTATTAGAGCCATTCTCTAACAGTGACAGTATAAGATTTGCTGATGTAAGAGGAGTGCGTAACTGATGAGCGATATCTGCTAGTGAATTTGCTAGATGTTCTTTTTCTCTCTTTAGTGTTTCGTTTTGTTTACGGATGCACACTGTCATTTTAGTTATCTCGCTTTGCAGTATTGCAAGTTCTCCTTCTTCTGCTTCACTAATATATATATGTCCTGTATTGTGAAGCACAAGGTCAATCTGGTCTGCAATCTGTGCAATTCTTTTATATCTTGTCGCTGTAAACACAAAAAATGCCACTCCAAAAGCAGTGGCAGAAACAATAGACAGTATACCACAAGCAACGTTTATAGTAAATCCTGTTATAACACTTGTGGCTGTTATTATTGCAAACACTATTGTAAATTTCTTTATTTCTTTATTTCGCAACATAACTTTCCTCCTAGGCGGTATCCAGTCCCACGAACTGTTAAAATAATCTTTGGATTGGCAGGTTCATCTTCAATTTTTTCACGCAGCCGTTTAATATATACAGTCAGTGTGTTATCGTTGACAAATTCACCTGCCGCATCCCACAGCTCGTCAAGCAAATGGCTTCTTGTTATAATGCCTTTTGGACTGCTTATAAATACTAGCAGCAGACGATATTCCAATGCAGATAAAAAAATCTCTCTGTCATCTTTTTTTACAATCCCTCTCTCTGTGTCTACAGAAAGCCCGTTAATTTCAAATACAGACGAAAAATGCCCTGTTTTTCTCAGGGCATTTCTAATCCGTGCAACTAATTCACGTGGACGAAATGGCTTAGTTATATAGTCATCTGCACCCATATTAAGCCCAGTGACAACACTTGATTCATCACCAGATGCCGTTAAAAATATAACTGGTATATCCTGTATCTGTTTAATTTCTGTACAGACCACAAAACCATTTCCGTCGGGCAGTGAAATATCTACCAATGCAAGGTCAAACTTATCTTTAACAAACATGGCAGAAGCTTCTTTTTGTGATATGGCATGTGTAATGACAAACCCTTCTGAACGAAGCAACAGTGTAAGATTTTTTGCAATTTCTTTGTCGTCTTCAACTAAAAATATTCGTTTCATAAGCCTTTGTCATCCTTTCTCTATTTTAAAAAATTTACTCCATATCGTCACGAAGTGCATCTATAATATTTTCTTTCTTAATTTTGTTTACTGCATACATCATAGTGACAAATATTATAAAAAGTACGCTAAACACACTAATTACTATACTTGCCCATGGTATTACAAAGTCAATTTCATCTGCACCTCCAGTATACATCCCTTTGTAAATTATCCATGAAATAATTATTGAAAAGGGAAGCCCAAAAAGCAGTGCTTTAATACCATAAAGTATACACTCAAAACGCATCATCTTATTAAAGTCCCTGTCTAACATCCCTACGGAACGGAGCATTGCAAGTTCACGTCTGCGCAGTTTAATATTTGTGGAAATTGTATTAAACACATTGGCTATAGCAACCATTGAAATCATAACGATAAAAATATAAGAAAATACATTGGCTATAAATATCATATTTGTATTTTCTTCCATAAGTTTATTTGTATTGTAGATATTATAGCTGGCTATAATACTTTCACCTGTAATGATTTTTTCTATTGCAGATACAGACTGCGCAGACTGTTTTGAGCAAAATGTAATTCCCTTAATATCAGTTTGCCCGCCCGAAGCATCAAACTCTGCTTTAAGTGAATATGGTGCATTTATAATAAATATATATGGTTCTTGTCTGTTTCTTTCTAAGTCTGGAAGCATATCAAGCGGCTCATAACTTGCCAATGTAATACTTATATCTTTGTTCTGTGCTGTCTGTGTGACACTCGTTTCAGAAATTTCAGGAACGATAGAAATATTCATTTCTGAATTTGTAAAAATATCTTTAAATTCATCAACTTCATGTACTCTTTTGCTGTTTATATACATTTTGGCAACAGCAAGAAGCTTTGAATTGTGTCCCATATATTCATCCTTTGAAAGCCCAAGCTCTTTTATATAATCCATATATACACTGTCTTTAAGAAACTGAACATCTGCTACAAGTTTTATTGTTTCATCTGAATTTTTAAGTCCAAGCTCTTCCCATAAATCCTTTGCAAGTGAAGAAGCTGGTACAGTACAGTAATACGTCATAGTCGCTTGGTATGAACCTTCATAAACACCATCTGCATTTTTTAACTTGTCAAAAAGTGTTATTATTTCACTATCCTTCATATCTTTTGTGGTAAAGCTAATATCATAATTAGTATAAACTACTGCTTGCTCTGATGCCTGTTTTAAGTCTGTGACAAAAGAGTTTACAGATATAAATAACACTATACTTAAAATAAGCGACAGCACTGTACTGCGGTAACGTTTTTTATTTCTTTTAAAATTTTTTAATGCAAGTGTTCCTTCCAATCCATAAATGTATTGTATAATTTTAGATGTCTTTACATTTTTAGCTTCTATCTTAACTTCGTTCGTCTGGCGAATACATTCCATCACAGGAATACTACAAGCCCTGCGTGCCGGAATATAAGCCGAAACAAGTATTGTAATTAAACTTGCTATAACTGCCAAAATTAGTACAGGAACTGATATAACCAGCTTTAAAGATACAGAATCATACATAATGTTTCTAAAGTTTTTAGACACAAGCGGCAGTACAGTCCCTATAATGCTAATGCCTGCAAAAACTCCAAGTGGTATACCTGCCAAAGCAATACAAAAGCCCTCAAAAAGTACTAAATTTTGCAATTGTTTTTTAGTAGCTCCCACTGACATAAGTATACCAAACTGATGTGTACGCTCATTTAGTGAAATATTAAATGCATTGTAAATTAAAAAAACTGAGCCAATCATAATAATGGCTATGACAATGGCACCAACAGAGTAAAGAAGCATAGTAAATATCTTATCTTCTGAAGAAGCACCTATAAATCTTAGCACATTGTCATTAAAAATATAAGCGTTACCTTTTGCCGTCTTTTCTGCATAAGTGCGAGTCTTATGTGGATTTTGAAGTTTTACAAACAGGCTTAAGTTTGCTTTATCCACTTTATCTTGACTGTCTATTTTTGTTATTAATGTGTATCCAGGTGATAATCGTTCTTCAAATGCTGGGCTCTTGCAGATTCCAGTTACAGTATATATCTTTTCTTCTATTGGTACAAGTCTTTCTTTACCAGAGCTGTAAGGTGTATGCTGTCCAAGTTCTTTTTCTCCAGCTTTTCGCTTGCCAACTACAAGTGAAATTTTATCACCCACTACATAAGATACTCCTCCATTTGACGCAACGCCTCCCGAAACAAGAATTTCATTGCTGTTTTTAGGCATCCTGCCAGAAAGCAATGTAACAGGCAGCATATTAAAAGTTTCGTCATTGTAGCCAGCTATAAAAAGATATGGTCTATCTGGATTTTTGCCTCCTTCAAGCAATGCATACCCAATATTCTGTAATACTGTCATATTTTTTATTTCTTCATTGTGAAATTGTTCATCTGCAAATGAAGATTCTACATCCAAAAAAGCGATGTGCCAGTCACCATATTTATAGGCAGCTCCCCTTGCCATATAGTCAAGCAGGGAAACTCCCAATGTGGCAACTGCTGTAATCATAGCCGCTGATAACATAACTCCTATAATTGTTACAATTGTCCTTGCACGACTCCTTTTTAAGCCTTGTAAAGCAATTTTATGAAAGACGTTCATATGCGTGCCACCTGCCTTTCATCATGTATTATCTGTCCATCTGCAACTGTAATAATACGTTCTGCCTGTAAAGCAATATTTTCATCATGGGTGACAAGTAAAAGGGTCTGTCCATACTTCTTATTGCTTTCTTTTAATAGTTTGATTATTTCATTTCCATTGCGGCTGTCAAGAGCTCCTGTCGGTTCATCTGCAAGCATAACTGCAGGAGCATTCATAAGCGCACGACCTATCGCAACACGTTGTTGTTGACCGCCTGAAAGCTGGTTTGGCAGATGTTTTTTTCTGTCTTTAAGCCCAAGCAATTCTAACAATTCATCCAATCTTGCTTTATTGACTTTTCTTTTGTCCATTAACACGGGCAAAGTGATATTTTCTAATACATTTAATGTTGGAATAAGGTTATTAAACTGATAGACCAATCCAACTTGCCGTCTGCGAAAAATTGCGAGTTGCTCATTATTTCCTGCGTAGACATCCTGCCCATCTAAATATACCTTCCCACTTGTAGGTATATCTACACCAGCTATAATATGAAGCAATGTAGACTTTCCAGAACCCGATGAACCTATAATCGCAACAAACTCTCCCTTGTCAACTGTAAGTGAAACATTGTTTAGTGCAGTGACTTGGTTTTCACCTTTGCCATAAACTTTGTATAAGTTTTCTGTTTTTAAAAATTCCATAATGTGAGCCTCCTGTTTTATGATATAAATTATATATATCATAAAACAGGAGGCTTACATTATGCTGACTTTTAAGTGAGAGTTTAGTCACTTTTTTGTATATAACTGTATCTGTATAATCCAGCTTTTATTCAAAGACATAAGAAACTTCCTAACTGCTCTATAATTCCCATATTACCATTAATAGATATTTCACCCACTTTTTCACAGATTTTTTCCAGATATTCAAGTTCTTTTAACTTGTAAAGAGTCTTATTCTCATCCATTAATTTAGTAGTAGTTAACAGTGACCTAGTAGAAGCCACTTCTTCTCTCCTAGCAATCACATTATTGTCAGCCTTTGACTACACCAACTGTTTTTAGTTTTCTAATTGGTATAACTAAATCAAGCTGCTGTGACATAACAAAATCTATATCTTTATAAGCAAAGCGACATTCTTCAGCCACATCATTTTTTTTGCGTTTTCCTAGTATAACACCTTGTGTTTTTAAATCTACCATAACTTTTTCTACTGTAAATGCCTGAACTGCCCCTGACCTAGAGTAATTTCTTCCTGCACCATGTGAAGAAGAACAAAATGATTCTTTATTTCCTTTTCCTTTAACTACATAACTGTAAGAACCCATTGCACCTGGTATTACAGCCAGTTCTCCTTCACGTACTCTTGCTGCTCCTTTACGGTGTACCCATACATTGGCATTATAATGATTTTCAATGGCAGCATAGTTATGATGACAGTTAATCTCTTCTCCAAATTCTACTGTATGCCTTGTATGTTTTTCTATCACTTCTTTTACAATAGCACAAGTTTTTTCTAACATATGGGCACGGTTTTCAAAAGCGTAATCCATAGCCAAACTCATCCAATTAATGTACTGCTGCCCTTCCTTTGAGCATACTGGCAGAAATGCCAGACGATATTCATCTTTTACTTCACTGTACCACATCCTGTTAAGCTCTGTTGCTTTCTTATGAAAGTAGTCACATATTGCCTTTCCAAGATGGCGACTTCCAGAGTGTATCATAATACATAAATATCCATCTTGGTCTTCTTGCAGCTCCAGAAAATGGTTGCCACCTCCTAAACTGCCAACTTGAAAATATCCATCATCAATAAGTGGAAGTAGCTCTGTATTATCCATATATTTATCTATTTCTTGCTTTGCTCTGTCAAGTACCTGTGACTTTTGCACAGTTTTATATCTTTCTGTGCCTAATGGAATACTTCTCATAATATTGCCAACTATTGCCTGAATTATAGTACCATTACCTGTCTGTATCTCTTTTATATCATTCATATGTATATTTGTTGGAATAAAATCCATCCCACATCCTATATCAGCTCCTACAGCATTTGGAATAATTACATCTTTAACTGCAATCACTCCACCAATAGGCATTCCTCTGCCAGTGTGAGTGTCAGGCATAAGACACACCCATTTATGAATAAATGGAAGCTGTGATAAATTATATACCTGTTGAATGCAATTTTTTTCTAATTGATTTTCATTTTCCAACCACACTTTTATTGGAAATTTTGTATTTTCGTCATATAAAACAAACATATTTAAAACCCCCATTCTTTCTGTCTAATTGTTAGTACTTATATCTTATACAATAATTGACCGTTTATCATTTCAAAAAAGTTGCGTACTGTGATATAATATTATAAAAAATTTACACTGCAGGAAAGGTAGTAATAAATGTCTGATTTTAAAGAACTAATAAAAAGTTTTCCTAAAACAAGAGAATATATACGAGATTTTTTTATTTATGGATTTAAAACAAGAAACGAATTTAATTATAAAAGTCAAAGAACTTATGACAATGAGCGAAGACGCTTAGAAAGCTGGCTTGGTCCTTACGTGCGTAAAGACCATGTGCATAATGGCTCTAATATTTCGCTTGCTATAGACAGTAATCTTTTAGATATAAATCCACTATTTCAAGTCTGGAAGACAAAAAGTTTTACTGACAATGATATTATGCTGC
>CANOID010000055.1 GCA_947565985.1 uncultured Lachnoclostridium sp.
TTCTGATTTCTCAATCTTTTTTTCTAAAATATAGCTACTTATAGAAATTCCAAGTTCCTTTTTAAAAAGTCTTGAAAGATAACTTGGAGATAAGCCTGTATGGTCAGAAAGGACTTGTACAGTAATTCTAGTATTTAAGTGGCTATAGATAAAATTCATGCAGATAATAACAGGTTTGGATATTACTGAACTTTTTTTTAGTAAAGTCATTTTTCCAGTAAAATCCAGAGCCATACTATGATGAAGCTGTGAAACTGCCTCCGTAGATGTGCATGAATCCATCTTTAAAATATAAAAATCACTTAGGCGATAAGCTTGTTCTAATTCCATTCCTGCTGCTACACATTGTCTTGTAATCATGGCAACTGTAATAACAAAATGATATTTAAGATTAGTCAAATTATCTGTAGAAAGAATTCCCATGCCATCTGGTTTAGTAAAAGTGTCTTGTTTACAATTTTCCTGTACAAAATCCATATCTCCAGAGCTTACAGCATTGTAAAAAGAATATTCTTCTTCTAATGGACGATGTGCCACATCTTCTTCATTTTTTTGTAGCTCTTGTTCATACCATTCTTTTCGTAAATTCATATATTTCACCTTCAATTTTATTTTTCAAGTAATAAGTTTAGTATAACTTGTTTTCCAATGCTTAATTATTGTATCAATTATATCATAATTTTGATATTTTTGTATATAGTTTTGTATTCTGCAATATGTAAAGAGTTTATAATTACCTTAATTAGTATAAATGAGTAAAAACCAAAAGTATTACCAAAACATATATTCCTATAATAATGGGTAATTAGACTATTTGCATAAATAGTATTGATTATAATTGTATAAAATTAATAAAATATAAGTTATTTATGAATGGCTTATGCCCTTGTTGAAATTGGTTTTTATGCAATTTGCTCATTTATAATTGATTAATAATCTTTAGGAGGTAGCTATATGAAGAGGTTCTTATTCAAAGGCGTAGCAGCCGCAGTTGCAGTTGCGATGACAATATCATCGGTCCCATTACATCTGCAAGCGGCAACAAAATTATCTGTATCAGACTGCATTATTTCCAAAGGAGATAAGCTGAATATTGATATTGATGGTGAAAAAGAGAAAAACGGGAGGTATAAGACATCAAAGGAAACCATAGCATCAGTTACAAAAAAAGGAATCGTAAATGCTAAAAAAACAGGAAAGTCTAAAATAATATGGAAAAAAGATGGCACAAAGTATACTTGTAAAGTCAAGGTAGTAAAAGCTCCTGTTTTAAGCAAGTCTGAACTTAAAATTACAACAAATCAAAAGAAAGAAGTATCTGTAAAAAAATATGGAAATAAGCAATTAAAAGTTAAATGGTCTTCATCAGACAAAAAAATTGCAAAAGTAAATAATGGAAGGATTACAGGTGTATCTGAAGGAAAAGCAACAATTAAAGCTAAAATAAAAGGGTACAAAAAGACTTGGACAAGAAAAATGAAAGTAATAGTAAAAAAAGATAATAGTAAAGCAACACAAGAACCAGAAGTAACTAAAATGCCAGAAGTGACACAAGGACCAGTGTCAACACAAGCACCAACAACTGTCCCAGTACCAACTCAGGTACCAACAGCTGCCCCAGTGCCAACACAAACTCCAGCAGCCACCCCAACAACTACCCCAGCTCCAACAACACCAGGAGGTAGTGGCGGTGGAGGTTATTATCCTATTATTTCTGGAAATAATTCAACGGCACGTCCAACAGCCAAACCAACAGCATCTCCGATAGAAGAAACACATAAAGGTTATACTCTTAAATGGGAAGAACAATTTAATGGGACTTCTCTTAACAGAGATGACTGGAATGTTGAATTACATCAGTCAGGGTGGGTTAATAATGAACTTCAGGAATACGTAGATTCAAATAAAAACATTTATGTTAAAGATGGCAATCTTGTATTAAAACCTGTAAAAACTGTTGGCAGTGATGGTAAGATATATTATACATCAGGCAGAGTAAATACACAAAATAAACATAACTTTAAATATGGTCTTTTTGAAGCAAGAGTAAAAGTTCCAGTAGGACAAGGCTTTTTACCTGCATTTTGGATGATGCCTGCAGATGAGAACCTTTACGGACAGTGGCCAAGATGTGGTGAAATTGATATTATGGAAGTGCTTGGCAATGATACCAAAACTTCATATGGAACAATTCATTATGGTAATCCACACAGTGAAAGTCAAGGTAAGCATACACTGGAAAAAGGAAATTTTTCAGATGAATACCATGTTTTTAGTGCAGAATGGGAGCCTGGAAAAATCAACTGGTATGTAGATGGAATACTTGTTCATACGGAGAGTGATTGGTATTCTGCAACTGTAGGTCAAGGAGAGATTACATATCCTGCCCCATTTGACCAGCCATTTTATATTATTTTAAACCTTGCTGTAGGTGGTGATTGGCCAGGGAATCCTGACGAAACAACGGACATTGACAATGCTGCTTTTATGATTGACTATGTTAAGGTATATCAGAAAGACAGCTATAATGAAGATGTGGAAAAACCAGTAAAAGAAGTTATATTAAGAGACCCTGATGCAAATGGCAATTATGTAAATAATGGAAACTTTCAGATAGCAGAAAGTTTATCAGATGATAAAGATTGGAAGTTTTTAACTGCATATGGCGGTGAAGCTATGGCAGAAATTAAAAATGACGAGATTGTTATTAACACCACTAAAGAGGGAAATGCTGACTACAGTGTACAGCTTGTACAGGCAGGTATTCCAATGCAAAGAGGTGGAAAATATAAAGTAACATTTGATGCATATGCTGATGAAGCAAGGACAATGAAGGTAGGTCTTTCAGCACCAGACCGTGGTTATAAACGTTATTTTCAAGATACACCAGTAGATTTAACTACTACGAAAAATACATATGAATATGAATTTGAAATGACTGATACAAGTGATGCGAATGGCAGACTTGAGTATAACCTTGGGGCAACTGGTTCTACGGCTGGTGTACATATAAGTAATGTTTCAATTAAAAAAATAAGTCAAATGTCGGAAGCTGAATTAAATAAAAAGACAGTGCGTGCCGATGGAAACTATATTTATAATGGAGGTTTCCAAGAGGGAAAAGACCGTAAGGGATATTGGGAAATTACAAATGATGTTGGAGCAGAAGTCACAGTGACCAATACAGATAATATCAGAAAGTTAAAAGTCGTTATGCCAAGCACAGCATCAGAAGATAAACCAGTGCTTGTTTCGCAGACAGGACTTGAGTTGCCAGATAATAAGTATGAATTAAGTTTTAAAGCCGAAGGAGAAGCTTCAGGCAGTATAAGTGTAAGTATTGCAGGAAAGGAATATAAGGCAGAACTTACAGGAAAGGAAGAAGAATACCGTTATAAATTTACTTTAGGTAGCCAAAATACTTTACGAGCTAACAGAACTGCTTCATTAAATAATAAAGTAGCTTCAACAACTACTGATATTGTATTTACATTTAACCAGTCTGGTACATACTATCTTGATGATGTACGTCTTGTAGAAGATAGGCTAATTAAAAACGGAAAATTTGATGCAGGTCTAACAGGATATGAAGTATATGTAGATGGCAGTGCAGCAGCTACTTGCGTTGTAGACAGCCTTACAGAAGATAATGCAGCAGACTTTTCAATAAGCAATACAGGTGATCAAGATTGGAAGATTCAGTTAAAACAAAACAATATTGAACTTGAAAAAGGACAATGGTATAAGCTTTCACTTGAAGCCAAATCAGACATTGCAAGAAAAATTATGTTTGCTATACAAAAAGATGGAACTGCTGATAATGACTGGACACCTTATTCTGGTCAAAAAGTTATAGAGCTTGGCAGTGAATACCAAACATATGACATTACATTTCAGATGAAGAATGAAACAGATTTAAAGTCTGTATTAAGTATATCAATGGGTGCCGTTGGTGGAACACAAATTACTGAAAAACATCGTGTATGTATTGATAACATTAGCCTTGAAGAAATTAGTGAACCAGAAATTAATATACCAGTAATACCAGCAGGAATAAATATGTTGAAGAATGGTGACTTCTCTAAAGGAAAGGAAAACTGGGAAGATTATACAGCAACAGATAAAGGTGCTAGCGCAACGACTTCATTTGAAAATGGTCAAGCGGTATATAATATTACAAATGTAGGGACACAAGACTGGAATGTACAACTTAAACAATCTGGAATTACATTGGAAAAAGGTTATAAGTATAAAATAACATTTAATGCTCATTCAACAAAGGCACGTACAATTAAGTGCGCCATGTTAGATAACAGTAATAACTGGTACGGTGGAGTTGATATTCAGTTAAAAGAAAATACAGAAGAAAAAATTGAGAAAGAATTTTTCGCTGAAAACTTCCCAGCTAATGAAGAAATAAAAGATAATATAACAATGCAAATTTCTATGGGAAAGATTGAGGATATTGATACACCTTCATCTACAATTACTTTATCAAATTTTTCATTGGTAAAGATAGAAGGTGATGAACCAGAAGAAACACCAAAACCAGTAGGAGAAAATATGCTAAAAAATAGTGACTTCTCTCAAGGGGAGACCAATTGGGAAAAAGCAGTAACAGTTCCAGGTGCAGCAGAAGTTTCCTTTGATAATAAAAGAGCAGTATATACAATTACAAATGTAGGAACAGAAGACTATCATGTACAACTCAAACAATCTGGAATTACATTGGAAAAAGGTTGTAAATATAAAATAACATTTAAAGCTAGTTCAACAGAAGCACGTACAATTAAATGTGCTATGTTAAACGAAAAATATGACTGGTATGGTGGAATTGACATTCAATTAGATAAAAACACAGACAAACTAATTGAGCATGAATTTATCGTTGATAAAGAAACAAATGATAATATAACAATGGTAATTTCTATGGGAAAGATTCCAAAGCAAGATGAAAATGGCAAAGATATAATTGATGAAAATGGTAACAAGGTCTATATTGATACACCTGAATCTATAATTACTTTATCAGATTTTTCACTGGTAAAGGTAGAAGATAATGCAACAATAAAATAATAAGTAAAACTATTTGTATAAAATCAACAATAAAAGCAGATATTTTCATATCTGCTTTTATTTTGCATATCCATTCGCACTAGCTTTTTTTGTTTCATTTAGGCAAACGTTTTTCTTTAACATTTATAATCCCACATCCAATTTTAGTTCCTGAATTACCTGATGGCTGTGATGAAAAGTCATCAGCTTTATCATGTATTACAATAGAGCGACCTACTATATCTGATACACTAAACCTTTCAGTATAAAACACAGAATAAGCATACCCATTATTACCAAGTAGTGGTGGCATATCGCCTACATGGTTTGGGTGAGAGACAGAATTTGGATTGTAGTGTTCACCAGTCTTATTAAAAGGCAATTCACAATTACCATTTTCATGGATATGCATACCAAAAAAACTGCTCTGATTTTCAGTATTTATAATTGGGAGTCCATCAACTTCAATTTCTATTAAAGTACCACCAAAAGGTGTTTTATAAAAATATGCTGTTCCATGTAATCTTTGATTGTTTTCATTACCACGAATTACAGCAAACGCATCAGGCTTTAGTTCAGTATATGGAAAACTATTCATAATGCAATCTCCATTTGTATATATTTTTGGTAGTTTTTAACTATTATATTCATATATATAGCGGCTGTGAATAGTAACGATATAAGTCAGATACCTTTTTTTTCTTTTAGCATAGTTGAAAAATGAGTTGTATTATTGAGTAAGGTACGTTATAATATGTTTATACATTTTAATATTAATATTAACTATAAATGTAAAAATTAAAAAAGATTGGAGGAATATATAGATGAAAAAAAAGATTTTTGCCACAATGCTGGCACTTGCTCTGGCAGCATCTAGTGTGATTCCAGCAGTTCCACTAAACAATCAATCAGTTGCAGTGGAAGCCGCAAAAAAGAAGAAACAACCATCTATAAAAAAGATACGCAATGCCATAGCAGATAAATATGGTGACAACTATGCACCAAATGTAGCATTAACAGATGCTGAAATTAGTCAATACTTTGGAATAAAGGCTTCATGGTATTCGGATGCTTTAGCAGAAATGCCAATGATTAGTGCCAATGTTGATACTCTGGTTATAGTTAAAGCAAAGAATAAAAATACAAAAAAGAAGATTAAAAAACAACTTTTAGATTACAGGAACAAACAGATTAATGAAACTATGCAGTATCCTATGAATATCCCAAAAGTGCAGGCATCAAGGGTATATGTAAAAGACAATTATGTATTTTTTATAACGCTTGGATTTATTGACAAAAGTTTAGAAGAGACAGGAACTGACGAACAGCTTATAGATGCATATAAGGCTGAGAATAAAAAGGCTGTAGATGCCATTAATGCATTATTTAAGTAGATATTAAGATATTAGAATAGAATAAGCGGAGGATATTTATATATGGTATTTAGCAGTTTACTGTTTTTATTCCGCTTTTTGCCATGTTTCCTGTGTATTTATTTTATAGCACCAGGATGTATGAAAAATACTTGGAAAAACCTGGTGCTATTTTTGTTGAGCCTTGTATTCTACGCATGGGGAGAACCTGTGTATATAGTCTTAATGCTTTTTTCAACAGTAGTAGATTATATAAATGGTGGTCTTACAGGGTATTTTATACACAGAGATAAAAAGAAAGTAGCAAGGATTTTTGTTTTTTTGTCAGTAGTTATTAATTTGTCATTGCTAGGTGTTTTTAAATATGCAGGGACAGGACTTGCACTGCCTATAGGCATATCTTTCTACACTTTTCAGACTATGTCATATACAATTGATATATATCGCCAAGAAGCAGAGCCAGAGAAAAATATTATAAATTTCGGAGCATATGTTGCGATGTTTCCACAACTTATAGCGGGTCCAATTGTAAGGTTTAAAGATGTTTCTGTAATGTTAAGAGAGAGAGACATTACAATAGAAAAAATATCTTATGGCATAATTAGATTTGTAACAGGACTTGGAAAAAAAGTTATTCTGGCAAACCAAGCAGGAGAAGTTTTTAAAACTGTAACATTGTATTCTGCTTTAGAGCTTACTACTGTATCTGCATGGTTTGGCTTACTTATGTTTACATTACAGGTTTATTTTGACTTTTCAGGATATTCTGATATGGCTATAGGGCTTATGTCTATGCTTGGCTTTAAAATCCCTGAGAATTTTAATTACCCATTTATGTCAAAAAGTGTTACAGAGTTTTGGCACAGATGGCATATATCACTTGGAACATGGTTTAAAGAGTATGTGTATATACCGTTAGGAGGTAGCAGAAATGGTACAATACGTACTTTTGTCAATATATTTATTGTATGGTTTTTAACAGGATTGTGGCATGGAGCAAGCTTAAATTTTGTAGCATGGGGTATATATTTTTGTGTTTTTCTAATTGTAGAAAAGCTTTTTTTACTAAAATTTTTTAAAGAACTTCCTACACTTATAAGCCATATATATGCAATAACTATTACTTATTTTAGTTTTTTGCTTTTTGCATGGGAGGATATACCGATGCACAGAGTATTTGTAAAGGCAATGGCAGGAATGGCAGATGCAGGTTTTGTCACTAAAGGTACTATGTATCTTTTAATTAATAATGTTGTGCTTTTAATATTTTTAATAGTAGGTTGTACAAATTTCCCAGCTAAGGCAAGCTCTTGGCTTTGCAGTAAAAATGAAATTTGTGCTAGTTTATTGCAAACGTTATTTGTAGTAGCAGTATTTGTTATATCAGTTGCGTATCTAGTAAACGGAACATATAACCCATTTCTATATTTTAGATTTTAAGACTTTAGTTTTAAGGTTCTGATATTTTAGAATTCTTAATTATGAAAGGATTTATATACAGCTATGAAGCGTTTATTTAAGCTGTTGCCAGTGGCAGCATTTTTTGTTATGCTTTTTGGAATTACGACTATTGATATTGTACAAAAGGACAAAACATATTCTTCTGTTGAAAACAGGATGTTGCAGAAGTTACCCAAACTTTCTACAAAAAGAATTATAAATGGTAAGTTTCAGAAAAAATATGAACTTTATCTGAGTGACCAGTTTCCGGCAAGGGATTCATGGGTTAAGCTTCAGACAACATCAGAGAAAGCATTTGGAAAAACAGAGTCTAATGGCGTATATTTTGGCAAAGACGGATATCTTTTAGAAAAATACACTGATGAAGATGTAAATATAAAAGATACAAATAAAAATATTAATACTCTTGCAAAATTTGTAAGACAGGCTTCAAAGTCTGCTAATGTTAAAGTTATGATGGTGCCATCTAAGACATATACACTTGACTGTTATCTTCCCGCTTTTGCAGAGACCTATAACGAAAGTCTGTTTTACAGTAAATTAGAGAAGAAAATTCCAGATAATATTACTGTTCCTGTGTATGATATATTGTATAAACACAGAGAAGAAAATATTTTTTACAGAACCGACCACCACTGGACTACTATTGGTGCATGGTATGGCTATAGAGCTTATCTTGAATCATGTGGTAAAAGTACAGATATAGCAGAAAAGAAGAAAAAATTTAAAAAAGTTTCTGACAGCTTTCTTGGAACAACATATTCTAAAGTAAATATGTATACTAAAAAAGATGATATATATATTTATGAGCCAGAAAATGAAATAAATGTTATATATAATCTTGGTGAAAAAACAGAGAACACTTTTTACCAGATTAAGTATATAGACGAAAAGGACAAGTACAGCGTATTTTTTGGAGGCAATCAGGCAGTTTTAGAGATAACAGGCGAAAATAAGAACAAAGAGACCCTTCTTGTTATAAAGGATTCTTTTGCTAACTGTATGATTCCGTTTCTTGCAGAAGATTATGAAAAGGTAGTAGTGGCAGACCTACGTCATATCAATGTGGGATTATCTATGCTTTTAAAGAAGTTTAAGCCTACAGATGTGCTTGTGCTTTACAATACTATCCAGTTTATGCAGGACACAGATTTTGCAATTAAAGGACTGTGATAAGTTCACATAGTAAATATAGGAGATTTAAACATGGACAAGAACAAGATAAATGGTATTAAGAGAAAAAAGTATTGTATTACATACTTGTTTATTTCACTGCTGTTTTTTGGCAGTATGTTTCCAAGTATTGTAAGTCAGGCAAAACAGGAATTTATAGTAGGTTTTGATGCAGAGTTTCCACCATATGGATATATGGATGAAAATGGTGAGTACACAGGTTTTGATTTAGACTTAGCAGATGAGGTTTGTAAGCGTAACGGTTGGACACTGGTAAAACGTCCTATTTTATGGGATTCTAAGGATTCAGAGCTAGAAACAGGTGCAATCTCATGTATCTGGAATGGATTTACGATGAATGGACGTGAAGACTTGTATACATGGTCAACGCCATATGTTGACAATTCGCAAGTAGTTATAGTTAGAAGCAATTCAGGTATTGAAAAACTTAAGGATTTGGCTGGAAAAGTCCTAGTTGTACAAGCTGATTCATCGGCTCTTGCTGCCCTTGAGGGAGACAATGCAACTGATGAAAATAAGGCTCTTGCTGCATCGTTAAAGGACCTTCAGCAGGTGGAAAACTATAATTCAGCTTTTATGAATCTTGAAAGTGGTATGGTTGATGCTATTGCAATGGATATCGGAGTTGCTTCATATCAGCTTTCTGCAAAGGATGATACATTCTTAATGCTTGATGAAAGGCTTTCATCAGAGGAATATGGTATAGGTTTTAAACTTGGCAATACAGAACTTAGGGATGAAGTGCAGCTTACACTTTTAGAAATGCTAGAAGATGGAACATTTGACAGTATAGTAAAGAAGTGGGGGCTTGAGGATAGTGCCTGTCTTAGTAAGGAAGATACTACATATATTGACGGTGGACAAGTTCCTGTACATGGCAGCAAACTTGCAGAGCCTAATGCTAACGAAGGAAAAGACAGCAGCATTAGTGGTGGTGCTAAAGTCAAAAAACTAAGTATTGTAGAGGTTATAAAACAGCTTTTTGCTGGCATTGTACCTACAATCAGTGTATTCGTACTTACTATTTTGTTTTCAATGCCTCTAGGTCTTGTAATAGCAGCTATAAGGATGTCAAAATTTAAGGCATTGGAGTGGATAGCAAAGATTTATATATCTATTATGAGAGGAACACCACTAATGCTACAGCTTCTCGTAGTATTTTTTGCACCATATTATGTATTTGGATTGTCAATGCCTTATTCATATCGCTTTTATGCTACAATAATTGGATTTTCATTAAATTATGCAGCTTATTTTGCAGAAATATACCGTTCAGGAATACAGAGCATTCCACAGGGGCAGAGAGAAGCAGCACAGATTATGGGTTATAGCAGAAATCAGACATTTTTTAGGATAATATTCCCACAGATGGTTAAACGTGTAATGCCGCCTGTGACCAATGAAATTATAACGCTTGTAAAAGATACATCCCTTGCATTTGTGCTTTCATATACAGAAATGTTTACAGTGGCAAAGCAGATTTCAGCAGGACAAGCATCTTTATTTCCTCTGTTTGTAGCAGGAGTATTCTACTATGTATTTAACTTTGTTGTTGCTTTTATTATGGAAAGAATTGAAAAACGTCTTGATTATTACAGATAAATGGAGGATTTAGAATGAGTGTTTTAGAGCTTGAAAATATTAAAAAAAGTTTTGGAAATAAAGTTGTGTTACAAGATATAACATTAAAGGTAGCAGAAGGAGAGGTAGTTTCAATTATAGGACCATCAGGTTCAGGCAAGTCAACTCTTCTTAGATGTGCAACATTTCTTGAGCATATTGATAATGGTTCAATTACATATATTGGAGAAAATATTGTTAAAAAAGGTACACAAGGAGCTGTTTACCCTTCAAAGAAGGAAATACAGAAAGCGTGTTCAAATTTTGGACTTGTATTCCAGAATTTTAATCTATTTCCACATTTTTCGGTGATGAAAAATATTGCTGATGCACCTATTATAATACAAAAAAGAAATAAAGAAGAAGTTTACAAGGAAGTAAGGGATTTATTAAAAAAGGTTGGAATTGAGGATAAGGAAAATGCATATCCATGCGAGCTTTCGGGTGGGCAGCAGCAGCGTGTAGCTATTGCAAGAGCACTTGCACTGCATCCAAAGATGCTCTACTTTGATGAGCCTACATCAGCACTGGATCCAGAAATTACGGCAGAAATTCTGCGTGTTATGAAAAGTCTTGCGGCTGAAAAAATGACTATGGTAATAGTAACACATGAGATTGATTTTGCAAAGGCAGTGTCGGATAGAGTAGTGTTTATGGATGGTGGCATGGTTATTGAATCGGGGACACCTGCTGAAGTTATAGACAATCCTAGAAATGAACGCACAAAAACTTTCTTAGCAAAGCTTCATGTGTAACACCATTTTTTGTTGCCATCATATATTAGTTATATGCAGGTTTATGTGAGAGGATGGTAACATATAATGATATATTTGGATAATGCTGCAACTACACCAGTACACCCTGGCGTTCTTAAGGCAATGCTTCCATATCTGGATAAGCAATATGGCAATCCGTCAGGCATCTATGAATTTGCAGAAAAGAGCAAAGCGGCAGTTGATGAGGTGAGAGAAATAATTGCCAGCAGTATAAATGCAAGGCCTGAAGAAATATATTTTACAAGCGGAGGAACTGAATCTGACAACTGGGCTTTAATAGGAATGGCGGAGGCTTTAAAAGAAAAAGGAAAACACATTATAACAACGGCTATAGAGCATCACGCAGTTATCAATACCTGTGAATACCTTAAACAGCGTGGCTATGATGTAACATATCTTGATGTTGACAGTGATGGAATTATAAGTCTTAAACAGCTTCAGAGGTCTATAAGAAAAGATACAATTTTAATCAGTGTAATGTCTGCTAATAATGAGGTAGGAAGTATACAGCCTATAAAGAAAATTGGAGAAATTGCACGCAGAAATAATATCTGCTTCCACACAGATGCAGTTCAAGCATACCTTCATATGGGAATAGATGTAAGAAAAATGAATATCGACATGATGAGTGCAAGTGCCCACAAGTTCAGAGGTGCAAAGGGCTGTGGATTTTTATATATAAGAAATGGAATAACACCATCTGTATTTATGCATGGCGGCAAACAAGAGTCAGGAATAAGAGCAGGTACAGAAAACGTACATGGAATAGTAGGAATGGGTGAAGCTGTTAAACTAGCACTAGAAAATATGTCAAAAAATATTCTTTATATTAGGAATATGAGGGACTACCTTCTATATAGGATTGAGCATGAAATCCCTTATGTGGTTCTTAATGGAGCAAGGCATATGCGTCTTCCCGGCAATTTGAATGTAAGTTTTATGGGCGTTGAAGGACAGAGCCTTCTAGTAATGCTAGATATGGATGGAATATGTACATCAAGTGGTTCTGCGTGTACAGCAGGACTTGGTGGTGGCTCTCATGTACTCAAGGCTTTAGGAGCTGATGGTGACAGGCTTAAAGGGGCGTTAAGGATGACCCTTGATGTACAAAACACTATGGAAGAAATGGATTATGTGGTATATAGACTTAAAGAAAATGTATTAACATTACGTGATAATACTTAGCTTTGTTATAAGTTGGTGGCGAAAATCTCATAGAATTTCTTATGGGATTTTCGCCATTTTTTTAATTATTAGTTAAATGTAATATTTCCAACATCCGTTTCAATCTCTATACTGTAGTGTGGCGATGTGCCAGAAGATGACTTATAGTAATGCTTTTTTTGTTTTTCTCCATTGTACTTAATTGAACCTAAATCTGTGGATAAATCGATTTCATAATCAGACAGGTCAGCTTTTGTGTTTAAATTAATATTTCCAATATCATTGTATACTTGTATATCATTAAATTCACAAGAGTCTATTTCGATATTGCCAGTATTATTTTCTATATTAGAATTTCCAAGCTTCGATGCACTTATATGAATATTACCAACATCTGCTTCTATATCTGATGATTCAAAAGTACATGATTCAAGTGTTATATTACCAACATCTGCCTCTATTGTGTCATGTCCGCTTTCTATATTATATATTTTAATATTACCGACATCTGATGAAATATCTGTACTGTTTAAAGCGGTACCAGAAGGAACAGTAAGCGTCATACTGCATTTATTATTACTTCCCCACCATTTAACAGATGGCTGCTCAAGTTTGAAAGTTTTATCTTTTACTGAAAATTCTGGTTTAAGAAAAGCTACACAATCATATTCAAGGTGATATGTATCGCCAACATTAATTGTTATATTCATTATATCAGTATCAATTTCAATTGTATCAAATGCATCTAAATCTTCAGAATATGTCACACGGCTTCGGTCACGTTTGGTATCATCATCATCAATAATAAAATCAAATATATCACTTAATATGCTATGACCTCCAAACCAGCCATTTCCAAACCAGCCAGCTATATGGTAAATCGAACCTATGATTATGCAGACAACAGTCACAATTGCTAAAATTGTTAAATACAATGTTTTTCTCATCAAAATTCCCCCTTACCTATATCAAATCAATTAGTTAAATCTATGGTTTTTTAAATACGCCATTTAAGACGGCACTTATTATACCAGCTATGGGCCATATTATCCATGTATACCACCAGTCGAAACTTAAAAAGCTCCATATCAGATATATGCAAGTAACTGTTGGCCAGTACACTGACATTATTGTAGCTGCTTCTGGTGTTATATATTTTATTTCAGGGTGTTGTGACGAAACGTAGTTGCCACTGATAGTTGAAGCATCATTTAGTTTTAAAATGCCTTCGTAAGTATTTTTAATACTATTGCACAGCACAATCATAAACACACCTATTGCGACAAAGATAAACAACAGCATACCTGAAAAGTCATCCATATCAAATCCATAAAAAGATATATTTAATTCATCAATTATGGCAGCAGGTACAAAACTTACCACACATAATACAATACCAACTGTCAGAAGAAGTGCATATGTAGGAATATATTTTTCTTTATGTTCATGGACATAATTAGTAGTTGCAAAGTCAATAGTGCAAAGTTCTTGTTTTAGAAAATCCCAGCGATGCATGACAATAGATGAATAGACGAAAAGTACAATAGCCGCTGCAATAGAGCTCATAAGAAAAAGTATACCAAATGCATCTGATATATTTATACAGTCACATAAAATTGCTCCAACCGGACTTATTATACATAAAAAAACTCCTAAAGCAAGTTTGTATGCGTAATTAATACGTTCATGCAAATATTGTTTAATTTCTTCCATAGAAACATTTCGCCTTGTAACGTCTTTTTTATCTACTACCACATTTTGTATTCCAAGGTCCTCAGAAATCTCATCAAGGTTTCCAAACTCTGCAATCACGGTTCCTACAGCTTCATTGTCACTTTTTCCCTCTGCTATCAGTTCATTGTATTTGTCTTCCATCATCTGCCATAGTTCATTCTTAGCATGTAATACTTCTGGAGTGTTTGGCAGGTTGGCAAACATTGTTTCCAGATAATTCCTGATTGTTTCCATAATCTTCCTCCTCTATTATAAAATGTTCAATTACCTCTTTTGTAAGATTCCATTCAGAACATTTTAACTGATAATACTTGCGTCCTGAATCTGTAATTCTGTAATACGTTCTCCTCTTTCCACTTCCTTCTTGGTCTGAAGAAAAAGATTCAATATATCCATTCTTTTCCATACGGTTAAAGGCTGAATATAAAGTAGTTTCTTTTATAATGTACTTTTCTTCAGTTAGATTTTTAATCTGTTTGGATATTTCATATCCATAGGAAGGATGCTGGAGAAGTAGAAACAAAATTATAGTGTCATTGTAACCACGTATCACATCACTACTGATACTATTCATATTCACATCTCCTTTCCTACGGCTATCGTATCAACGACAATCGTTGTTACGACTGTCGTACTACGACTGATATAGTAAAAATAACATATATCTTTAGTGTTGTCAAGTAAAAAATCAATATTTAGATAAAATATTACAGAAAGGTATCAAGACTTTATTTTAGCCTAGCAAATAAATATGACTTTTAAGGTGAATAATGTTCTTATAAGGTTGTAAAATTCATGTTTGATATAATATAACTTCTTTGTTATAATTTATTCTGAAAATTAGACGATAGAAAAGGTGAATTATATGGAATATGTAAAAGAAATATTTGCACAATATGACAAACAATGTATCCGAGTTTATCAAGCATACAATTCTATAATTGCAAAGGAAGCTCTTGCTTTACAAACATTTGGCGAACATTTTAATATAAATCGTATGACATGGATAAAGCCATCCTTTTTATGGGTTATGTATCGTTCTAACTGGGGAACTAAGAAAAATCAGGAACATATTTTAGCTATAGATATATATCAATCAAAATTTAATGAAATATTACAAAAAGCAGTTTTGACATCACCTGATTCTACAAGTTATACGGGTATACAATGGGAAAAAGCTTTTGATGAAACAACTGTATATTGTCAATGGGATCCAGATAGAAATATAAATGGAAATGCTATTAATCGTGCAGCAATTCAAATAGGATTAAAAGGAAATACATTAAGAGATTTTTTAAATGTAAGTATTTCCCATATAGAGGATTTAACTCCATCTGTCAGAAAATGGAATGAACAGAGAAAAAACGTAAAACTAAACACTAAAAATCTTCCAGTGGAAAAATTATATCCAATCAAAGATAAGGCAATTAGAAATAGGCTGAATATGAAATGCTGACACTCCAGCGTGCTCTAGCCATTGAAATAAAGCGGTCGCAATCCCACTGGCTTTAGACGGTGGGTTAAGACCGAAAAAATTAATGATTGCCATAATATAGTTTTTTTGTTATAATTTATCCATAAGTGGACATTGATAACTGTATATAGATGGTTGTGCTGAGAAATATTATGCGAAAACCAAGCTTTCCTTCAGCACGTAAAATATACAAGGTACAAATGTACGGTATAAACCGCTATAGGGCAGGGACTGCCCGAATTAACGCCTGTGGAGATAGTAGGTTGCGAGGTCGGTGAAGCAGGAAGCCCATTGGCTTTAGACAATGGGTAGTTCACGTGTCAGTAAATAGGTATTCACAATGACTTGTACAATAATTCAGCCTGTATATAAAATAAATCCAAAGAACATGAAATAGTTAATATTTATACCCTTTGGATTTATTAAATTAGTGGCTTACATTGTCATCTTTTATTATCTGTACAAGTTTATGTCTAAAAGCTTTTTCGGTGATATTCTTGTCATGGAAAATTAAACGGTTAAAGTCAAACTGTGTGTCAAAAATCATGTCTTTTGTAAATATGTCAGGTTCTTTTCTTGTATACATTGGCCAGAATACACATATACAGCCATCAGAACCTTCATGTTCTATATTGTTGTCTGAGGCAAACATTCCTACAATGCATCGGTCAGCCATATATACATGTGAATAGTTTCCGATAACTTTAGCAAGTCTTGTTCCGTTTACATAAAATGTATTCATATCATATCCATCTTTAAAACTGTTTTCATCATAACTGCTACCATCTGTATTTAGTTTCTGTGTAATTACTACAACAGGCAGTTTTCTTTCAGGATTATTTATAAATTCTTTCATTTTTTCATATTCTTGGGTATTAGTAATAAACTGTGCCATGCTGCTTAAGCGTTTTACATCAGCAAGCCCAACTTTATTGACAAGCTCCTGTAAGAATGATGGTTTGGAGAATGTGGAGTGTCCTGCTCTGTCTCTTGGCATATCGCGTGAAGTCATATGATAAAAATAAAGTTGTCCGTCATCTAAAAGTGCAATTGATGAGTGAATATGCCATAAAGTTCCAACGGATTTGCTGTCAATATAACATATTTTCATGGAATAGTGCAGTTTTTCTGGCTCATATACAATTTTTAATGAATACCCCGGAAGCTTATTGCAGTATTTTGAAAGTTCTTCTGGCATATCTTCAAATACTGGATTTAGCTTAAATCTTGCCCACCTGTATAATATAACAGAAGCATTGTTAAATTCTGATTTTAATATGCGTGTTTCTTTGTGTAAAATAGGCAGTTCAAGATGAAACAGTATATTTGATTCAAGTCGTGCCAAAGTTGTCTTCTGGTATGTGTGTTCATCAGGTGGTGTTTGTATGTTTCGACACACTTCTTCAATTCTTTCATTGTGTACAATATTGTGATTTAAAAGTTTAATAATAAGATTGTAATTTACATGGGGATGGTCGAGTGTGAGTAGATTTTTTATAAGCTTGCGTCGTGAGCATTTATAAAACTGTTTGGCAATTTTTTTATTTTCATCAAATATTGCAATTATATCTGGATGAAGCTTTTCAGTGTCGTCCATTTTAATTCTGAACTTGCTTTTAAGCATAAGTTCCCAGTTGCCCATTTTATAGTGGTTATAGGAGAGTTGTTCAAATAGTTGTACTAGTGACCAGTCACTTAATTCAAGGTTAGCAAGTATACAGTTGAGCATACGTGAAAGTTCTTCGCTTCCTTTCCAGAACTGGTCGTCAGAAAGCAGGCTTTTATAGCGCATATCATGTTCTATTTCATGCCATCCTTCAAAAAACACAGTGCGAAACTGTATTTCAAACGTTGTGTCGATAGGAAGCGTCCAAAGAGGCTTTTTATACAGCTTAAAATATTCGGTAGGATAGCGAAATACTCCATTGATTTTTGTTGCTCTGAATTCATCGGCATTAAATGAATTTTTAGACCATGTGTCAACCATTTGGAATGTGCTTTCCATAATACTTCTGCATATGCTTAAATCGTCATAGTAATACAATACTACACGCAAACCAATTAAGTCCTGCATTCTTTTAGGGTTATCAGGAGAGCCATACTTGCCACGCTTAAGTTTTGATGCAATGGATTCTACAGACTTAACTCTTGAAAAAATGCGGAAGTACAATCCGCAGGATTGGAGTATTTCTTGTATTGCATCTGTAATATGTTCACATAATTCAGTTAGTTTTTCAAAGTCTATCTCATGTTCTATATAATTTTCAAAATCCTCTTTAGAAATATTATTTAAGGTATACATATGCGACTCCTTTCTGTATACTAATATAATAGGCGTTTGCGAAACTCCTAAACCATTGAAAATATGGACCTCTTTAATTATGAT
>CANOID010000056.1 GCA_947565985.1 uncultured Lachnoclostridium sp.
CCAGCTATATGGACATATTTACTTCTTTTTAGATATTAGTTTCGCAATTGCCTATAATAAGTATTTTATAATAAGATACCATGTTTTAATTATATACGTCAATAAATTAATAGAATATAAATAAAAAAATCTATGAAAAACATATCAATAGTTACACAAAGCTAGGAATTAGTTATATTGTAATAATTTACCAGCCTCAATTTGTGTATTTTAGATAAAATTTATTAAATATATTCAAAAAATGCATATTAATTTATCAAAAAAACTTGCAAATGGAAGTGTTTTGTTATATTATATTTAGGTAGATTGTCTAAGGTTGTAATATCTGTGTAAAGTACATAGATAGATTGTGCTGTCGGAATTCAATTATAAGGAGGAAATTAGTATTATGGCAAAAAAAGTAGTTATAGCAGGCGCATGCCGTACTGCAATTGGCAAAATGGGTGGAGGTTTAAGTAAAACTCCGGCTCCTGTTTTAGGCTCAATAGTTATTAAAGAAGCTCTTGAAAGAGCTGGTGTACCAGCGGACAAGGTTGACCATGTATACATGGGCTGTGTTATACAGGCAGGTCTTGGACAGAACGTTGCACGCCAGTCTTCAATTAAAGCAGGATTGCCAATTGAAACCCCAGCAGTTACAGTGAACGTTGTTTGTGGTTCAGGACTTAATTGTGTAAATATGGCTGCACAGATGATACAGGCAGGAGATGCTGATATCGTTGTTGCAGGCGGTATGGAAAATATGTCAATGGCACCATATGCAATGATGCAGGGCCGCTATGGTTACCGTATGAACAACGGAAAATTAGTTGATACGATGGTTAATGATGCATTGTGGGATGCTTTCAACCAGTACCACATGATGATTACAGCAGAAAATGTTGCAGACAAATGGGGACTTACACGTGAGGAACTCGATGAATTTGCTGCAAACAGCCAGCAGAAGTGCGAAGCTGCTATTAATGCAGGCAAATTTGATGATGAAATTGTTCCTGTACAGACAGGTGTTGACAGGAAGACAAAAGAGCCAATATTCTTTGACAAGGATGAAGGTCCACGTCCTGGAACAACAGTTGAAAGCCTAAGCAAGTTAAAATGCTGCTCTGGCAAAGATGGCGGTGTTGTTACAGCAGGTAATGCATCAGGTATTAATGATGGTGCTGCAGCAGTCGTTGTTATGAGCGAAGAGAAAGCTAAAGAGCTTGGTGTTACCCCTATGGCTACATTTATAGCTGGTGCACTTGGGGGTGTAGACCCTTCAATTATGGGTGTAGGTCCTGTGGCTTCTACAAGGAAAGTCCTTGAAAAGACAGGCCTCTCTATTAATGATTTTGACCTTATTGAAGCAAATGAAGCTTTTGCTGCACAGTCCGTAGCAGTTGGAAAAGACCTTGGATTTGACCTTAGTAAATTAAATGTAAATGGCGGAGCTATTGCACTTGGACATCCTGTAGGAGCTTCAGGTTGCCGTATTCTTGTAACACTTCTCCATGAGATGAAGAAGACAGGAGCAAACAGAGGCCTTGCTACACTTTGTATCGGTGGTGGTATGGGCTGCTCAACAGTTGTTGAGAAATATTAATCCAGAACAGAAATAGTTTGTGCTTAAATATACTCCTATGTGCAGTAACAGTGAGGGAATGTTACTGTACATGGTGATAGTTTAAGAGTTTGCGTTTTCAAAAATAATAAAAAGGAGTAAATGTAATGGAATTCATTTTATATGAAGTTAAGGACATGGTTGGTACAATTACAATTAACCGTCCAAAGGCTTTAAATGCACTAAACAGTCAAGTCCTTGATGAACTTGATGCTACTCTTGATGCGGTAGATTTAGATACTGTAAGATGTCTTATCCTTACAGGGGCAGGTGATAAGTCATTTGTTGCAGGAGCAGATATTGGCGAGATGAGTACACTTACAAAGGCTGAGGGTGAAGCGTTTGGCAAAAAAGGCAATGATGTATTCCGCAAGCTTGAGACATTTCCAATTCCTGTAATTGCAGCAATTAACGGATTTGCACTTGGTGGCGGCTGCGAAATTTCAATGAGCTGTGATATTCGTATTTGCTCAGAAAATGCAATGTTTGGTCAGCCAGAAGTAGGCTTGGGCATTACACCAGGATTTGGTGGTACACAGAGACTTGCTAGACTTGTAAGTCCTGGAATAGCTAAACAGATGATTTATGCAGCAAGAAATATTAAAGCAGATGAAGCATACCGCATTGGTCTTGTAAATGCAGTTTATCCAGTAGAAGAGCTTATACCACAGGCTGAAAAGCTTGCTGCTACGATTGCAAAAAATGCACCTATTGCAGTACGCAACTGTAAAAAAGCTATTAATGATGGCTTGCAGACAGATATGGACAATGCACTTGTAATAGAGGAAAAGCTCTTTGGTGATTGCTTTGAGACAGAAGACCAGAAGGCAGGCATGGGTAACTTCCTTGAAAAAGACAAAGAAAAGAAATTAAAGGTAGTTCCTTTTAAAAACTGCTAATAAGTTATAAACGCATATTAAAGACCGGAATATAGATTAAAAAATATGGAGGATATAAAATGAAAGTTGGAGTAATTGGCGCAGGTACAATGGGTTCTGGTATAGCACAGGCATTTGCACAGACAGAGGGATATGAAGTTTACTTATGTGATATTAACGATGAGTTTGCTGCAAATGGAAAGAAGAAAATTGCTAAGGGATTTGAGAAGAGAGTTGCCAAGGGTAAAATGGAGCAGTCATCTGCTGATGCTATCCTTGCAAAAATTACAACAGGTACAAAAGATATTTGTACAGACTGCGATTTAATTGTTGAAGCTGCACTTGAAGTTATGGATATCAAGAAACAGACATTTAAAGAGTTAGAAGAAATTTGCAAGAATGAAAACTGCATTTTTGCAACAAATACATCATCACTTTCAGTTACTGAAATCGGAGCAGGCTTAAAGACACCAGTTATTGGTATGCACTTCTTCAATCCTGCACCTGTTATGAAACTTATTGAAGTAATCCGTGGTGGAAATACACCTGACGAAGTTAATGACAGAGTAATTGAAATTTCTAAAGAAATTGGCAAGACACCAGTACAGGTTAATGAAGCACCAGGCTTTGTAGTAAATAGAATTCTTATCCCAATGATTAACGAAGCTGTAGGAATTTATGCAGAGGGCATTGCTTCTGTAGAAGGTATTGATACAGCAATGAAACTTGGGGCAAATCATCCAATGGGACCTCTTGCATTAGGTGACTTAGTAGGTCTTGATATCTGCCTTGCTATTATGGATGTACTCTTTAAAGAGACAGGTGATCCTAAGTATCGTGCACATACACTTCTTAGAAAGATGGTACGTGCAGGCAAGCTTGGACAGAAGACAGGCGTTGGTTTCTATGATTATACAAAATAATTAAGAAAGATATTTTATGAAAGGTGGTAAAGAAAGGCATGGATTTTACATTAAGTAAAAAGCATGAGATGGCGAGACAGCTTTTCAAAGATTTCGCTGAGAAAGAAGTTAAGCCTATGGCTCAGGAGGTTGATGAAACTGAGCATTTTCCAATGGACAATGTAAAGAAGATGGGTAAATACGGCTTTATGGGTATTCCTATTCCTAAGGAGTATGGCGGACAGGGATGCGACGCACTTACATATGTAATGTGTGTTGAGGAACTTTCAAAGGTTTGTGCTACAACAGGAGTTATCGTATCAGCACACACATCACTTTGTGCTGACCCAATCCTTACATATGGTACAGAGGAGCAGAAGAAAAAATATCTTCCTGACCTTGCCAGCGGCAAAAAAATCGGTGCATTTGGACTTACAGAGCCAGGTGCAGGTACAGACGCACAGGGTGTGCAGACAAAAGCTGTTCTTGACGGTGATGAATGGGTACTTAATGGTTCAAAGTGCTTCATAACAAATGGTGAAGTAGCTGATATATATATTATAATTGCATACACAGATGTTATTGAGAAGAGAGGCAGAAAAGTTAAATCATTCTCTGCATTTATCGTAGAGAAAGGAACACCTGGCTTCTCATTTGGTACAAAAGAAAAGAAAATGGGTATCCGTGGTTCAGCTACTTATGAATTAATATTCCAGGATTGCCGCATTCCAAAGGATGCTCTTTTAGGACCACAGGGAAAAGGTTTCCCTATTGCTATGCATACTCTTGACGGCGGACGTATTGGTATCGCTTCACAGGCTCTTGGTATTGCAGAGGGCGCATTAGAAAGAACTATTGAGTATACAAAGGAAAGAAAACAGTTTGGTCGCACTATTGCACAGCAGCAGAATACACAGTTCCAGCTTGCTGACATGGCTACAAAAGTAGAAGCTGCTAAACACCTTGTATACAAAGCTGCAATGAAGAAACAGGAGTTCGCACAGGGCGCTAAAGTATCTTATTCTGTAGAAGCTGCAATGGCTAAACTGTATGCTGCAGAAGTTGCTATGGAAGTTACAACAAAAGCGGTACAGTTACATGGTGGCTATGGCTATATCAGAGAATACGATGTAGAGCGTATGATGCGTGACGCTAAGATTACAGAAATTTACGAGGGAACTTCAGAAGTTCAGCGTATGGTTATCTCAGGCAGCTTATTAAAATAATTATAAAGGAGTGACAAAGCCGTGAAAATAATAGTATGTATAAAGCAGGTTCCAGATACTAAAGGCGGGGTAAAATTTAACCCGGATGGTACTTTGGACAGAGGTGCTATGCTTGCAATTATGAATCCTGATGATAAAGCAGGTCTTGAAGCAGCACTTAGATTAAAAGATGAATATGGTGCAGAAGTTACTGTTGTTACGATGGGTCTGCCAAAGGCAGAAGAAGCTCTCCGTGAAGCTCTTGCAATGGGAGCTGACAAAGCTGTTTTGGTAACAGACAGAGTATTGGGCGGAGCTGATACATGGGCTACATCTACAACAGTTGCAGGTGCAATTAGAAATCTTGAATATGACTTAATTATCACTGGCCGTCAGGCTATTGATGGTGATACAGCTCAGGTTGGTCCTCAGATTTCTGAGCATCTTGACCTTCCAGTTATTTCATACGCAAAGGATATCAAAGTTGAAGATGGCCATGTAATAGTACAGCGCCAGTACGACGACGGATATCATGTAGTAAAGGCTAAGATGCCATGTCTGATTACAGCTCTTTCAGAGTTAAACGAGCCACGTTATATGACTCCTGGTGGAATTTTTGATGCTTATGATACTGAAGTTACAGTATGGGGTAGAAAAGACCTTAAGGATGTTGACGATTCTAACATCGGTCTGGCAGGTTCACCTACTAAGATTGCTAAAGCTTCTGATAAAGTAAGAAAAGGCGCAGGTGAAGTTAAAATGGACCTTGACGCAGATGGTGCAGTTTCATATATTATGGGCAAGTTAAAAGAGAAACATGTAATCTAACATAGAAAAGGAAAAGTGGTGACTAAAATGGGTTTAGAAGAATATAAGGGTGTCTATGTCTTTGCACAGCAGGTAGACAATGAATTAGGCGGAATTGCTTTTGAATTACTTGGAAAAGCTAAAGAACTTGCAAAAGACCTGAACACAGATGTTACAGCAATGCTTTTAGGTTCTGGCATCAAAGGTCTTGCAGACCAGTTAGCCGAATATGGCGCTGATAAGGTTATCGTTGTTGATGACCCAGAATTAAAGGATTACAGGACAGAGCCTTATGCTCATGCAATGGCTTCAATTATAAATGAATACAAGCCTGAAATAGTGCTTGTGGGTGCTACAGCAATTGGAAGGGATTTAGGACCACGTGTTTCAGCAAGGGTTGCAACAGGTCTTACTGCTGACTGTACAGTGCTTGAAATTGGTGATTTTCCACTCAATCCGATTCCTGGACAGGAGCAAAAGCACAATCAGTTATTGATGACACGCCCTGCATTTGGTGGCAATACAATAGCTACAATTGCGTGTCCTGACAATCGTCCTCAGATGGCTACAGTACGTCCAGGCGTTATGCAGAAAATTGAGCCTATAGCAGGTGCAAAGGCTGAAATTATAGATTACAATCCTGGATTTACTCCAAATGATAAGTATGTTGAAATTTTGGAGATAGTTAAAGAAGTTTCTAATACAGTAGATATTATGGATGCCAAAATACTTGTATCAGGCGGACGTGGTGTAGGAAGCAAAGAAAACTTCCAGATTCTCCAAGACCTCGCAGATGTAATTGGTGGTACAGTAAGCTGTTCACGTGCAGTAGTTGACAGTGGTTGGATGCCAAAAGAATTACAGGTTGGACAGACAGGTAAGACAGTACGTCCTAATGTGTACTTTGCTATTGGTATTTCAGGTGCTATCCAGCACGCAGCAGGTATGGAAGAGTCTGATATCATTATTGCAATTAATAAAGATGAGACAGCTCCTATCTTTGAAATAGCTGATTATGGTGTTGTTGGTGACCTTAATAAGATAGTTCCAAAACTTACAGAGGAATTAAAAAAGGTTGTAAAATAATATAATTAAAGAACATACAGAGTTTATATTGGCAGGGGCATCTGGCATTTCCAGATGCCCTTGTTTAAGTTAATATCCATGATAAAAGGGGAATCTATATACTATGTTAGGAAAAACACACCTTGCTGTTGGGATTGCTGCGTCAATGGCAGTTTTGCAGCCAGTGACATTATCACAATTAGCAATAGGTATTAGTGCTGCTACTGTAGGAGCTGTTATCAGTGATATTGATGTGGATACTTCTATATCAAGCCGTGGTGCTGGTAAAGTTGCTGGTGTTTATATGACTTTAATATTTATAGCGGTTGTTGTGGAGTGGCTGTTTCACGTTGGTATTGTCAGTTTAATACAGAAAAATATTATATGGATGCGTGTTGCGACAGGAATAGCTTTATTTATGAGTATTTGTGCTTTTGGCAAGATGCAGCCTCATAGGTCATTTATGCACTCATTCTCTGCACTATTAATTTTATCAGGTTCAGTGGCACTTATATGTCCGATAGCAGTGCCATACTTTTCAATTGCTTTTATCAGCCATATTTTAACAGACTTACTTAATTATAAAAAAGTGCGTCTATTTTATCCGTTGCAGGGTGGGGTATGCTTTAAAATGTGTCATGCTAAAGGACTTGTTAATTCAGTATTATTTATTGCAGGAACAGTTATAATTATTGTTGAAATGGTGATGTATATATATTATAAAATTTTTTAGTGTGAAGACCCTGTTTTTCTGGAAGTTATTTTATGTTGAGATTCTGAATAATTTAATATATACTATACCTTGGCTCTTGTTTTACTGCTATTTTTTTTAACTAGGAGGAAATGCCATGCGTGGAATAGATACACAGACAAAAAAAATCAGAAAACAGGTATTTGAAGAAGTTGCACGTGCCGCATATAATTGTGGTGACAATGCCAGTGTAAGTCATGAATTAGAAGAAATACCATATAAAATAACGCCATCTGATGTGCCAGTATATCGCGATAGCATCTGGCGGGAGAGGGCTATTGCATCGGAAAGAGTACGTCTTGCGATGGGTCTTTCACTACGTCCTCTTGACAGACCTGTACACATTACCGAAGGTTTTGAAGACAGCAATATTGCTGAAAAATACTATGAGCCGCCTCTTATGCAAGTTATACCATCAGCGTGTGATATGTGTGAAGATAACAAAGTGGAAGTTTCCAATATGTGTCATGGCTGTGTTGCACATCCATGTATGGAAATTTGCCCTAAAGATGCAATATCTATGGTAAATGGCTATGCATTTATTGACCAAGATAAATGTATTAAATGTGGCAAATGTATTGATATCTGTCCTTATCATGCGATTATTAAGAAAATAAGACCATGCAAAGAAGCGTGTGGTATTGATGCAATTGAAAGTGATAAACACGGACGTGCTAAAATTAATGAAGATAAATGTGTATCATGCGGACAGTGTATGGCAGGCTGTCCATTTGGGGCTATTGCTGATAAGTCACAGATATTCCAAATGATACGTGCAATACGCCAAGGAGGAAAAGTTATAGCTGAGATTGCTCCTGCATTTGAAGGGCAGTTTGGTTTAAATATTACACCAGCTCAGATTAAGTCGGCACTTCAAGAATGTGGTTTTAGTGATGTCTATGAAGTAGCACTAGGTGCTGATATTGGTGCTGTTGCAGAAGCACACCACTATGTCAAGGAGGTAGTTAATGGGGACCTCCCATTCTTGCTTACTTCATGCTGTCCTGCATGGTCAATGCTTGCTAAAAAGTATTTTCCTGAAACTATTGACAGCATTTCACAAGAACTTACACCAATGGTTGCTACAGCAAGAAGCATAAAGAAAAAACACCCTGATGCTAAAGTTGTATTTATTGGACCATGTTCTGCTAAAAAGCTTGAAGCATCAAGACGTACAGTAAGAAGTGATGTAGATTTTGTTATAACTTTTGAGGAATTAAATGCAATCTTTAAAGCAAAGGACATTGACTTTAACAATTATAAAAAAGGACGCTCAATGCACGATGCTACAGGTGCTGGTCGTGGCTATGCGGTAGCTGGTGGTGTTTCTCGTGCTATAGAACAATGCATAGAAGAATACTATCCGGGAACAGATGTAAAAATTGAACATGCAGAAGGACTGGCTGAATGTAAGAAAACGCTTCTCTTAGCAAAAGCTGGCAAGAAAGATGGATGCATGATTGAAGGTATGGGATGTCCCGGTGGATGTGTGGCAGGAGTTGGTACAATACTTCCTATTGCAAATGCAAAGGCGGCTGTTGCAAAATCTGTTAAAGATTCCACTGAAAAAATACCTCCACAGGATTTATTGGAAATAAAGCTTGATTAAATGTGAGAAACCAATATTTTTCATTTATTATTTGTGCTGCCTGTAATGGGCAGTATGATTTAAAAATTTTTAAAGTTTTAGAAAGGCATGGTTATATTTATTATGCTAGAAATATTAAAATCAATTTTATTTGGAATAGTCGAGGGCATTACAGAATGGCTTCCTATAAGTAGCACAGGTCATATGATACTTTTGGATGAATTTGTCAAATTAAATGCCTCCGAGGAATTTATGGAAATGTATCTTGTAGTAATTCAGCTTGGTGCAATAATGGCAGTTGTAATATTATTCTGGAATCAACTATGGCCGTTTTGTTTGCCAAGTAATAATAAATCACAAGGATTTATGCAATACATAAAACAAGACACATTTATAATGTGGTTTAAAATAGTAGTGGCATGTATTCCAGCGGTAATTATAGAACTTGCTGCAGGAGACTGGCTTGAAGAAATGTTCTATAATTACCAGACTGTCGCTATTATGCTTATAGTCGTTGGCATATTATTTATATTTGTTGAAAACAAGAATAAAGGATACAGTGCAAAAGTACATACAATATCCGAAATTACATATCAGACAGCTTTTTTAATAGGAGTGTTTCAGCTTGTAGCGGCTGTCTTTCCTGGCACCTCACGTTCAGGCGCAACAATTATAGGCGGGCTTGTGTTAGGACTTACAAGAACAGTGGCGGCAGAATTTACATTTTATCTTGCAGTACCAGTGATGTTTGGAGCAAGTTTTATTAAAGTATTGAAATTTGGGTTTTCGTTTACATCATATGAACTATCACTTCTTATAATTGGAATGGTAGTTGCATTTGTAGTATCACTTGTGGTAATTAAATTCCTTATGGGATATATTAAAAAACATGATTTTAAAGTGTTTGGATGGTATAGAATTATACTAGGAATATTAGTGCTTGGATATTTTATTGCATTGTAGAGTATTACAGATTTTCTTGAATGGGGCTACATTAGATGTAGCTCTTTTTTTAAGATACTATAAGTTGTAATATGAAATTTTCGTATATTTATGTAGTATTCATAAAATTGTAACAACTTTGAGTTATCTTTGTGTTATTATACAACTTATATGCTTATATCTGCTATACTGATGACAAATAAATGGGGAAAGGTGCGATAATGCAATGAAAAAGTCACAAAAAATATTACTTACAGTTTTTATAGCTATCTTTTGTATTGTAGGAGTTGTTGGGGGAATCTATGGTTATAATTATTATATTGACCAAAAAGAGGCAAAAGAAGCTGCTGCGGAAATTAAACGCAGGGAAGGTATAGTAGAAAGTTATAGAGATATTGCTTATGGCAATAAAATGCTTAATAACGTGGATTTATCGGGGATGACTGTAACTGAGATTATAAATGCACTTAAGGCAGAAAGCAAAGTTTATAAGAAAAGAAAAGCAGTAATCAGTGTTGATAATAATACATATAATTATTCCATGAAAAAACTTGGTGAAAATATTTTTTATAAAACTTCTGATGGTTCAAAATTTAAACTTGGCGATGAAGAAAAACTTGCCAAAATAATTGTTGATATGGATAAAAGTCAGGATATGCAGAAGCAGTATGATATTATAAGTGGGAATAGTGATGCGTCAGAATATTCTGTAACTATAAAATGCAGATATAGTAAAGAGAAACTGGACAAACTTATAAGTAAACTAGACAAAAATCATGTGAAGGCTGTAATTAATTCACGTATTGATAAAGGTGGCAACATTACAGAAGCCAAAAGTGGAAGGTCGCTGGAGCTTACAAAAATCAAAAAAAAGTTAAAGAAATACCTGAATTCAGGCAGTAGAAGAAATTATAAGGCAGAGTATACAACATCAAATGTTAAACCTGAATGGAAAAGAAATGATTTACAGAAAGTAAATACTGTGATAAGTGAATTTACAACTACTTTTGTAAGTTCTTCTGATAGAGGGCACAATATACAGGTTGGTGCCTCACGCATAAATAATACTTGTCTTTTGCCGGGCGAAAGAGTTTCTTTTGACCATGTAATACATGATTCTTCTGATGGACAGGGGTTTCTGGCAGCGGGTTCTTATCTGAATGGTGAAGTGGTACAGACTGAGGGAGGCGGTATATGTCAAGTATCAACAACGGCTTATAATGCAGTACTGCGTGCGGGTATATTACCAGTGGCAAGGCTTCCTCACAGTATGCCAGTACACTATGTGCCGCTTGGACTTGATGCAGCAATCTCAGCAGGTTATAAAGACCTTGTTATAGAAAATACTTTTGACGTTCCTATTCTTATAAAAGCGTTTACTTATGGAAATGAACTGACATTTCAGATAGTGTCTTATAAAGATGCATTAAAAGGATACAGTTATGTGCCACGTGCAGTCAAATTGTCAGAACTTAAAGCAGAAGCATATCTTGATATATACAAGGATGGAGAGCTTAAAGAATCAAAATTGTTGCACACAGATACTTACAGAGAGGAAAGTTAAAATACAGACAGCTATTATTTAAGAAAAGCTTAAATATAGACATTAAAACTTGAAAAAGCAAAATGAATATGTAATATTATAGTAAGTATTAGTGAAAGGGCGGGATTTTGTGGCTGTTATAACATTTAAAAGAGTTGAAAAAAAATATATGATGACACGCAGCCAGTATAATAAGTTTATGGAGCTTATACAAGATTATATGCAAACTGACAAATATGGTCTTAGTACTATATGTAATCTGTATTATGACACAGATAACTATGAACTTGTAAGACATTCAATAGAAAAGCCTGTGTATAAAGAAAAGTTACGTTTACGCAGTTATGGTGTGCCAGAGCTTACAGATATAGTATTTCTGGAATTGAAAAAGAAATACAAAGGCATTGTTTATAAGAGGCGTGTAGCGCTTCCACTTTGGGAAGCATATGAAAGTATTAAGAATAAAAGCTTTAAAAATGATGAGCAGGACAGACAAGCAAGACAGATAGAATCTGAAATTACATATTTTTTAAACCAATACGACGTGTATCCACGTGTGTTTCTTGCATATGACAGAATTGCAATGTTTGGAAGGGAAAACCCAGAGCTGCGTATGACATTTGATTTTAATATAAGGAATAGACAGTATGACATTGATTTATTACAAGGCGATGAGGGGCAGTTATTATTTGACGATGAAAGGGTACTGCTTGAAATAAAAGTGTCCGCCGCATATCCATTTTGGCTTATCCACGCTTTAGAGGAGTGTGCTATATATCCAGTGTCATTTTCAAAGTATGGAACAGTTTATAAAAAATTTCTATTTCCAGATTATATGATAAAATAAAAATGAGAGGGGTTATTCTTATTTTATGACATTTGAAAATATTTTAAATTTTTCAACAGATATACTTACAGTAAAAAATGCATTTATATGTACAGCGGCATCCATAATATTAGGAATTATAAATGCATTTTGTTATTATAAGACAGGAAGGAGTAATAAAAACTTTCTGGTTTCACTTGCAGTAATGCCTGCACTAGTACAGACAATTGTAATGCTTGTCAATGGTAACTTAGGAACCAGTGTTGCTATTGTTGGGGCTTTTAGCCTTATACGTTTTCGCTCTGTGCCAGAGAGCAGCAGGGATATATGCAGCATTTTTTTTGCTATGGTTATAGGAGTTGCGACAGGTTCAGGCAGTGTAGGCTATGCAGCGTTTATAACAATTCTTTTATGTATTGTTATTACTATTGCATATAAACTTCCCGTGTGTAGTGAACATGAAAGATGCAAAACACTAAAAGTTACAATCTATGAAAACTTAGATTATAATTCAATATTTGACGATTTATTTGAAAGTTATTTAATTAAACATGAACTTGTAAATGTAAAAACAACTAATATGGGCAGTATGTACCAGTTACAGTATGATATAGAGTTTAAAGACGATTTACAAGAGAAAGAGTTTATTGATGCCCTGCGTTGTCGCAATGGCAATCTAACAATTATATGTGGAAAAGTTAAAACAATAGAAGAACCCTAATTGATTATTCTTGCATTTTATTACCAGATATGGTAGAATCCCAAATATGTAATATAGTAAAAATAACTCAAAAAAAATATGTAACTAAGTGTCATAAAAAGGTACAGATGAAAAGGAATTTAAGCATATGGAAGGATTTACACTGGTATTATCTTTATTAAGCGGAGTGGCTTTGTTTCTGTTTGGTATGTCGCTTATGGGCGATGGTTTAAAGAAAACGGCTGGTGAGAAACTGGAGCATATTTTATACCAGCTTACAAGTACACCATTAAAAGGCATACTGCTTGGAACTGTTGTTACGGCTGTTATACAGTCATCTTCGGCAACAACGGTTATGGTAGTCGGATTTGTAAATGCAGGATTGATGAAGGTTGCACAGGCAATCGGAATCATTATGGGAGCCAATATTGGGACGAGTATTACAGGATGGGTTATCTGCCTTTCATATATTGATGGTACAGATGGTATTGCACAACTTCTGTCAACAGCGACAATCTCGGCATTTGTTGCTGTGTGCGGCATAATCTTTAAGATGTTTGCCAAGAAAGAGGTTTTCCGCAGTGTTGGAGATATTATGCTTGGTTTTGCTATACTTATGACGGGGATGCAGACTATGAGCAACGCAGTAGCGCCATTAAAGAGTAATGAAAGTTTTGTCCATGCACTTACGATGTTTTCAAATCCGATTATGGGTATACTAGCTGGTATTTTATTTACTGCGGTCTTACAGAGTGCATCTGCTTCAGTAGGTATTATGCAGGCATTGTCAGTAACAGGGGGCATTACATTTGCAACCGCCTTTCCGATTACGATGGGTATTGGTGTTGGAGCAGCGTGTCCTGTTCTTCTTTCTTCTATTGGCACAAATAAAAATGCTAAAAGAACAGCTCTTATTTATCTTTTAAATGATTTATTTGGTATGGTGTTCTGGTCAATCAGTTTTTATTTGGTCAATGCAGTAGTACATTTTGAATTTATGGATATGGTTATGAATCCAGTGAGAATTGCACTTCTTAATACAATATTCCGTGTGGCAACAATACTGGTATTAAGTCCGTTTGTTAAGGGTATTGAAAAGCTGGTATTTATTTTAATTAAGGACAGTCCAGAAGATAGAAAAGACCAAGAAGATTTCGATTTGTTAGTTGAGCGTTTTCTTGTAAGTCCGTCTGTGGCAATTACACAAAGTCAACAGGCAATGAATGGAATGATAAATAAAGTCAGAAATAATATAGTAAATTCTTTAGAGCTTTTAAAAGAATATTCAGATGAGAAATTTAATGATATACAGGAAAAGGAAAATTTGATAGATAAATATGAAGATAAACTTGGAAATTATTTGATGCAGCTTACAGGTCGTGAAATGACTGCAATACAGACTACAGAAGTATCAAGGCTTTTGTATACAATAAGTGACTTTGAAAGGATGGGAGACCATGCCAGCAATATTTCCAAAGTGGCACATGAGTTATATCAGAAACAGTTTGTTTTTACTAAAGAGGGTAGTTATGAGTTTGGTGTGCTGCAAGATGCAGTTTTAGATATTATGGATTTATCTATGAATGCATTTATAAGTAATGACAGGAAGATTGCTTTTAGAGTAGAGCCGCTACGTGAACTTATTGGTATTTTATGTGATGAAATGAAGATGAATTACGTTAAGCGGATGCAGCAGGGAAAATATAAGTTAAAGCAGGGAGTTGCTTTTAACGATTTAATAACAGACCTAGAGCGTATAAGTGCACACTGTTCTAATGTAGCACTTGTTCTTATTGAAATGGGACATTCAGAGTTTGATGTACATGGATACGTTAAAAGTGTACGAGAACGTAATGACTCTGGTTATGCAGTCTGCTTTGAGCAGTATGAGGAAAAATACAGTATTAATGGACATAAGAAAGTAAAAAAAGAAAAAGTAAAAAAAGAAGAATCTCCTAAAGGAAAGAAAAATAAAACTGATATAAAAAAGAAAAAATAGGTAGAAGCTTCTTTAATGAATTATTAATTTTAGTATTTTTGAAACGTATGTTCAGAAGACATACAGCTTTTCGGGAGAGAAGTTATATGTCTTTTTTGTGTTTGGAAAGGATATTTTATTATGAAAAAATTTATTTCTGTGGTTTTGTCAATAACTATGATTATAAGTCTGTCTGCTTGTGAAGGGAGTAACTCTGTGACTAATTCTATAGATTCTGTTTCTAATGTTAAAACTCTGATATATGGAAGTGGAGACTATACACGCATTAATCCAGCTATGGATGAACATGGAGAAATTAATATTTTGCTTTTTAATGGTCTTACTGCACATAATGGCGATAATCAGATTGTCCCCAGTCTTGCTAAGGAATGGTCTTTTGATGAGAAATCATGTACCTACACGTTTAATTTGGAAGAAAGTGTAAGATGGCATGATGGCGAGCTATTTACGGCTGATGATGTTAAATTTACAATTGAATCTATTAAGAATCCTGACAATGGTTCTGAAAATGCATCAAACTATGAGGATGTCAAAGAAATTACTGTAATTGATAAATATACTATCTCCTTTAAACTGGCAGCTCCAAATGTTGCATTTTTAGATTATATGGCTATATCCATTTTGCCGAAGCATCTGCTAGAAGGAGAGGATATGCAAGAATCTGAATTCTTTCTCAATCCTGTAGGTACTGGACCTTATAAACTTGAAAGCTGGGATGAAGGTCAATCTATAAAGCTTGTTAAAAACGAGAACTATTTTAAAGGAGAGGCAAATATTGATACAATTATTTTCAAAATAGTTACTGATAATAATGCTAAGACTTTACAGATGCAGTCTGGTGAATTAGATTTAGCACTGCTTGCTCCAAAGGATTCTAAGCAGTTTGAAAACAATGAAAACTATGCTATCTACAATATGACAACCTCTGATTACCGTGGTATTTTGTTTAACTTCCAAAATGAATACTGGACGGTTAATAAAGATATTATACCTGCAATCTGTTATAGTTTGAATCGTCAAGCTATTTTAGATGCAGTTTTGCTTGGACAGGGCATTGTAGCTTATGGTCCGCTACAACGCAATATTTACAATAATGCAGATGTAGAGCAATATCATTATAATCCAGAAAAAGCAAAACAGATTTTAGAAGATACAGGATGCATAATGGGGGAAAATGGTTTTTATATGCGTAATGGCGAAGAAATTGGTTTTGTTATAAGTGTAGCAGCAGGCGACCAAGTACGTCTTGATATAGCACAGGCAGCAGCTCAGCAACTATGTGAAACTGGCATTAACTGCTCTGTTGATATTCCAGTACAAATAGACTGGAGCGGTCAGATGGCTTACCTTATTGGATGGGGTAGCCCTTTTGATGCAGATGACCATACATATAAGGTATTTGGTACAAACAAGGGTGCTAATTACTCTGGTTATTCTAATGCAGATGTTGACAAATATCTGCTAGAGGCACGCCAGACAGACGATACTAAGAAACGTGCCAAAGCATATAATAAATTCCAAAAAGCATTGGCAAATGACCCTGCATTTGCATTTATCTGCTATGTGGATGCCTGCTATGTCGCAAGTACTAGTCTTAAAGGCATTTCTACGGATACAGTTATGGGACATCATGGTGTAGGCATTTTTTGGAATGTAACAGAGTGGACAATTTAAACAATATGGCAAAAACAGCATGGAGGCTCAGTTTATGCCGAATATTTTAGAAGTAAAAAATCTTTCTGTCAGTTTTAGTACTGTACAAGGAGAGCTTAAAGCAATAAGGGATTTAAGTTTTTCACTAAATAAGGGAGAAGTGTTGGCAATTGTAGGAGAATCTGGGTGTGGGAAAAGCGTTCTTTGCAAAACAATTATGAAACTACTTCCAGACAATGCCCATATAAGTAGTGGTAATATCCTAATAAATGGTAACGATATAACAAGCTACAGCCAGAAACAGATGGGAAGACTGCGTGGCAAAGTACTTTCGATGGTGTTTCAAGACCCTATGGCATCCCTTAATCCTGCTATTTCTATTGGTGAGCAGATTGCAGAGGCAATAAGGGTGCAAAATCCAGCAATGAAACGGGATATTATTTATAATAAGGTTATTAAATTAATGGAGTTAGCTGGTATAGCAGAACCCGAATACAGGTATAAACTATACCCTTATAATTTTTCTGGAGGAATGTGTCAACGCATAGTTATAGCGATTGCACTTGCGGCAGAGCCTGCAATTCTTTTTGCAGATGAACCAACTACTGCACTTGATACAACTATTCAAATACAAATTTTAGATTTGCTTAAGGATATACAAAAAAAACTTGAAACAGCAATTGTACTTGTATCGCATGATATGGGTGTGGCGGCTAGGATGGCTGATAAAATTGCGGTTATGTATGCTGGAAAAATTGTAGAAATAGGCACTGCAGAAGATATTTTTTATGAGCCACATCACCCATATACTTGGGGGCTTATGCGTTCACTGCCATATTTTGCACAGAAAGGAAAAGAATTGTATACAATTCATGGTATGCCGCCTACACTTGACAATTTACCAAAGGGAGATGCATTTGCGTATCGGAATGAGTATGCACTTAAAATAGACTATGAAGAGATGCCTCCTATGTTTAAAGTTAGTGATACGCACTACGCAGCAACATGGCTTTTAGATAAACGTGCACCTAAGATAACCTTAGGTGCACAGAATAACATTATACAAAATGTACAAGATATACAAAATAAAAAT
>CANOID010000057.1 GCA_947565985.1 uncultured Lachnoclostridium sp.
GAGCATCTGCCTTACAAGCAGAGGGTCACAGGTTCGAGCCCTGTAGGTCCCATTATAGATACAATTATATAGTTTTTATATGCCGCAGTGGCGGAACAGGCAGACGCCCGGGACTTAAAATCCCGTGGGTAGTGATACCCGTACCGGTTCGATTCCGGTCTGCGGCATTTTTATTAAAACAGTTGTAAGCCTTATAAGGATGATATTATGACTGTTTTTTTACGTTTATGTAAAAAACACTGATTATCCTTGATAAATGCCTATTTTCTTATTGACAAATTAATTGATTTATATTAGAATCTGTCATGAGCATAGGAAAATGGTATTTTTCATAAATAGGTTTTACGGAAATATTTTTATAAGGAGGATATGGTAAGTAGCTAAAAAAGTATTCAAATGTGAGTATATATGCTCAAAGATACCTAAAATCCAAGGTATAGCTTGTGCTGGCTTTATAGCAGGCTTAAGTTGCGGAAATGAAACCCTTACCAGTTGAAATAGTCTGGTATAACAAAGATATAGAAATCTGTGGGTGCAACTGGTCAATGGTCAAGTCCCAAAACCAAGGGGAAAAAGTATAAAAAATTTAGGAAAGGAAAAACTACTTAGATGAAAACTTACAAAATTGCATAATCAGGCAAATGTAAGTATGTACCGGTGGCTAGTCGGGAATTTATGACTGTGGAGTGTACAAGAACTTGTGAGTAGTGTGTTACTTGTAACCACAAAAGCATACACGTTGAAGCAGTAACTACAAATCGTGAGATTGTAGAGAATCATCTAGCATATACACTTTTGTATATGTTTTTAGTAGCAGGATTTTATCCATGAACAAGACAGAATTAGTAGCAGCCATTGCTGACAAGACAGAACTTTCTAAGAAAGATTCAGAGAAAGCATTAAAGGCTTTTATTGATGTTGTAGCAGAAGAATTACAAAAAGGTGAGAAAATACAACTGGTAGGTTTTGGTACATTTGAAGTTGCAGAGAGGGCTGCAAGAGAAGGCAGAAATCCATTAACAGGTGAGAAGATGCAGATTAGTGCTTCTAAAGCTCCTAAATTTAAAGCAGGTAAGGCTTTAAAAGATGCTGTTAATAAGTAATTTTTGTTTGTGGTAACATTAGAGGCTGTCGTCAATGACAGCCTCTTTTTAGAAATTGTAAAGGAAGACGAATATGAGATTAGATAAATACCTTAAAGTTTCAAGACTGATTAAAAGAAGACCGGTTGCCAATGAGGCTTGTGATGCAGGCAGGATAAAAGTTAATGGAAAAACTGCAAAAGCTTCACTTAATGTTAAGGTGGGAGATATAATAGAGATTGGCTTTGGTGATAAGCAAGTTAAGGTTGAAGTTTTAAGCCTCGAAGAAACATATAAAAAAGATGAGGCGAAAGAACTTTACAGAGCATTGTGAAAGTTAATGTTATAATTGGACAATTCCCTTCATATACTTTGATAGAATATGAAGGGAGTTTTTTTATGGAAGATAGAAGAACGGAAGAAAGACAGGGCAAACAGGTACATAAGGTTTATCTTAATGCAAGGAGAACCGCCGTATTATCAGGTGTAAGAGATGTGTTGTCGTTTGATGCAAAAGAGGTTTATCTTGAGACAGAACAGGGAATTTTACTTATAAGGGGTGATGAGCTTCATGTGAACAGGCTTTCATTGGAAAAGGGTGAAGTTGATGTAGATGGCAGGATAGACAGCTTTGCATATTCTGATAAGGAGGAACCAGCTAAAAAAGCTGCTTCATTTCTTGGGAGGATGTTTCAGTGAGTGAAATAATTCATGGACAGGTTACATTTCTTTTAGTAACGCTGTGTTGTGGAATGGCTCTTATTTTTTTTTACGAGATATTAAGACTTTTAAGATGGATGTTTAAGCATACAGTAATAGTGATATGGATAGAAGATATTTTGTACTGGGCGGCTGCATCCATACCTGTATTTTACATATTTTTTGTATACAATGATGGTGAGATAAGGTGGTATGGTATCCTTATGCTTGTAGTTGGTGCATGGCTGTACGAAAATGGGATAAGCAGACCTATAAGGGTAAGACTAGTGAAGATTTTTGGCAGCCATAAGCCATTATTGTTAAAATGGGTTAAAAGCAAGATAAAAAAACACATTAAAAGAAAGGGAAAAAATGATGGTAAAGAAAAAAACGGACAAAAATGCTAATAAACGTTAATTTGGGATTGAAAAAAGTAAAAATATGGTGTATATTTAAATAAGCCGGTAAAGGTCTTGGTAATTTTATCTAATGGACATTTACGGGTCTTTTTATCAATAGAATTATTTTTGTCTGGAAAGGCAGGTGTATAATATGGCTAAGAAAAGGCGTACAAGTGCAGCAAACCGTAAAAAGAGGATAGGTCGTTTTACTGTATTGGGAATACTTGTACTTGGACTAGTTCTTTGTGCTACACTTTCGTATAAACGTTCTGGTTTAAAGACACAGGAAAAAGAGTATTCAAGGCAGATTGCAGAATTAAAGAAAGAGAAAAAGGAAGCAGATAAAAGGGCAAAGGAACTTGAAGAATACAAAGAGTATGTGAAAACAGATGAATACATAGAAGAAGTTGCAAGAGAAAAGCTTGGACTTGTTTATAAAGATGAGATAATATTTGAACCTGATAGTGATAATTAATATGCCGTTTAATGTGCGGCATATTTTTTTCATTCTAGCCTTAGATTTGACAAAATATGCAGAAGTATTTTTCTATACTGTCCAAACAAAAATATTTATGTCACTCAGGACAGAATGGAGGCTATTATGAAACAGATTCAAAAAAGGGTTCTTTTACAAGTTATTTTGGGATTTTTAATGGGTCGTGTAAGCTTGTTTGGTCTTAATCCCATTGGCATTTCATATTTTGCGGCAGGATTTTCAGAGGGCGGAGGTATTTTTCCTGTAGCACTAGCAGTTTTTCTTGGAATGGTCAGTAGCAGTATGAGCATTGAAACTGCTGTGTGTGGTGGAATGGTGATGCTTACACTGGTTTTTGCAGCAGATATTTTGACAAAGATAGGTGTACATATAAAAATGGGACATGCAGCATTTATATCAGCTTTGGCTTCTGCTGCACTCTGGTCACTGCAATTGTGGCTTCTGCCATATAATAAATACAGGCTTTGGCTTGCAATATTGAGCAGTGTGCTTATAATTGTATGTACAAGAATATTTTCTGATGGAATATATTTTTTATTACATAAAGGAAAATATAAAAATCTTGACAACGAAGAACTAATTAGCATTGTGACAATTGCAGTTCTGGCTGCATGGGGATTTCCTAAGGTAGTTATAGCTGACGTTTCTATTTTAGAAGTAATTATTTATTTTCTACTGCTTTTGACAGGCTATGCTTATGGAACAGGTACAGGGGCAGTTGCAGGAGCTGGAGCAGGAATTTTATTTTCATTATGTGGTAAACCAGCAGAAATAGTAGGGATAATGGCTTTGCTTGGTATCTGTGCTGGCATACTTGGAGGTCAGAAAAGATTGCCTATGGTAGTTACATTTTTTGTCTCTGCCATAGCGTTAAATTATATACTGGATGAAAGTTTTATGGAAATGGGTACTATAAAAACTGTGGTAATAGCAGGTGTAGCTTTCCTCTTAATACCATCTTCTGTAATGCATAAACTTAAACAAAATAAGGAGAATCCCCCCAGTGAGAAAAAAGGGGTACAAGACATGATGCGCTACAGACTTGAGGAATTTTCAGAATCATTTCATAAACTTTCAAGTGTTTTGATGAAACAGACCGAAGATAAATTTGAGATGAGCAACCATGATATGCGTGAAATGATGAAACAAATGTCTGAAAAGGTCTGTGAAAACTGTGAAAATTGTGAAAACTGCATGGGACAAATTGCACTTTGCAAACCAGAAATATTTGACACACTTGCAATTGCACAGGAGCAGGGATGTATTGTACCCGGACAGATGCCTGTAGAATTTATAAATGAATGTATACATCCTGAAAGGTTTTTGTCAGCGGCTAACCAAAATCTTCATATAACAAGGACAGTTATGGGGTTTAAGAATCGTATGGCAGAAAGCAGGAGAGTTGTCGCAGGGCAGATGAAAGAAATTGGTGATATGGTACATCACCTTGCAGATAATATACCACAGATAAAGGACTTTTCCATAGATGTAGAAGAAAAAATTTTTACCGAGCTTAAGAAAAAAAGAGTTATTGCAAATGATATATTTGCATATGAAAAGCAGGATGGCAGGCTTGAAATTAGTATGCAGGCAAGGACAAGCAAAGGAAGGCTTGTTACGTCTGCGGAAGTGGCAAGAATACTATCACAGGCACTCGGCAAAACCATATGTCCATCTGAAGAATCAAGAAAAGTCCTTGTAAATGAAATGATGCACTATGTCTTTATGGAAGATGCACCACTGCACGCAATTACAGGAGTTGCAAGAACAGCAAAGGATGGCGAAGAAGTTTCAGGTGATACATTTTCATGCATATCACTTTCTGGCGGAGAGATGCTTCTTGCACTTTCCGATGGAATGGGAAGTGGCATTATGGCAATGGAGGAGAGCAGAACTGTAATAGAATTACTTGAGCAGATGGCAGAAGCAGGATTTTCGCAAGAATCTGCTATAAGACTTATAAATTCACTATATATAACAAGAGATGAGGAGAATGGATATGCAACTGCTGATATAGTTATACTAAATCTTTATAAAGGTGACTGTTGTTTCCTCAAAAATGGGGCAGCAGCAACATATTTAAGACATAATAAAAATGTAATGATGATAGAAGGACAAACGCTTCCAGTGGGTATCGTAAATGAAATTGAGTCATATGTAGGCAAAGTGGAAATATCTGATGGAGATTATGTTATAATGATGACAGATGGTGTTTCTGACTGTTTTATGGATAGTGATGATTTATCTGTGTACTTGAAAGGATGTGAAATAGTCAATCCGCAGGAAATAGCGAAACATATACTTGATGAGGCAGTACGCAGGAATGATGGCAAGGCAGAAGATGATATGACTGTAATAGTAGCTGGTATCTGGGAGCGAAACAAGTTACAGCACAGGAGATAAGTGATGAAAAACAGTATTTATCCAAAGGTTAAAAAATTTATTAAAGAAAATAATTTAATAAAATATAAAGATAAAATTGTGGTAGGAGTTTCTGGTGGAGCAGATTCTGTATTTTTATTTCTTGTATTGGCAGAACTTGCAGATGAGTATGGTCTTGAGCTTTGTGCAGTACATATAAATCATGGAATAAGAGGGAAAGAGGCTCTTGCGGATGAGAAGTTTACAGTTTCATTTGTAGAAGGACTTGGCTATAGCTGTCGTGTTTTTCATAAAGATATACCAGTAATGGCAAGGAATTTAAAACTTACAGAAGAAGAGGCAGGACGCAGGTGTAGATATGAGTGTTTTGAATATGTATGCAATGAACTTAATTATGACAAAATAGCAGTAGCACATCACAAAGATGACCAAGCAGAAACAGTGCTGTTTCAGATGATAAGAGGAAGTGGCATAAAAGGGCTTGGCGGAATGAGACCATGTAATAACAATATTATTAGACCACTTCTTAATGTAAGACGAGCTGAAATAGAGAAAGCACTGGCAGCAGAGGAAAGAGATTACTGTATAGATTCTACGAATGCAGACCTTGGATATGCAAGAAACCGCATACGAAGTGATATACTTCCATATATAGCAGAAAACATACAGCCAGCAGTTGTAGAAAGATTCGCTGCTACAGCATCACAGCTTAGGGATGTGTATGCCTATATTGAAAAACAATCTAATAAACTTTACGCAGAAATTGTTATAGAAAAAGCTGGTGCCTGTTTTGTTAAAATAGACCTGCTTGCCAATCAAGATAAGGTTATACAAAAGGAAGTGCTTATGTGCATGGCTGAATATGTGGCTGGACGGCGTAAAGATATAACTGCAAAACATATAGATTTGTTTGCAGGACTTTTGTATAAAGATACAGGAAAACGGCTGAGTCTTCCATATGGAATGTGTGCTGGGAGAGATTATAATTGGCTTTGGATAAAAAAAGCAGATAAAAATATTTTATGTGACAAAAGCAACACGACAAAAACAGATATAATAGATATAAAAGTTCCAGGAAGAGTAGAACTTGAATATAATGATGGACAAAAGCATATTATTTTATTTAAAAGAGAGCATATAGAGTCACAAATACTCTCTAATATTATTGAAAAAAATTACTGTACTAAATGCTTTGATTATGATAAAATAAAATTTATGCCACAGTTTAGGTATCCTATGAGTGGTGATTATATGTGGCTGCGTACTGATGGCTCAAAGAAAAAGCTTAACCGTATACTTATAGACAGTAAAATACCAATAAGTGAACGCAACAGATTATGGGTTCTTGCAGAAGGAAACCATATATTGTGGATTCCAGCCATAGGAAGGTGCAGTGCGTATTATTACGTAACAGATGTAACGAAAGAAATTTTATGTGTAACAGCAAGCATGGAAGAGGAGAAAAGTGGAAATGGGCGAGATAATACATGAGATGATTACAGAAAAACAAATCACTGAAAAAATAGCACAGATGGCATCACAAATTAACGAAGAATACAAAGGAAAAAAAGTACATCTAATCTGTATTTTAAAAGGTAGTGTTTTCTTTTGCTGCGAGCTTGCAAAAAGGCTTGATATTCCAGTTACTATTGATTTTATGACTGTATCAAGCTATGGCGACAGTACAGAATCTTCAGGGAGGCTATCAATAACTAAAGACCTTGATGAGCCTATAGATGGACAGCACTGTATAATTGTTGAGGACATAATAGACACAGGCTTTACACTAAAACTTACAAAAAAAATGCTTTTTGCAAGAGGTCCTGCAAGCCTTAAAATTTGTACATTGCTTGATAAACCTGATAGAAGGAAGACAGATATAGAAGCTGAATATACAGGTTTCACAATACCTGATAAATTCGTGGTTGGCTATGGACTTGATTATGCACAAAAATATCGTAATCTTCCATACATAGGGGAATTGGAGTTTGTAGAGCATTAATTAAAATGAAGGAGATATTATTTGATGAAGAAACAGATGAAAACAGCCGGAATAGGTTTTTACATTGCTATACTTGCAATAATTTTTATTGCGGTGTATGCATCAGGTACATTAAATGATAATTATTCAGGCTCATATAATATCAATACTTTTAAAGCAGATTTAAGTGCCGGCAATATCGAGTCGGTGGAAATTCTGCCTAATCAGGAGATACCAACAGGTGAGGTAAATGCTTCACTTTCAGGCGGTGGCTCTGTAAACTTTTATGTATCTGATATAAAAGAAGTAGAAGAGCTGCTTGAGAATGACAGCAGTCTTTCAGGAAAATATAAAATGCATGATATCCAAAAGACTTCATGGATTATTACAACACTGCTGCCATATGGTCTTGGCATAGTTGCAATATTTTTCCTGTTTTCGTTTTTGTCCGCCCAATCATCAGGAGGTGGCGGGGGTAATGCCAAGATGATGAACTTTGGCAAGAGCCGTGCCCAGCGTATAGACCCTAATGACCAGCATTCTAAAACATTTAATGATGTTGCAGGTCTTAAAGAGGAAAAAGAAGAATTAGAGGAAATAGTCGATTTCCTTGCTAATCCAGCCAAATATACAGGTGTAGGTGCACGCATTCCTAAAGGTATAATATTAGTAGGCCCTCCGGGTACTGGAAAGACACTTCTTGCAAAGGCTGTAGCAGGTGAAGCAGGCGTACCATTTTTCAGTTTGTCAGGTTCAGACTTTGTGGAAATGTTTGTAGGTGTTGGTGCTTCACGTGTAAGGGATTTATTTGCCGAAGCAAAGCGGAATGCACCATGTATAGTTTTTATTGATGAAATTGATGCTGTTGCACGTAAACGTGGCTCAGGTCTTGGCGGCGGGCATGATGAGCGTGAGCAGACACTTAACCAGATGCTTGTTGAGATGGATGGTTTTGGAATAAATGAAGGAATCATAGTTATGGCTGCCACAAACCGCGTGGATATACTTGACCCTGCAATACTGCGTCCGGGACGTTTTGACAGACGTGTTACAGTGGGACGACCTGATGTAAAGGGACGCAAAGAAATACTTGATGTACACGCTAAAAACAAGCCTTTAGGTGATGACGTGGACCTTAAAGCTATTGCACAGACTACAGTAGGCTTTACAGGAGCAGACCTTGAAAACTTGCTTAATGAAGCAGCTATTGTGTGTGCAAGGAATGGGCGTAAATTTATAGAACAAGAAGACATTAGCAAGTCATTTATTAAAGTTGGCATAGGCAAAGAGAAGAAAAGTAAAATTATTTCTGAAAAAGATAAAAAGATTACAGCATACCATGAAGCTGGGCATGCGATACTTTTCCATCTGCTTCCCGATGTGGGTCCTGTTCATATGGTATCTATTATACCTACGGGTTCAGGTGCAGCAGGTTATACTATGCCTTTACCTGAACAGGATGAAATGTTTATGACAAAAGGCAAGATGCTTCAAGACATTATAGTAAGTCTTGGTGGGCGTATTGCTGAATCTATAATATTTGACGATATTACAACAGGTGCTTCTCAGGACATTAAACAAGCTACCAATACTGCTAAAGCTATGGTTACAAAGTATGGTTTTTCAGAAAATGTAGGTATGATAAATTATGCTGATGAGGATGAAGTGTTTATTGGACGCGACTTTGGGCATACTAGCAGAGGTTACAGTGAGGATGTCGCAAAGAAGATAGACCATGAAGTCAAGCATATTATGGATGAGTGCTATGCCAAAGCAAAAAATATACTTGAGGAACATATAGAAATTCTTCACAAGTGTGCGAAACTACTTCTTGAAAAAGAAAGAATCGACAGGTTTGAGTTTGAATCACTATTTGCACCACCAGCAATAGAGGATAAATACGAGCATACATTTGAAGTCTGATTGTATGCTGTAGGACAAAAAGGAGAAAAAATACGGTTTTATGGTGATATTGACGGTTGCTACAGAATATTGGTTGTAAATATATACAAAAAATATATAAAATTTTATGCAAGTTTGTGCACACTTCAATGGACATGGTTGTTATACTAATACTCGTAAACCCCAATACATTATATAGTTTTTGCTACACCCCATAAGTAACAAAAATACCTTCTCCAAAAGCGGAAGCATTTGAACAATGCTTCCGCTTTTATGTTGAGTGAATTTGAAAATTTTTCTCGCATCTTTACACTTTAAGATGCTGATGGTATAATAAAATAATAATTGATTTTTCTATTTAAGTGAAGAGAGGACAGGACTATGGGATTATTACAAGACTGGCGTAAGTACGCATATAGTGTAGATATTAATTCAAAATCAGGAAAAGTTATCTGGGACAGATATTTTAAAGATGAAAAAGCAGTGTATGAACAGCTTTTAGCTGATCCTTCTAATGTTGTAAAAGGTACGGTTAAAGAACTTGCAGAAAAGTACAATATGGAACTTAGGCATATGGTGGGATTCTTAGATGGCATTAATGATAGTCTTAACGAACCAAACCCTATTGAACAGATGACCGAAGACACAGAGGTAAAGCTTGATATAAATTTAGAGAAGCTTTATTACTATATGGTAGAGGCAAAAGCGGATTGGTTGTATGAGCTTCCAATGTGGGATAATCTTTTATCTGAAGAACGCAGAAAAGAAATTTATATACAGCAAAAAAAGTCAGGAACTATAGTAAAAAAGAAAAAAGTTGGAAGAAATGACCTTTGTCCGTGCGGAAGTGGTAAGAAATATAAGAAATGCTGTGGAGCCAATGCTTAAATATTATACAGATATAGTGTTGTTTTCAAGGGAGGTTGTATGAGTGATTTAGAACAGAAAGTTAAGCGCTATAAGACGCTGTTAGAGCTGCCAGATGTAATGGTATTCTTTTTTGAAGAGGATGGATATGTAAGTGAGAAAAGCACATTTGTTGCAAAGCAGCTTGAATATAATGAAGAAGATAGCCTATATATGCATGAAATTTTCCGTTCTGTTTTAAAACTTGACAATGGCAGGGTGAGCCTTACAGACAAGCCAGAGGGAGAACGTTTTGAGACAGTTGCATATAGAAAAAACCAGACTTGTATTACAGTAGTTATGTATATAACCTTTCTGGATAAATCGGATACTGGATGTTATGGGATGTGTTATGCACAAAATATTGCAAAACAAAAAGAAAAGACTAAGGAACTTATATATGCAAAAGTAGAGGCAGAGGAAGCACACAAAGAACGAAATGAATTAGTCGCCAATGTTACACATGAACTCCGTACTCCTGTAAATGGTGTAATGGGATTAGCAACGAATCTTTTAGATACTGACTTATCATCTGAACAGAGAGAATCAGTTGAAATTATCAAGCAGTGTTGTACAACTATGATTAAAATTATAAATAATATACTTGATTATTCTAAGCTTCAGTCAGGTAAGTTTACTATAGAAAATGAAGAGTTTAGTTTTCATCGTATGATGGATAGTCTTATAAAAGTTAATACCCCTCAAGTGGAATCAAAGGGAATAAAGCTTATATGCAATGTATCAGATGATATACCTGATATGATTATAGGTGATGAGTTAAGGCTTACACAGGTTCTTAATAATCTTTTGTCTAATGCTATTAAGTTTACATCTGTAGGGCAGATAGTTGTCAATGTTATAAAGACTGTTGAAATTGATGAAGAGCTGGAATTGTTTTTTATGGTGATTGATTCTGGAATAGGAATAGCACAAAATGAAATGGATAAGCTGTTTAAAAGTTTTTCACAGGTTGATGCATCAATTACCAGAAGATTTGGTGGAACAGGACTGGGCTTAAATATTGTTAAAGACCTTGTGGAAATGATGGGTGGTAATGTCAATGTTGAAAGTGAGAAAGGAAAAGGAAGTACATTTTCTTTTTCAATAAGAGTAAAAAGAGCGGATGCAAGTAATACAGATATTTTGGAAGAGAGTACATATTCTTTTAATTTGGGTAGTATATCACAGGAAGACGAAGAAGTACAGCCAAGTGAAATTTATAAACTAGGCTCTGCTGAAAATATCAAAGAGATAAATGCAAATATGGAAAAACTGGTTATCTGTATTGAGATGGAGAACTGGGATAGGGCAAACACATTTGCGGAGAATATAAAACAGCTTGTTGCAGAAGACACAATGAATTTAAAGCGAAAAGCGTTTCGTTTGCAAATGACAGTTAGAAAGGGTGCCCATGAAGATGCGATTAAACAGTATGAAGAACTGAAAGAAGCCATAAGTGAAGTATTTAATAAAGAGGAAGGATAATAATATGCCTGCAAATAAGAAACAACAACCCAATATTCTTATAGTGGATGATGTATCAGCTAACCTAGTGATTTTATCTGAAATGGTTAAATCAGCGGGATATATTCCACGCCCTGTTATAAGCGTAAAGCAGGCTCTGGCGGCAATTAACCAAAGGATACCACAACTTATACTGCTTGACATAACAATGCCAGAGATTGATGGTTTTGAGCTTTGTTCAATGCTTAAAGCTGATGTCAAGACAAGGGATATCCCTATAATTTTTATATCTGCCTTAGACTCTGTAGAAGATAAGGTGAAAGGCTTTAAACTTGGTGCTGTAGACTATATAGCAAAACCATTTGAAAAAGAAGAAGTAACATTAAGGCTTAATACACATCTTAAAATCTATAAGATGCAGCAGGAATTAGAAACATATAATAAAAAGCTCCACAAAATGGTAAATTCACAGATACAGAAAGTTGCTAATGAACAGAAAAATATTCTTTATGCAATAGCAAGCCTTTTAGAGTTAAGATATGGCAGTTATGAAAATCATCTTAATATAATAGGTGCTAATTGCAGACTTTTTTCAATGAGTCTGCAGTTTTCACCAAAATTTGATAAAGAAATTACAAGTAGTTTTATTGACAGCATAGAGACTGCTGCACAGCTTTGTGACATAGGCACTCTGTCAATAAAAGAAGATATACTTTTAAAAGAAGGACCTTTAACTCCAGAAGAGTGGGAAATTATGAAGACACATACTGAGGAGGGTGCAAAACATCTTGAGGAAATATATAAATATAGTGGCAATAATGATCTTATAGGAATGTCTGTTGATATTGCAAGGTATCATCACGAAAACTGGGACGGAACAGGTTATCCATATGGATTAAAAGGTACTAAGATACCACTTTCAGCAAGAATTATGGCTATAGTGGACACATATGATGCACTAAATCATGACAGATGTTACCGTAAAGCATATTCTAATGAAGAAAGCCTTGAGATAATGAATAGTGAAAGCGGCAAACGCTTTGACCCTGATATGATGGAAATATTTAATAAAATACAGAAACAGATGCACTAAAATTAATATTAATATTTTTAATTGTTCTATATGAGATATGAGGAGGAATATACTATGGATTCCATGACTGAAATCTTTTATGAGGAGGCCCTTTCTTTAGTTAATGAATTACATAATGTAATAGAGCAATATAAAGACTGCCAAACTTATGATGAAAATTATATAAAAAAGGTTTTTCGTGTTATACATACTATGAAGGCAGATTCCACAATGATGCTTATAGATACCATTGCTGTACCTAGCAGGATATTTGAAAATTTGCTTGTATTCTTTAGGAATAATAAGCTTGAGATAACAGATACAGAACGTTTTGACAAAATTATTACAACTTATGTAGAATGTGTTTCAGATGATGTTGACCAGTTTGCAAAAGGCGGCAAGTTGGAGCAAGGACATAAAGACTTAGAGAACGATATTAAAAAGTATCTTGAAGATTTGAGAATAGAATATAATAAAGATGGACAAATTGATGAACAAGCGGCTCCTGCCAAAGAAGCAGCAGGAAAAAGGCGGCAAGTATATTATATTGCAAGCGCTGGTGAAACGGACAGTGTAGAAAAGAAACCTGAAGTTAAAAAAACTAAAGAAAAGCCTGCAAATGCAGAACTAAAGAGACAAGGTGGCATTAGTGAACCAGTTGTACTTGTAAAACAAAATGATATTGACTATTTAAATAAAAGTATAAAACACTACAATGATTTTATAAAAGGCATTGAAGAAAGATTTGAGGGTGATAGACATATAGAGATAAGACACAGAGATTTGATGCTACTAAAGAGTATAGAACATGAAATTTCGTCTGCGGCAAAACTTCTTACGGAGGCAGATTTTGTAGCAATCGCTAAAAAGATGGAGGCTCTTGTAGATGAAATGTCTGTATCGCTTAATAAACCTGTAAAGCTTTTAGTAAGAGGTGAGAGAACACTGTTTAAAAAGTCTGCAAGAGAAAAGATATCAAGTGCTCTTGTGCATATAATAAGAAATGCTGTAGACCATGGCATTGAAAGTTTAGAAGAACGTGAATATATGGGTAAACCACCTATGGGTCTTGTGCGGCTTAATTTTAGCAACAAGGATGATCATCTTATAATATCAGTAGAAGATGATGGTGCAGGAATTGATACAAAAGCAGTTCTTAAAAGTGCTAAAGAGAATAATCTTTTAAAAAAACCAGAAGAAGAATATACAGAAGATGAGATTATAAATTTACTCTTTGCAAGTGGTATAAGCACAACTGAAGAGCCAAATGATTATTCAGGGCGTGGTGTTGGAATGGATGTTCTACGTCATAATATAGTTTCCCTTGGTGGCAGCATAAAGATATCAAGTAACTTTGGATATGGTACAAAGGTAGAGATGACGTTTTAAAAAGACAAGACAAATGCCACAACAGGAGTAACCTAGTTTTAGATGGTTACTCCTGTTGTTATCACAATAGGACATTATATAAGTTGCATCTGTACGTCTTTTGTCAATACATCTGTATAGCTGAAAGAAATTGTGTGTACCGTGTTATCTAGTTTATTTTCGACCTGAATAAGAAATATGCTTGGATAAGTTTTACATATGATGCCTTCAGTTACATCAATCTTATGTCTGCCGCGGTTTGCACGGATTTTAACTTTACTGCCGATGTTTTTATCAACAGATGATTTTACCCTAGTTATATCTGTATGGCTCATTTTTCACCTATGCCTTTCGTTGCGTGCAGTAAACATTAATGCATGTCTACAATAATCTTTTACATTACATAAGCTAATTTAGCACAAAATTACAAGAAAGTCAATTTTTTAAGGTTTTTGGAAGAAAATTAGATGTAAAAAATAGACAATAATTTAAGCAGAAAATTTATTTTATATATAATATTTTCACAAGGGAATACAATATAGAAAATGACAGCGGAAAAGGTATTGGGAAAATATACAAAAAATTACTGGATAATTAGTGCAAAATTAATAAAATGTTTAAATATTGGAATATTTGTGCTATATCAGATGGGAATTAGGTGGAAGGAAGTGGATATGTGAACCATATCATGATAGATTTGGAAATGAATAAAATAGAACGTCAGTACCGTGGTGATAAAAAACTGTCTAGTGAGCTTATAGAAATTGGTGCTGTAAAGATGAACAGCAGATTTGATGTAATCGACAAATACCAGACTTATGTAAGTCCTTCATTTGGAAAGATGAACAGCAGAATAATTAAGCTTACAGGGATTACAGATGATAAACTGAAAGGAGCACCAGACTTTTTTAAGGCACTGGACGATTTTGGCAGATGGATAGGTAGCGAAAAGACGGTTTTTTATTCTTGGAGTATGTCTGATATACAACAGTTCAAAGTAGAAGCCAGTTTTAAAGGGTATAAGGGCAAGATAATAGACAGGATGGCTTCTAACTGGGTGGACTTTCAGTTGGAGTACAGCAAGCTTTTAAAGATAGAGAAGAAATTTAAGCTAAAACAGGCAGTACAGGCGGCTGATTATGAATTTACAGGTGCAGAGCATACTGCACTATCAGATGCTGTAAATACTGCAGAAATACTTCGTCTGTCCAAAAATCCTGAAAAATTTGAGCGTGTAATGAAGCCTGTACTTGATTTATTTAGACCAGAAAAAAAGGGAAATACGCTTCTTGATTTGTGTCCTGAGTTTTTTGCCAACGCATTAGGTACTGTCCCTGCTACGCATGATGAACATAATAACTGATGCACTTATTATAACTGTATAACCAAAATAGCTAAATACATCAGGCATTTCATTTAAAAATAAAAATCCGAGTATTCCTGCAAATATTACTTGAGAATAGTCATAGACAGACAACTCACTTGCTGGTGCATAAGTATATGCTGCTGTAATTGAAAACTGTCCTCCTGTAGCAGCAAGCCCTGCCATAACAAGAAATACAAGTTGGCTTAATTTCATTGGTGCATAGTCTGTAATAAGAAATGGTAGTGAACAAAGACATGAAAATACTGAAAAAATAAATACAATCAGATTTCCAGGAACTCCCTTACTTGTTGTCTTGCGCAGGATAGTATAGGCCAGTCCTGCACTCATGCCACTTAACAGTCCAATAAAAGCAGGGAAAGACACCAGTGAAAGCACACTGTTATTTACCATACCACTGCCGGGTTTTAAAATAAATAATGTGCCGCCCAGTGCAGCCAGTACACAGATGAGCTGGTAAGGCTTTGCTTTTTCTTTCAATATAAAGTAAGAAAAAAGTATTGCAAAAAAAGGTGAAAGCTTATTAAGCATTGATGCATCTGAAATATTTAAGTGGTCAATGGCATAAAAATTAAAAAAAATACCAAGCGTACCAAAAAATGAACGCAGCAGTACCAGATGCCAATTTCCCTTACATTTGGATAAGCTTATATGATTTTTAAGCAGTAGTGCCATTGAAAATATTATAGCCACAGCATTTCTAAAAAACGCCTTTTGGAGAGTTGGTATATCACCTGACATTTTTACAAATAAATTCATAAGTGCGAAGAAAAACGCCGCACTTATGATACACAGTATTCCTTTACTTCTTTGTTTCATTTTTTCCCCGTTTTTATAGCAGTTATTTGACGATAACCACTATAGAAGTCTTTTTGTTATTATATGTTTTCACCGTAATTACTGCTCTTCCCTTTTTTACCGCGGTAACCTTTCCGTTTTTATTTACTTTTGCTATTCTTTTATTAGAAGAAGAGTAGCTAAAGTGGTAGCTTGCAGACCCATTGGGAACTTTGGCAGTAATTTTAAAAGTTTTACCCTTTTGTATATTCTTATGTGTTGATGAACTAAGCTTGATTGTAGATGGTGCTTTTTTAACAACAATCTTTATAGATGCAGGTTCTCCTCTGTCTATAGAAGCTGTAATAAACGCGATACCCACAGATTTTGCAGTAACAACACCTGAACTGTCAACGACTGCTACATTGTTATTATTGCTTGTGTATGCTATATCATCTTTTGACATATTTGATGAAGCATTGTCTAAAGTTACACTGAGTTTGTAGCTTTCATTTTTACCTAAAATAACAGTATCTTTAGATATTTTAATAATGTTCGTTTTCACAGTTATTGCAGATGGTACAGGTGTAGCAACAGGAGCTTGTGTTGGAGTAAATGTTTCTGTAGGAACAGGTGTTTCTGTTGGAACAAGCGTTTCTGCTGGTGCAGGTGTTTCTGTTGGAACAAGCGTTTCTGCTGGTGCAGGCGTTTCTGTTAGAACAGGAGTTTGTATTGGAGTAGATGTTTCTGTAGGAACAGGTGTTTCTGTTGTGTCAGTATTACTTGTAAACGCTTTTAAACATATATTATTCAATCCCTTTGAAGAAGCATCATACCACTTTTTATTAAGATAATAATAGCTCTGTCCTTTTTTTGATGAATAGCCATATCTAATACCACTTGCAACTGCTGTCTGTCCTTCTACTGGAAGGTATGCTTGATTTCCTGTAGAAGAGTTGTATTTATATGTTAGCACTACAGAGAACTTTTCACCGGGCTCTAGCGTACAGCTTGATGAAAGTGGTACAGTGTGATAGCCATTTAACTTTGCAGTGCCATTTGTAGTACATTCTTGTACAAGAGTGCCGTTTTCGGGAGAGTTTCCAGATACATTTTTATATATCTTAATATTGTATGACTGGTCATCTGTAAGTGTATAGAATGAGACTGCTTTTAATAACTGTGTGCTATTTTCATCTGCTGTAAATACATTGGCAGCAGATATTTTTTTATTTTTAATATAAACTGTATCGCCATATCCTATGCCATCATATTGGTAGTTGTGGTCATAGTTTGATACTGGTTCAACATCAAATGTAAATATATCACAGATTGAAGGTTCATAATATGACAGCCAAAAATATCCTTCATCGTTATAATCTTCACTATAACTATTGGCAATAAGCCATGCACCATTGCCAGCAGGCTTGAATGCAAAATTATCTTTAGAATAATTATCATCCCAGCCAACAATAGTTACACAGTGATTTGCCATCGACTGTGCCATTTGACCAGCATA